>JBDSSS010000082.1:0-15435 GCA_039928615.1 Terracoccus sp. | reverse complement strand
ACCCGTTGCCCCCCATCCGGGCGATGGCCTGCGCCCGGGCGGACGCGAGCGGGTCGTCCGGTCGGGGGAAGGGGATGCGGTCGATGATGACGAGCTGGCACGAGGACCCCGGCACGTCGACGCCCTGCCACAGCGTGAGGGTGCCGAAGAGGCAGGTGCGCGGGTCGCGCGCGAACTGGCGCACGAGGGTCGAGATCTGGTCCTCCCCCTGGCAGAGCACGGGGATGTCGTCTCCGAACCGCGCGCGCATCACCTCCGCGGCGTTCTGGGCCGCGCGCATCGAGGAGAAGAGGCCGAGCGTGCGGCCACCCGCGGCGCGCACGAGCGCCTCGATCTCGTCGAGCATGTCGTCACCCGTGCCGTCTCGGCCCGGTGGCGCCAGCTGTGCGGCGACGTAGGCGATCGCCTGCTTGGGGTAGTCGAAGGGGCTGCCGACGTCGAGCCCCTGCCAGGCGGGCGCTCCGTCGCCGCGCAGGCCGATCGTGCCGGCCACCGCGTCGAAGGTGCCGCCGAGCTCGAGGGTCGCCGAGGTCAGCACGACGGTGCGGTCGGCGAAGACCTTGTCGCGCACGAGCATCGCGACGCTCATCGGAGCGACCCTCAGCACCGGCCCGCGGCGCTGGTCGTGGCTCAGCCAGACGACGTCGAGCTCGCGCTCCTCGAGGATGCGCTCGGCGTTCTCGTGGACCTCGTCGACGGAGGCCCGCGCGACCTGCCTGGCCCCGTCGGCGTCCTCCCCCGGTGCGGGCTTGAGGTCGCTCTGCACGGCGCGGGCCGTGTCGCGGATGCGGGCGAGCGCCATCCCGACGGAGTCGGGGATCCCCAGCATCCGACCGTCCTCGAGCGGTTCGAGCGCCCCGGAGAGCAGCTCCGAGGCCTCCTCGAGCGCGGCGGAGCTCTCCGAGAGCCGGCCGGCGCGCTTGGCAGCGGCGGCGACCATCGGCCCGGTGAGCTCGTCGGTGATCGTCGCGGTGACGCGGTCGACGAGCTCGTGCGCCTCGTCGACGACGAGCAGGTCGTGCTCGGGGAGCATCTGACGACCCTCGAAGGAGTCGATCGCCATAAAGGAGTGGTTCGTGACGATGACGTCGACGTCCTTGGCGGCCTCGCGGGCGCGCTCGACGAAGCACTCCGTGACCATCGGGCACTTGCTGCCCATGCACTCGTGGGCGGACACGGACACCTGGCGCCACGCGCGCTCCGAGACGCCGGGCACGAGCTCGTCGCGGTCGCCGGACTGGGTCGAGTCGGCCCACTCGCGCACGCGCACGACCTCGGCGCCGAGACGACCGGCCGTCGCGTCGACCTGGCTCACCCCGAACAGGCCCTCCTCCTCGTCAGGGAAGCCGCCCTCGAGCTTGTGGGCGCAGACGTAGTTGCGTCGGCCCTTGACGAGCGCGTAGGTCGGTCGGCGCCCGAGCAGCGGGGTCAGCGCATCGGCGACCCGGGGCATGTCACGGTCGACGATCTGGGCCTGGAGCGCGAGCGTGGCCGTCGCGACCACGGCGGGCTGCCCCGACCGGAACGCGTGAGCGACCGCGGGCACGAGGTAGGCGAGGGACTTGCCCGTGCCGGTGCCGGCCTGCACGAGGAGGTGCTCGTCGGCGTCGATCGCGTGGGCGACGGCCTGGGCCATCTCGACCTGCCCGGGCCGCTCGGATCCCCCCACTCCCGAGACCGCGGCGTGCATGAGGTCCTCGAGCGGGGGTGGTGAAGCCATGGCCACAGCGTATGCCGCTCTCCCCCCTCCCCCGTGCCGCGCGCCCACAGCCCGGGGTTGCCACCGCCGGGGTACGGTGCGACGTTGTGCGAATGGACGCGACCGCGATGATGACCCGCCTGTCCGAGACGTTCGACGCCAGAGACCGGGAAGCGCCGTCGAGGCTGCTCCACGACGGCTTCACCTGTCGCTACGTCCACCGCGGCGGGATCCGCGCATGAGCACGTCGTTCCCCAGCGACCTCGAGATCGCCCACGCGGCCACGCTGCGACCGATGGCGCAGATCGCCGAGCAGCTCGACATCCCGGAGCAGCACCTCGAGCCCTACGGTCGCGACGTCGCCAAGGTGGACCTCGCGGTGCTCGACCGTCCCCGCCGAGAACACCGGTCCGGTGGGCGCGCGGGCCGCTCTGCGGCATACGTCGTCGTCACCGCGATCACCCCGACACCGCTCGGTGAGGGCAAGACGACGACGGCGGTGGGTCTCGCGCAGGGACTCGAGCGCCTCGGTGAGCGTGCCGTCGTCGCGCTGCGGCAACCCTCGATGGGTCCGACGTTCGGGATCAAGGGTGGCGCAGCCGGGGGTGGCTACAGCCAGGTGCTGCCGATGGAGCGGCTCAACCTGCACCTCACCGGCGACTTCCACGCGGTGACCGCCGCCCACAACCTGCTCGCCGCGATGGTCGACAACCACCTGCACCACGGCAACGCTCTCGACATCGACGTGCGCAGCGTGACCTGGCGGCGGGTCCTCGACGTCAACGACCGGTCGCTGCGGGACGTCGTCATCGGTCTCGGGGCCAGACAGGACGGCGTGACCCGGCAGACCGGCTTCGACATCACGGCGGCGAGTGAGGTCATGGTGATCCTCACGCTCGCGACATCGCTGGCAGATCTGCGAAATCGTCTGGGACACATCGTCATCGGATCGAACACGAAGGGCCGGCTCGTCACTGCGGAGGACCTGCAAGCTGCGGGTGCGATGGCGGTGATCCTGCGAGATGCTCTGTCTCCCAACCTGCTCCAGACCCTGGAGGGTGGGCCCGCGATCGTGCACGGGGGACCCTTCGGCAACATCGCCACCGGCACGTCATCGGTCACGGCCGACCTCGTCGGGCTGCGAGGCAGCGACTACCTCGTCACGGAGGCGGGCTTCGGCGCCGACATGGGGGCCGAGCGGTTCTTCGACGTCAAGTGCCGTGTCAGCGGGTTGGTGCCCGACGTCGGGGTCGTCGTGGCGACCGTCCGCGCCCTCAAGACCCACTCCGGTCGCTACTCCGTCAAGCCCGGGAAGCCGCTGCCGCCGGGGCTGCTCGAGGAGAACCCGGCCGATGTCGAGGCAGGAATCCCCAACCTGCGCAAGCACATCGAGATCGTGCAGCGCTTCGGGGTGACGCCGGTCGTGGCGATCAACGCCTTCCCCGACGACCATGACTCGGAGCACGCGGTGGTCCAGGCGCTGTGCACCGACCTCGGGGTGCGGTGCGCGGTGACCCGGCACGTGGCGCAGGGTGGCGCCGGGGCCCTGGAGCTCTCGCGGCTCGTGATGGAGGCCGCCGACGAGCCCTCCGACTTCGAGCTCCTCTATCCGCTCGACCTCCCCCTCGTCGAGAAGATCGAGACGATCGCCCGGGAGATCTACGGCGCCGACGGGATCGACCTGTCCCCCGCCGCTGGCAAGGGACTGCGCCGCTACGAAGAGCTCGGACTCGGCCAGCTGCCCGTCGTCATCGCCAAGACCCACCTGTCGATCTCGTCCGACCCGGCGCTGCGTGGGGCGCCGACCGGGTGGCGTCTTCCCGTGCGAGAGGTCAGGGCAGCCGTCGGCGCGGGCTACGTCTATGCGATCTGCGGAGACATGCGCACGATGCCCGGCCTACCGACCTCGCCCAACGCCGAGAGGATCGACCTCGCCGCGGACGGGTCGATCACGGGTCTCTCCTGAGCCACAGTCACGGACTCGTGCCACCATTGAGGCGTCGCGGCGTGGACACTGCGCCGTCCCGGACGAGACACGTCGTACCCGGCCAGCGAAGACGACGTGGTTCCAGGAGGGACCATGCCCGAGAACCTGAGCACCCTTGTCCAGGTTGCGGGATCGCTACTGATCCTCGTGCCGTTCGTCCTCGTCCAGATGAAGAGGACCCGACCCGAGTCGCTGTCCTACATCTGGCTGAATCTGGTGGGATCGACGGTGCTCGCGTTCGATGCCTGGCACGGACGGCAATGGGGCTTCTTGCTCCTCGAAGGGACGTGGGCCGTTGTGTCTGGCCTGTCCCTCGTGCGCCGTAGTGCTGATCCGGCCCACTGATCCACACATCCGGTGTTTTCGCCGCTCGGACGACGTCCGACCACGCCGGCCTGCGGAGGCCGGGCGCCGTGGATCTCGCAGTCGAGCCCGTGCCACCACGGTGCCAGCACTGCCGCGCGCCGGGCACCCGGCGCCTGTCGCAGTCCCGTCGGGGACACTGGGGGGAAACGACCGCAACTGCGACAAGGAGTCAGCCATGACCGAGGGAACCGTCCGCTGGTTCGATACCGACCGGGGGTTCGGCTTCATCGCCCTCGGTCCGGAGACAGATGACCTCTACGTGCATGCGTCCGAGATCATCAGCAACGACACGATGAAGCTGCTCCGAGAGGGGCAGGTGGTCGAGTTCGAGATCGGCGAGGGGGACCGGGGCCCGCAGGCACGGCGCGTCAGGATCACCGCCGACCAGGCCGCCGACACACCGCTGGGGCTGCTCGGCACCGTCTCCTGGTACGAGCCTGCCAAGGGGTACGGCTTCATCACGCCCGACGGCGGTGACGCCGAGATCTTCGTGCACAGCTCGGCCATCGTGGGGGGCGGCGTGCTCTCGGACGGGCAGCGGGTGGCGTTCCTCGTCGTCGACGGCGAGAAGGGACCGCAGGCTGAGCACCTGATCCCCTTGGGAGCCCAGGCCGCCCAGCAGGCCGTGGCATCGGACGGGGCGGACGGCACCGTGTCCTGGTACGACGGGGACAAGGGCTTCGGGTTCGTCACCCCAGACTCGGGCGGCCCCGATGTCTTCGTCCACGTCCGGGAGCTGGCCGACGGGCTCGCCGACCTGGGCGAGGGGGACCGCGTGACCTACACCGTCGTCGTGAGCGAGAAGGGCCCGCAGGCTCGCGACGTGCGCCTCGCTCGCAGCTCGACCTCGCGCGGCGCGCCCGTGAGGTCGGCGGCTCGCCCGCGGTCGGGACACCGGGACGCATCCGACGTCCCGGCGCGCGGAGGCGAGGGCGTGGTCGCGCGCTACGACGCGGAGCGGGGGTTCGGTTTCATCGCGCCGGATTCGGGCGGCGCGGACCTGTTCGTGCACGTCTCGGTCCTTAGGGGCGACGACGCGCTCTACGAGGGCGACCGGGTTCGTTACCAGGTGCGACAGAGCGATCGCGGACCGCAGGCCGACCGCGTCGAACGGGTCTGAGGGCGACGGCGGTCCGGGCGAGCCGGTGCTCAGGCGTCGGCGGCCGTTCCGCTGACCATCCGCGCGCCGCCCGGTGCGTCGCGATACGCAAGCGAGGCGGGGAGGCGCTACTGAAGCCATCGGCGCCACCCGTGTGACATTCGCTCCGTGGCTCAGATCGGCACCAGTAGGCCGACTCAGGCACGGTGACATGCGGCCGTCAGCGAAGCGCGTCCAGCTCGTCGAGCGCGCGATGGCCGCGCTCGACCAGCCCTGGAACGACATCGCTGTCCCCGACACGGATGCGCCACTCAAGTTGCAAGAGGATCTGTGTCGCTGTGAGCGCCGCCGCCCACTCCCAGCCGACGAGGTCGAGGATTCTCGCCCACAACCTTCCTCTGACACCGTCCAGAGGATCGTGAAAGGTGTGCCATTGGAGGGTTGTGAGGTCAGTCGCCCGCGTGCCGCTACCCGCGTTCCCGATATCCACGACCGAGACAACGGCTCCGTCACGGACCAAGACATTGCTCGGGTTGACATCGGCATGGACCATGTCAGGCGCCCCTCGTGGTGCCGGGACCTCAGCACACACGAGTCGCAGGCGATCGACCACGGCCGACACCACGGGGGAGTATCCCGAGAGCCCACCAACAACCGGCTCCTGACCGGTAGCGACCCGCCAGGCGTACCACCCATGGTCATGGTCCTCGGAGGCTTGACCAGCCTGAAGTTCGATGATGTCCATCAGCTGCGCAACGAGGGACGGAGTCAGCTCCGGCGCAGGGACCGCGTCAACGAAGTCCATCAGATGCCATACATGAGTGGCTGTCGCCCCGACTCCGAGCCAGGCCGGGGTGGGATACCCGCGCCTACGCATGTGCTCGACCACTCTCTGGGCTCGCAACGTCTCGTCCAGCTGGCTGGCATGTGTCCGGGGCACTGCCTTGAGCACGGCGTCTCCCCGTCCGGCCAACTGGACGCGCATGGCACCCGCATTGACGCCTCCGGGTAAGCGCCCCAGAAGCACGACCTCGTCCTCGACCACACTGGCCACGTGGCCCAGAATGTCGGTCGGCAGTTCCTCCGCGTGCATACCTTGCAGCATGCACGACACGCGCTCTCAGGCCGCACGGAGCGGTAGGTTCGCCCGGCTCGGAGGTGCCCCTGTGGGTCACCTCCCGGAAAATCTACGGCGTGACCACCGGGCACGACGTAATGTCCTGGGCGTGCCACACACGCCCTCCGTCACCCTGCGCCCGCGCACCGACGACGACCTCGACCTGCTCTATGCCATCGCCGCCGACCTCGACACCTGGGAGGAGCGGAACCCGCAGGCGCCGAGACCCCTGACCCGGGAGCAGTTCGACGCGCGGCGAGCGCGTACCGCTGACGACGACGGCCCCGAGGCCGCGGTCTCCCTCGTCATCGACGTCGACGGCACCGCTGTGGGTGGCGCGAGCCTGTTCGACTTCGACCTGCTGGCGCGTCATGCCGAGGCGGGGATCACCGTGGAACGGAGTGCCCGAGGTCGTGGCATCGGGACAGCGGCGGTCATCCAGCTCGTCGAGTTCGGGTTCGTGCGCCACAACCTGCGACGAATCCACCTCCAGGCCATCTCGTCGAACGTCGCAGCGATCCGCGCCTACGCGAAGGCGGGCTTCGTCATCGAGGGACGGCAGCGCGAGCACGCCTGGGTCCGAGGCGCCTACGAGGACATCGTGCGCATGGGGATCCTGCGGTCGGAGCAGCGGCCCAGCGGGAGCTGAGCCCGTCCGTCAGCGAAGCGGGGCGCCGTCCACGCGCCGAGCCATCGCCACGTCGTCGCGGTAGTCGTCCCCGCCGAGCCACAGGCCACGGGGGACGCGCCCGACCTCGGCCCAGCCCTCGCGGCTGTAGAACCCGCCCAGGCCGAGACCGTCGCGGTACGAGAGCCGGAGCAGCTCGGCAGCAGGCAGCTCCCGACGGACGATCCCGACCATGCCCGCGAGCAGGATCCGCCCGAGGTTGCGGCCCTGCCCGGCGGGGTCGACCATCAGCCGTTGGAGGTCGGCGACGTGCGCGAGGGGGAAGCCCAGATCGTGCTGCCAGAAGCCGAGACCGCGCAGCGTCCCGTCGGCCTCTCGCAGCAGGCACGGCACGCTGCGGCTATCGGCGACCTGAGCCAGGTGACGGTCCAGAGCCGCCCGCACCATGACCCGTGAGGCGCCGGGGAGGAACCCGACCGACCCACCGGCATCGTTGACGGCGACCCACAGGTCGACGATCTCGTCGGCCACCGCCCCGTCGAGGCCGTCACGGTCCGGCACCTCGACGTGCGGCGCCTCGAGCAGCGCCATCGACCGCGGGGCTCCCGGCTCCGTCCGCTGACCGACGACCGTCAACCCCGCGGCCCGAGCGGTGGCGAAGGAGGCGGCGTTACCGTCATCGACGAACGCCGTGACCGGCAGGTCGGGTCGGTTCTCGGCCGCCCAGGCGACGCAGGCCCGGGCGATCTCGCGCCCGAGCCCCTCCCCCAGCCGTTCGTGCTCGAGCCGGTAGTAGAGGTTGAACAGCCTCCGCCCCTCGGCCTCCTGCGGACGCAGGCCGGCCCACCCGATGACCGCACCGGAGACGCGGTCGAGCACGGCGGCATACCCGATGCCCTCGGTCTCCCAGCCGCCGACGTTCTCGGCGAGACGCACGAGGCAGTGCTCCGGCGACGGCATGCTCTCGGGTGCGTGCGAATAGGTGCGTGGGTCACCGTGGATGCGCGCGTAGTCGTCCCGGTCATCCGGTGTCGGGCGACGCAGGACGAGCCGCGGCGTCGTCAGCCACGCCAGCCCGGTCGGGTCGCTCACGGAGCCGCTGTCAGCCGGCGATGACGAAGTCGGCCAGATCGGCCTCGATCGTCGGGGTCACCTTGGCCCGCAAGCGGGTTCCCTCGGCCACGTGCTCGCTGGCGAGCACCTCGCCGTCCTCGTGGATCCGGGAGATGAGGTCGCCGCGCTCGTAGGGCACGAGGACGTCGACCTCGATGTCGGGCTTGGGCAGCTCGGTCGCGATCAGCTCTCGCAGGGCGCCGAGGCCCGCACCGGTGCGGGCCGACACGATGATGCAGTGCTTCTCGTGGCGCCGGATCCGGTCGAGGACCTCGGGGTCGGCCAGGTCGGCCTTGTTGACGACGATGACCTCCTTGATCTGGTCACCACCGACCTCGGCCAGCACCTGACGGACGGCCGTGATCTGGCCCTCCGGGTCGGGGTGCGAGCCGTCGACGACGTGGAGCAGCAGATCGGCCTCGGCCACCTCCTCGAGCGTGGAGCGGAAGGCCTCGATGAGCTCGGTCGGCAGCGCGCGGACGAACCCGACCGTGTCGGCGAGCGTGTAGAGACGGCCGTCGTCGGTCTCGGCCCGGCGCACGGTCGGGTCGAGGGTCGCGAAGAGCTGGTTCTCGACGAGCACGCCGGCGCCGGTGAGCCGGTTGAGCAGCGAGGACTTGCCTGCGTTGGTGTAGCCCGCGATCGCCACGCTCGGCACACCGTGCTGGTGCCGGCTCGAGCGCTTCGTGTCGCGATTGGTCTTCATGTCCTTGATCTCGCGCTTGAGCTTGGCCATCCGCGTGTTGATCCGGCGCCGGTCGAGCTCGATCTTCGTCTCACCCGGACCACGCGAGCCCATCCCCTGGCCACCGGCCGCCTGGCCACCGGCCTGACGCGACATCGAGTCACCCCAACCACGCAGGCGCGGCAGGAGGTACTGGAGCTGGGCGAGCTCGACCTGGGCCTTGCCCTCCCGGCTCTTGGCGTGCTGGGCGAAGATGTCGAGGATGAGGGCGGTCCGGTCGATGACCTTGACCTTGACGACGTCCTCGAGCGCGCGGCGCTGGCTCGGAGCGAGCTCGCTGTCGCAGATGACGGTGTCGGCGCCCTCCTCGACGACGATGTCGCGCAGCTCGATGGCCTTGCCCTTGCCGAGGTAGGTCGCGGGGTCGGGCTTGTGCCGACGCTGGATGACGCCGTCGAGCACCGTCGAGCCGGCCGTCTCGGCCAGTGCGGCGAGCTCGCGCATCGAGTTCTCGGCATCCTTGGCGGTGCCGTCGGTCCAGACGCCGGCGAGGACGACACGCTCGAGGCGAAGCTGGCGGTACTCGACCTCGGTGACGTCCTCGAGCTCGGTGGACAGCCCCGCGACGCGGCGCAGGGCGGCGCGCTCGTCGCGCTCGAGCTGGTCGCCGTCGTAGAGCGCTCGGCCCTGCTCGTCGGTGTCGGACCAGCCGAGGTGCTCGAGGTCGTCGACCGCGAGGGCGTCAGCGCGGGTCGCGAACAGGCTGGTGCGCTTGTCGGTGGTGTCGTCGGACGTGTCGTTCGTGGTGTGGCTCGTCATGTTCTCCCTAGGGTCCCACTTCCTCAACGCCACGATCCACCGGTTTGTGCCCGCGACTCACCCATACCCGCCCAGCCACGGCCCACGTCCACGGCCGCTCCCGCTAGCGTGGGCGCCGATGAGCGACCACTACTTCACGGCGACGCCGGCCTCGCCGGACGAGCGCCGCACCATCCGGGTCCGGCTCGAGGGCCGCGACCTCGAGCTGACCACCGCCCGCGGCGTCTACTCCCCCGACCGCCTCGACCCCGGGACGGCCGTGCTGCTCCAGGGGGCGCCCGACCCGAGCCCGACCGGAGAGCTGCTCGACATCGGCTGTGGCTGGGGGCCGATCACGCTCACCCTCGCGCTGCGCTCGCCGGACGCCCGGGTCTGGGGCGTCGACGTCAACGAGCGCTCGCTCGACCTCTCGCGCCGCAACGCCGAGGCAGCGGGAGTCGCGAACGCCACCTTCGTCCGCCCGGAGGAGGTCCCCGAGGACCTGCGGTTCGCGACGATCTGGAGCAACCCCCCGATCCACGTCGGCAAGGCGGCGCTGCACGCGCTGCTCGAACGCTGGCTGCCCCGCCTCGCCGACGACGGTGTGGCCCACCTCGTCGTCCAGAAGCACCTCGGCTCGGACTCGCTCCAGACGTGGCTCAACGCCCAGGACTGGGGCCTGACCTGCACCCGCCTGTCCTCTGCCAAGGCCTTCCGGATCCTCGAGGTCCGCCGCCGCTGACGGCGTCCGGCGGGGGGCGAGGCGGACCGTGTCGAGTCAGAGCGGGAAGTCGCCGTCAGCGACGAGCACCGCCGGCCCCGCGAGCTCGACGTGCTGCCCGGGCAGTGGGGTGACCGTGAGACGTCCGCCCGGGACGTCGACCGTCCAGGGCGTCTCGTCCTCGATGCCGGACCAGAAGCGGGTGGCGAGGGCCGCCGCCGCCGCGCCGGTGCCACACGACCGGGTCTCCCCCACGCCGCGCTCGTGCACCCGCATCGCGATGTGCCCCGGCCCGACAGCCCGGACGAACTCCACGTTGGACCCGTCGGCCGCGGGCGGGTTGATCTCGGGCGCCTCGGTGAGGTCCATCCCCTCGAGGCTGATCCCCTCGGGCAGCATGACGACGGTGTGCGGGTTGCCGAGATCGAGGGAGAGACCGGGCACCGGCTTGCCGTGCCGCGACAGGACCATGACGTCGAACCCGTCGCGCCGGGCCCCCTCCCCGTCGGCAAGGCGCCACGGCCCGAGGTCGACGGCGAAGCCCTGCTCGGTGACCGTCACCTGCTTGAGACCGGCGCGGGTCGCCACGGGCACGACGGAACCGGTGGCGAGCCCCTCGCGCAGCAGGTAGGCCGCGAAGACCCGGGTGCCGTTGCCGCACATCTCGGCGAGCGAGCCGTCGGCGTTGCGGTAGTCCATGAACCACTCGGCCTCACCCGCGAGCTCCCGCACGGCGTCGTCGGTCGCGTGGCGCGTGCGGACCACCCGGATCACGCCGTCGGCGCCGAGGCCGGCGTGCCGGTCGGTCATCCGCTGGACCTGGAACGGGGTGAGCTCGAGGGAACCCTCGAGGTCGGGGACGAGGACGAAGTCGTTCTCCGTGCCGTGGCCCTTGGTGAATCGCGTCATGCCACCCATCCTCGCGTATGCCGCTGAGTCAGCCGCGCGCGCCCGTGCCCGTCGGTGCGTGCTGGCCGGGCGTGGCCTCGGTGCGGGCCAGAGCCGTGGCGAGCAGGCGGGCCCGGTCGGCGTCGTCGGTCGCGTCGAGCCAGCTGATCCGGGGGTCGGGCCGGAACCACGACTCCTGCCGGCGCGCGTAGCGCCGGGTCGCCGCGACCGTCTCAGCCACGGCCTCGTCCCGGGACATCGATCCCTCGAGCACGTCGATCGCCTGGCGATAGCCGATGGCCCGGCTCGCGGTGACGCCTCCACGCAGACCCCGCGGCAGGAGCGTCTCGACCTCGGCGAGCATGCCGTCGTCCCACATGCGATCGACCCGGGCGGCGATCCGCTCGTAGAGCACGGGGCGGTCCACCCGCAGCCCGAGCAGGACCGTGGGCTCGAGGAACCGTCGGGTCGGCATCGTCGCGCTGAACGGGCGCCCCGTGAGCTGGACCACCTCGAGGGCCCGGACGACCCGGCGGACGTTGGCCGGCTGGATGCGGCGGGCCGCCTCCGGGTCGGCGGCACGCAAACGGGCGAACATCGCTGCGCCACCGAAGCGCTCGGCCTCGTCCTCCAGGTCTGCCCGCACTGCGGGGTCGGTCGGCGGGATCTCGAGGTGGTCGAGCGCGGCCCGGACGTAGAGGCCCGAGCCACCGACGAGCACCGGCACATGACCCCGGACCCGGATGGCGTCGAGGTCGGCCCGCGCCGCCGCCTGGTAGCGGGCGATCGTCGCCTCCTCGGTCACGTCGAGGACGTCGAGCTCGTGGTGGCGGATGCCGCGTCGCTCGGCGACGGGCAGCTTGGCGGTGCCGATGTCCATCCCGCGGTAGAGCTGCATCGCGTCCGCGTTGACGATCTCCCCGCCGAGGCGCTCGGCAAGGTCGAGCGCGAGGTCCGACTTCCCGGTGGCCGTGGGACCGACGACGGCGACGACGGGATGCCGGGGCTGGTCGGTCACCCGGCGAGCTCGCCCTCGTGTCGCTCATCGGCCTCGTCGCCCTCGTCGGCCGGGTCACCGTGGCCGAACGGGTCCTCGTCGACGCCGGGCAACCAGAACCCACCCGGCTTGCCCCACCCGTTGCGCTTGACGGCCTTGCGGGCCTTCTTGCCCTGCCGCTCATCGAGCCGGTCGACGTAGAGCGTGCCGTTGAGGTGGTCGTACTCGTGCTGCATGCACCGCGCGAACCAGCCGGTCGCGTCGAAGTCGATGCGGTTCCCGCCGAGGTCGAAGCCGATGACGTGGGCGCGGTCGGCCCGCTTCAGCGCGAAGGCCTCGCCGGGCACGGAGAGGCAGCCCTCGGTCTCCTCGTCGGGGTTGGGGCGCTCTTGGGGGATGCGCGAGGTCGTCACCGTGGGGTTGAGCACGTGCCCGCTCTCGGGGACCCCGTCGTCGTTGGCCATCTTCCAGACGAAGATCCGCAGGCCCACCCCGACCTGGGTGGCCGCGAGCCCCACGCCGTTGGCGGCGTCGTTGGTCTCGACCATGTCGGCGACGAGGGCGCGGACGTCGTCATCGACCTCCGTCACGAGGGCAGCGGCGCGGTGGAGCACGGGCTCACCGGTGATGACGATGGGACGGACAGCCATGGGCCAAGTCAAGCACGTCGGGCCCCCGTCGACCGATTCGTGCCCCTTCAACAGCCACATCCGGGCCGGGATGTGCATGGATGGGAGGACGTAACCGATCTCGGGAGGAACCAGACATGGGCAACTTCGACGGACTGAGCGACATGGCTCGCAACCTCGCCCACGACCACCAGGAGAAGCGCCCGCGCAAGGAGCCCGACGTCGAGCAGGTGCCTGGCCACCTCGACCCGGCGGACGTCGAGCACCCGTCGGCGGCCGAAGAGACCGACGAGTCCGAGGCGGATGACACCCCGGCGCCAACTACCGGTCAGCCCGCGGGCGAGCCCGGCTCGGAGTAGTCGCTCAGCTTGCCGTCGTCGCTCAGGTCGCCGTGCAGGCGGGAGCGGCGGCAGCGGCGGGGGCGCTCGGTCGGCCGAGGGACGGCATGCCGAGGCTCACCGCCGGCTTGCCCGACCCGCTGGGGACCTCCTGGAGAGCAGCCCACGCGTCGCCGCCCGGGGTGCGGCGCACGGCATACCGGCCGCCGTCGAGCCCGGAGTCGGCAACGAGGTGGTGCGGCGCTCCGTAGGTGACCGCGACGGTGACCGCGTCGCCGGGGCGGGGCACCTCTCCCCCGTCGGGAACGGCGAAGTGAACGAGGCGGTTGTCCCGGGCCCGGCCCGAGAGTCGCTTGGTCTCCGAGTCCTTGCGGCCCTCCGACGGCGCGACGAGCACCTCGACCTCGCGGCCCTCCAGGGCGCGGTTCTCGGCCCAGCTGACCTCCTCCTGGACGGCGATGAGCCGCTCGAAGCGCTCCTGCACGACCGCCTTCGGGATCTGGTCGGGCATCGTCGCGGCCGGGGTCCCGGGACGGATCGAGTACTGGAAGGTGAAGGCGCTGGAGAACCGGGCCCGGCGCACGACCTCCAGCGTGCCCTGGAAGTCCCCCTCGGTCTCCCCGGGGAAGCCGACGATGATGTCGGTCGTGATCGCCGCCTCCGGGATGTGCTCGCGGACCGAGTCGATGATCCGGAGGAACTTCGAGCTGCGGTAGGAGCGGCGCATCGCCTTGAGAACCGCGTCGGAGCCGGACTGGAGAGGCATGTGCAGGCTGGGCATGACGTTGGGCGTCTCGGCCATCGCGATGATGACGTCCTCCGTGAAGGCAGCCGGGTGCGGACTGGTGAAGCGGACCCGCTCGAGCCCCGTGATCTCACCGCACGCCCGCAGCAGCTTGCCGAACGCGAGCCGGTCGCCGAACTCGACCCCGTAGGTGTTGACGTTCTGCCCGAGCAGGGTCACCTCGACGACACCCTGGGCCACGAGCGCCTCGACCTCGGCGAGGATCTCGCCGGGACGGCGGTCCTGCTCCTTGCCGCGCAGGCTCGGCACGATGCAGAACGTGCACGTGTTGTTGCAGCCGACCGAGATCGAGACCCAGCCGCTGTAGGCCGAGTCCCGCCGGGTGGGCAGGGTCGAGGGGAAGACCTCGAGGCTCTCGAGGATCTCCACCTCCGCCCGGCGGTTGTGGGCCGCCCGGTCGAGCAGGGCCGGGAGCGAGCCGATGTTGTGGGTGCCGAAGACGACGTCGACCCACGGGGCCCGCTCGACGATCAGGCCGCGGTCCTTCTGCGCCATGCACCCACCGACCGCGATCTGCATGTCCGGGTTCTTCAGCTTGGCCGCCCGCAGCTGGCCGAGGTTGCCGTAGAGCTTGTTGTCGGCGTTCTCGCGCACGGCGCAGGTGTTGAAGACGACGACGTCGGCGACCTCGGGTCGGTCGCCGGCGGGCAGGCTCGCGAGGTCGGCGTAGCCGGCCGTCTCGAGCAGGCCGGAGAGGCGCTCGCTGTCGTGGACGTTCATCTGGCAGCCGTGGGTGCGGACGTCGTAGGTCTTCGCGCTGCTGGGGGTCTGTGTGGTCATGGCAACGCCTAGGTTACGGCGTCCGTCGCCCGCAACCGCGCCGGATCGTCGTCAGCTCCTTCGCGACTCCTCCGTGGCTGCTCAGCGGCGAGCTCGTCGACCCGGGAATAGGTGAGCCCCCCGTCCCGTTGACCCCCCTGATTGACAACTCGCCGCGGAGTGGTCCATCCTCATTGTTGAAAGTTCAATTTTCTAGCCAAAGGAATCATCATGGGTCTGTTCGACCGTTCGAAGAAGGAATCCACCCCCGAGGTCGCCGAGACCGCGTCGGTCGCCGTCCAGGACATCTCCGGTGACTACGTCATCGACCCGAGCCACAGCGCGATCAGCTTCACCGCCCGCCACGCGATGGTCACCAAGGTCCGCGGCAACTTCGGCGTCTACGAGGGCACCGCGCACGTCGACGCGAGCAACCCGGCCGCCTCCTCGGTCACCGTCACCATCCAGACGGCCAGCGTCACGACCGGCAACGAGCAGCGCGACGGCCACCTCAAGACCCCCGACTTCTTCGACATCGAGAACTACCCCGAGGCGACGTTCGTCTCGACCTCCGTCGAGCGCGACGGCACCGACTGGGACATCACCGGTGACCTCACCATCAACGGCGTGACGAAGTCGGTCACCATCCCGTTCGAGGAGACCGGCTCGGCGAAGGACCCCTTCGGCAACACCCGCGTCGGCTTCGAGGGTGCGACGACGATCGACCGCACCGAGTGGAATCTCAGCTTCAACGCCGCCCTCGAGACCGGTGGCGTCCTCGTCAGCGAGAAGGTCAAGCTCGAGTT
>JBDSSS010000081.1:0-83207 GCA_039928615.1 Terracoccus sp. | reverse complement strand
GAGCATCTTGCGCAGCTCGACCCGGACGAGCCGGGTGAAGGGGACACCGGAGGTGGGGCGGGCCCCCGGGATGGGAGCCGGCATCAGCGGGTCGTCGGAGCCGGAGCGAGCCGCCGGGGTCGAGGCGGACAGCATCGTGGTGCTCATGCCGCCACCCCCTCGCGGGCCGAGGAGGCCGTGAGGTCGAGGAACATCTCCTCGAGGCCCCGCTCGTGGCCCGAGCGCAGCTCGACCAGGGCGACGCATGCCTCGAGGGCGTAGCGGCCCACGTCGGCCGCGTCGGCTTCGACGAGCAGGCCACCCGTCGCGGCGCGGCGCGTACCGACGGACCGGGCCTCCAGCGCGGCGGCGAGCGACAGGTCGTCGGTGGAGCGCACGACGCACCCGGACCCGGACAGCAGCTCGCCGGTGGTGCCGGAGGCCACGATGCGCCCGTCCCCGATGACGATGATGTCGTCCGCCACCCGCTCGATCTCGTTCAGCAGGTGCGAGCTGAGCAGGACGGTCCCGCCTCGGTTCGCGTAACCCCTGAGCAGGTCGCGCATCCACCGGATACCCGCAGGGTCGAGGCCGTTGGCCGGCTCGTCGAGGATGAGCACCTCGGGGTCACCGAGCAGGGCATGGGCGATGCCGAGTCGCTGCCGCATCCCGAGGGAGTAGTTGCGCACCCGGCGCGAGGCCTCCTTGTCGGTGAGACCGACGAGCTCGACCATCTCGTCGACCCGGCCGCGGTCGACACCCATGAGGATCGCGCCGAGGGTGAGCACCTCCCGGCCGGTCCGGCCCGCGTGCTGGGCCGAGGCGTCGAGCAGCACCCCGACGTGACGGCCCGGGTTCGGCAGGGCGGCATACGGGCGACCGAGGACGGTGGCCCGCCCCGACGAGGCGGGGGTGAGTCCGGCCATCACCCGCATCGCCGTCGTCTTGCCGGCCCCGTTGGGTCCGAGGAAGCCGGTGACGAGACCGGGCTTCACCTCGAACGAGACATCGTCGACGGCCGTGAACGGGCCGTACCTCTTGGTCAGTCGCTCCACTGTGATCATGGGTCCCAGCCTCCCGGCCGGAGCGGGTCCCCGACCATGAGGGGCGACCCCCACCGGACCCTGACCCGACCCTGAGTGCCGCCGACCTCACGTCAGATGTCGCCCTTGATGAAGTCGAAGGGTCCGAGGTCGACGTTGTGGGTGCGCACGTAGTCCTGGAGGTCGTCGAACAGGGCCGAGGCCGCCGCCGACCCGGCATCGACGACGATCGCCTGCACCCACGCGTTGCCCGCGGCCGGCGCCGCCCACGCGGCGGCATACGGTGCCACGATGCCGCCGTAGTGGCCGGCCAGCTTGCCCCCGACGCTGACGGCGGCGTCACCGACGCTCGAGATCGAGGACCCGCCCGAGCCTGCGGCACCGCCCGCTCCGCCGGCTCCACCCACGGGAGCGCCCGGTGCCCCGGGACCGACCGAGCCCGGGTCCGGCCGCGAGCCCTTGGCGAGGGCGTCGCCCAAGGAGTCCTTCGGCGTGACCGCGCCGCTCAGCGCCCCGAGGGCAGCCCCCAGCGCGAGACCGACGATGGCTCCGACGAGGACCTTCGTCATGATGTCGCCGATCCCCTTGTTGCGACCGCCGGCGAAGCCCGATGCGAAGCCCATCGCAGCACCGTTGACCGCCCCGCTCACCCCCCCGACGACGGCACCGGCGAGGACGGTCCCGCTCGTCAGGCCGAGCGCCCCACCGACGGCGATACCGGCGAACGCCCCACCGAAGGCGGCCCACCCGCCGACCGCGCCACCCACGACGACCCCGAGGAAGACGTCGCCGGCGTCGCCGCCGGCGCGGGCCGCCGCGATCCCGCCGATGACCCCGCCGGCGACGATGCCCACCACGGTGGCGGCGAACACCGCCCCCCACGTGATCGACAGGCCGCCGACGGTGAGGGCCACCGCCCCGGGGGTGCCGATCCCGAACGTGCAGACGGTGACGATGACCGCCACCGCGATGATGGCGACCGTCGCGACGACCGCGGCGAAGATCTTCCAGAACGAGCGGCCGCTCGGGTCCACGTAGCTCGTCGGGTTGCCCCGGCAGTAGGCGTACGCGTTCCAGGCTGCCGGGTCGTCGGGGTCACCGACGACCGGGTCGGGCGCGAGGAACCGACCGATCCGTGGGCAGTACCACCGCTCGCCGAGCAGGACGAGGCCGTGACCGACGTCGTGGCCCGCGGCGAAACCCTGCGGCGCGAGACCGGGCCCGGTTCGCGCGAGGACCTGGCCGTAGGGGTCGTAGGTGATCCGCAGGGTCTCGTGGCCGCCAGCGTCGGTGGCGAGGACGAGCGAGCCCCGGTGGTCATGGTGGAGCCAGACCCGTCCGGCCGCCGACTCCCGGGCCACCACACGGTCGCCGTCGCTGATCTGGAGGACGACCTCGCCGTCCTCGATGCGGACGAGGGGGTCGGGGCTGAGCACGACCCGCACCGCCCCGGTCGCCGACGTCGTCACCCTGGCCACGAGGGCGCCGCCGTGACCGTAGGTGAGCTCGTCGCTGCCGCCGCCAGCAAGGTCGATCCGGCGGACCCGTCCCTCGGCGTCGACGTCGTGCGTGCCCCACGGCCCGGACGTGAGCCGGCCCCGTTCGTCGTAGCCGAAGGTGTCACCGCCGGCGCTCGTGAGCAGGCTGGCTCCCGCCGCTCCGCCGCCGTAGCCGAAGGCTCCGAGCCCGCTCGCCCCGACGAGGTTGGCCGCGGCGTCGTAGGCATACGTGAGCGTGCCCACCGCGGCGTCGTCCGATACCGCGGAGACCAGGCGGTAGCCGTCGTCGTAGCCGTACTGCCAGGCGAGAGCGGGGTCCGGACTCGTCACTGCGGTGAGGTTGCCCACGAGGTCGTGGCCGTGGTGGACCTCACGGAGCGGGCCCCCGGGGCCGGTGAGGACGGACCCGGTGAGCCAGCCGGTGGCGGGGTCGTGCTCGAGCGCCTCCTCCGTGCCGTTGCTGTGCACCACCCGGGTGCGATGCCCGACGTCGTCGTGGTCGATCCGCTCGATGATCCCGTCGATCGCCCGCAGCGACCCGACGGCGGTGTAGCGGTAGCGGAGCAACCGCCCGCCCGGGTAGGTGATCCGGTCGACGAGGTCGTCGGACCGGTGGCCGATCTCGAGGACGAGGGTCGGACCGCCGTCCGGCGTCATCGCCTTGCGGGAGAGCCGCCCTCGCGCGTCGTAGTCGAAGGTGCAGACCCCGCCCTCGTCCTCCACCCGCACGAGCCGTCCACCGCCCGTGTGGGTTCCGGCATCCACGGGCGCCGGCCCGCCATCGTCGTGGTAGACGAACCGTGCGACCGGGGTCGACGTGGGGTCCCCGTGACGGACCTCGACCGGTCGCGAGGCGAGGTCGTAGCGGCGCAGCACGCGGTCGGTGCCCGTGCGGGTCTCGACGACCTGTCCGGCCGCGTCGACGACGACGAGCTGGGTCGACTCGGGACGCTCGATGCGCAGGGTGCGACCGAGCAGGTCGTGGACGAAGCGCGTCGTGGCCCCGACGGCATCGACGTGCTCGACGAGGGATCCCTTGATGTCGTGCACGTCGGTCGTGACGACCGTCGCCCCACCGATGACCTGCTCGACCCGCCGAACCCGCCCCGAGGCGTCGGCGAACCGGCGGGTCAGGGCGCCCGCGTGGGGGGCGCCCACGTCGGTGCGGGTCTGCTCGAAGTCGCGCTCCTCCACGGCTCCGGGAAGGTAGCGCACCGCGGCAACCGCCCCGTCGGGCCGGGTCGTCGCGAGCGCCCGACCGAGGGCGTCGTAGGTCACCGTCGCGTTCGAGGCACCGACCGCCGGCGCCTGGAAGGAAGCAGACGTGGCCCGGAACGGCAGGAAGGTGCGGGCGACGATCCCGCGCCGGCCGTAGTCGGTCGTCACGGTGACGACCTCACCCGCCTCGTCGGTGATCCGTTGCTGGACGACCCTCCCGTCGCCGTCGACGAACTGTCGTTGGACCCGACGCGCGAGCCCCGGCCCGGTGGCCCGCGTCTCGGTGACGCAGATCGGCAGGACGCCCGTCTCGTAGGTGAGGTCGCGCGTCGGCGCGGCCTCGCTGTCCCCCGGCTCGACCGTCGCGGTGAGCCGGGCGAGGGCGTCGTATGCCGCTGTCGTCCGTGCGCCGGACGGGTGCACGACCGCGGTCGGCTGGTAGCTGTGCAGGTCGAACTGCGCCGTCAGGGTGTTGCCGACGGCGTCGGTGACCCGCACGGGATAGCACCCGGCCGGGTCGAAGTCGAGCGTGCTCACCCCACCACGGGGCCCGACGATGCGCCCGTGCAGACCGGACCCGTCGACGGTGCGCGCATAGGTCCCGAGGTCGACCCACCAACCCGCGGTGCCGGGTCGGCGCGCGTAGCCGAGCGCGGCGAGGTCCGGGACCTCGGCCCCGTAGACGGCCGCGACCTGGTCGTCCGTGAGACACAGCGCCGAGCGACCGGTGACGAGGCCGTGCTGCCCGACCTGGCCCTCGGGGAGGCCGTCGTAGGTCGTGCGAAGGTCGGAGAGGACGGCGCCCGAGCCGTCGGTCTGCACGACCCGAGCGACCCGGGATCGGTGGCGTCCGGCCGGATCCACGGCATACGTCGTGGTCGTCTCGAGCCGGTGGCCCGGCGTCGCTCCCTCGAGGCCCACCTCGACGGCTCGGGTGACGTTGCCGGCGGCGTCCCACTCGAGCTGCTCCGTCACGATGACGGAGACCGGGTCGGCCGCGCCCTCGTGGACGGCCGTCGTGGTCGCGACGAGGCGTGGGGTGACGGTGCCCGTCACGACGCCGGGGTCGACCCGCCACTGCTGCTCGAAGCGGTCGAAGAGGTGGCCGCCGGGCCCCACCCGCTCCTGGCGGAGGAGGCGCCCGCGCAGGGCCCTCGCGGTGCGACGGTCGGGGCCCGACGTGGGCTCGGCACCCTCGGCGGTGAGGCCGGTGTGGAACCAGCGCGACGTGTGCAGGGTCGCGATGCTCGCGTCGCCGACCTCCTCGGTGTCGACCCGGCCGAAGCCGCAGACCTCCCGGAGCACCCCGTCGTAGCGTCCGTCCCGGTAGGCGTAGCGGGTCAGCGCCACCGAGCCACTCGTCGCGTCGTCGACCGCGACCTCGGAGACGACCGGGAGCACGACGGGCAACCGTGTCACCCACGGGCTCCCGGCGGCTCGGTCGCGCTCGGACTCCCGGGCGGACGTCGTCCAGGTGATGGCCGTCGAGCGACCCACGCCGTTGTCGATCCGGGTGAGCAGCGGCGCGGTGACGCCGAGGTCGAGGGCGAACCACCGTCCGCGCCCGGAGGCGAGCGGGGTTGACCAGACGACGGCCGGACGCCCGGTCCCGAGCACGTCGGCGACGCGGACGTCCGCCATCGCCCCGGTCGGGAGGTGGTCGACGCGCCGCTCGGCACCGAAGCGGGCTCCGGACTGGTTGACCCAGGCCCGCAGGGTCCCACGGTCGAGGTGCACCACGTCGGCGCAGCCGTCGCCGTCGAGGTCGACGACGAGGACGCTCGAGGGATCGCCGTCCGCGGGCAGACGCGGCGGGTCCGCCATCTCGACCCGGTCACCGAAGACGCCGTGGCCGAGGTAGGGCCAGTAGGTCACCCCGGAGCCGTCGACGCGCACGAGGTCAGGTGTCCCGTCGCCCGTCATGTCGGCGCAGTGGACGCGCGGGTCGGTGAGGTCGGTGGGTGGCCCGTCGGGCGTGCCGGGCACGACGTCGAGCCGCTGCAGCCAGTCACCCGCCTCGTCCCGCTGTGCGAGCAGGAGCGTGTCACGCACACCCCACAGCAGCCCGGCCGAGCCGGTCCCGTCGAAGTCAGCCAGCCGCGCCCGGGGGTCACCGGGGGCGACCGCAGGGGCCGATCCGAGGGTGCGGGTCCGACCGAAGCCCGCGGCCGTCCGGGTCTGGTAGCGGGCCAACGGCACGTCGGCGCGGACGAGGTCGGCGACCCCGTCCCCGTCGACGTCGACGAGCCCGGAGCGCGACAGCGGACCACCGAGCGCCGGGACGGTGCCGGCCGTGAGGGGGCGACCCAGCCGCCCGCCCTCGTTCGGCCAGACGCGGGCGGCACCCTCCGCGTCGAAGGCGATGACGTCCGCCGTGCCGGTCCCGGTCCAGTCGACGAGCTCGACCCGACCAGACCCGGTGAGCCCGGGAGGGGCGGACCGGGCGTCGATCGGGTCGATCCGGCGCAGCGCGACGGGCTCGGCGGCGGCGTAGCCGAGCGACAGCGGGGGCGCGGTCAGGCTCGTGCCGTCGGCGGCGAAACCGGTGAGGGTGACGGCACTCAGCAGCGACGCGCCGTTGCCGACCGCCTGCGTGTAGGCAAGGGCCCACCGACGCACCAGCGGCCTCGGCTCGGCCGGTAGGCGCAGCTCGACCCCTGAGCAGCGCTCCGCCGTCTCGAGCAGGAAACCTCCTCTGCCCCAGCGGATCACGTCGGGCCGGTCCTCCCAGAGGAAGCGCACCTCGAACGGGCCCCAGACGATGCTCTCGAGGTAGCGCTGGGCGCCGGCGGCCCGCCAGTGGTAGGTCGTGCGCTCGCCGACGTTGTCCGCCGACTCCGTGAGCAGCCAGGCCCACGGGGCGCCACCCAGACCGGGGATGCGGCTCGTCGGGTCCCCGCCGAGGCGGTGCCGGCTGCCCGCACGGTCGGTGGCGACGAAACCGGGACCGTCGGCCACGAGCCGCCAGTCCCCTGCATCCACCTCGGGGTGGAGCGAGCCGTCGGCTGCCCGTACGAGGGGACCCGCACCTTCGAGCACCACGGTGTCCGAGTCGTCGTAGCGAGGTCGTCCGACCATCGTCGAGCGGAGCAGCCGTGGGAGCGGGAGGCTCCACCCGACCCCGAGGGGGCCGTTGCCGCTGCCGCTGTCGTAGTGCAGCGCGAGGCGGGGGCGTGAGTCGTTCGGGCCGTGCGGCAGGTCGAGCGGGACCGCGAAGGTTCCGGTCCCGGTCGAGAGGTCGGGCGCGAAGGTCTCACCCAGTCCGCCGACCCCGCCCCCGGAGGGGAGGGAGGGAGCCTGGCTGGCAAAACCGATGTCGAGGCTCATGGCCTCCTCCTTGGTGTTGGCTCTCAGGTGCAGGGTGGGCTACGAGCGCGGTGTGAACGCGTAGCCGACGACGAGCGCGATGTTGTCGATCGCGTCGAGGTCAAGGGCGCCGGCGGTGACCCAGGCGGGGTTGTCCGCGGCGACGAGCTCGAGCCGGTAGGCGCCGAGCGCCGACTGGCCGGTCACCGCGCCGGCGAGGGCGGTGGCGTCGACGACGCCGTCGGCATCCGTCGTCACCGTCACCGGGGCTGCGCCCGGCGCCGTCACCCGGAGCACGATGCCGCTCACCCTGGCGTGCGGCGTGGCCGCACAGACGAGCCCGAGCTCGGTGAGGACCGGGCGGGTCTCCGTCGAGGCGAAGTCCCCGCGGCCGAGCTCGAGGTCGAGCACACCCGAGCCGTAGAAGGCGAAGAAGGCGTCGGCGAAGAGCCAGCGCAGCGGGAACGGTCGCTGCCGCTCGTGGATGCTCGGGCGGGCCGCGAGCTCCCCGACCACGGTGTCACGCAGGTCGGGGTCGTACTTCGCCGAGTAGGTGAAGGTGAGCCGGACGTCGACGAGCGTGTTGCGGTCCAGCTCGTTGGCCTCGGGCGGGAACGCGAGCGTCCACGAGGAGGCGAGGCCGGCTCCCTCGAAGATCCTCCGCTGGCGCCGGTCGGACTCGTGGACGAGGGCGTCGGCGCGGGGGTCGAAGTCGGAGATGACCTGGGTCTCGCGGGGCTGCACCCGGTGCTTGACGAGGCCGCCGGACCCCGTCGGGGTCCGGTAGTGGGAGATCCCCGCGTTGGTCAACGTGCCACTGACCCCTCGGGCGGGGATGATCCCGTCGACGGATACCTCGACGGTCTCGATGCGACCGGCATACGTCCCCGGGTAGACGGAGTCGAAGTCGTCGAGATCGGTCTGGAACTCCATGGTGCCGGTCGCCCGCAGCTGGCTCTCGAAGAGGTACGGGGCCCGGGTGGCGAGCGAGATCGTCTGCGTGAGCGGCTGCGACTTCGGAGCCGTGGAGGTGACGAGGTCGAAGGTGAAGGACTGGACGTCGGCCATGAGGGAGTCGGCGGCGAGCAGCCCGTGGACGGCGTCGGAGGCGTAGTCAGGTCGCACGACGTGCACGGCCACGTCGTTCTCGAAGTTGTAGGCGCGCTGCATCCGCTTCGCGACGTCGAGCGCCCACACGAGGTAGCGCTGGGACAGCGAGCTCATCCGCTCCCCGAGCGCATTCCACACGTCGGGCGTGAAGCGCTGCTCGTCGAACGCCTGCAGGAGCGCCTTCGCGGCACCGACCCGGACGGCGGCAGCGTTCGCGCTGGCCTGGGTGGCGGTGACGCGGGCCAGGGCTGCGGCCACCTCCTGGTCGGCCTGGTGCACCGACGCGTTCAGCTCGGCGACCTGGCGCCGCATCGTGTCGACCTCGTACTCCCGCTGGATGCGTGCGGCGCTGAGGGACTCGGCAGCCGCGAGCGTCCCGCGGTCGCCGCTGATCGAGTAGCCGCCGCTCGTCATCTGGTCGGCGAGCCCGTTGAGCTGAGAGGCGTCCCCGTCCTCACCGCCGCTCAGCTGACTCGACAGGGCGGAGTGCAGGGTCCACTGCCGTGACTTCGTCGCGTACTCGTCGGCGTTGGCCTGTGCGTTCTGGGCTCGGAGCCGGGCCACGTCCCGGGCTGCGGCGTATGCCGTCGACTCCGCCCTGGCGGCGTCGACCTGGCGCTGCACCGCCGTGAGCTCCGCTTGGCTCACCCCGATGTTGAGGCTCAGCTGGGTGCGGGTCAGCTCTCCGCTGTCGGCCTTCTCCCAGAAGGAGATCGCGTCGCGTTCGGCGCCGATGGCGAGCTGGGCGAAGTTCACGGCGACCGACTGGAGGTAGTCGAAGGTCCAGATCGGGACGTTCTGCGCCCAGTGTCCCCAGAAGTCGAGTCCGCCGGAGATCTTGGCTAGCTGCGCCTGGACGTCGAGGACGACGGCAGCGATGGCCGGGTTGACGTCAACGGCGCCCGGGTCGTCGAGCGAGCCGATCAGGGTCCGGGCAGCATCCGCAGCCGGAGTGAGCCCGGCGCTGGTGTAGAGCGAGGATGCCGGGGCGGTTCCGTCGCTGCCGAGGACCCTCTCGTACAGCGGCAGCGCCGCAGCGGGGTCGTCGTCCCGGAAGAACGAGTCCCCCCAGGCGAGGTAGCAGCTGGCGAGACGGTGCCAGACGTAGGGCGCCTCGAGCTCGATGTTGAGGTAGGCGTAGTCCGCCGCGCGGAGATACCAGGTCTCGGCCTGCCCGTAGCTGCCGAGAGCGTGGTGGCACTCGGCGAGGCCGAGGGTCGTCTCGTAGTACCAGGCGTGGGCCAGCGAGACCGCGACGTCGGCGGCCCGGCTCGGCTTGATGAGCACGTCGGGCAGCGTCGTGAGCCGCGTGCGACCTTCGTAGATCTTCAGCACCGCGTCGGTCGTCGGCGCCGACCCCGTCGCCCAGCCGACCGTGACGACACGGTCGCCGACGGAGGCGGCGTAGGTCCGCTTCTCGACGGTCAGCTCCGGGGGGACGGTCACGGGGGTGAGGTCGGCGAGCAGCCCACCGGTGTCGAGGCGCCCGAGCGCTCGGGAGGTCCGGTCGACCCGGCCGACGCGCGTGACGATCGAGACGGGCGCCCGGCCGATGGGGCTGACGACCGGGCTGATGAGCGGACTGAGGACGGGTCCAGCGGCCTCGACCTTGGTGATGAGGTCCGGAGCGTTGGCCCTGGCCCGGTCCTCGAAGAACGACGCGGCGCGGGTGTTGCCCTTGGCCGCGAGCCGCGTCGAGAGCGTGTAGTCGGCGAGCGCCGCCGTCTCGACCGAGCCGGTGGCGCGGCTCAGCAGCCCGAGGACCGGCAGGTCGACCGGGACGGTCTCCCTTGGGCGGACCCCGCCGTCCGCCTGCTCGACCGGCAGCACGTTGAGCCACTCCGCGGCATACGACACGAGCGGTGAGAGCAGGGCGGTGCGCCAGGCGACGGTCTCGTCGAGGACGGTCAGCGGGAACAGCTGGGTCCACAGCAGCGACCGGACGCGGGTGTAGGCGTCGACGGCGTCGGTGTAGCGCCGCTCCCGGTAGGCGGTGGCGGCGGCCGCGAGGAGCCCATCGATCCGCGCGAGGGCGGCGCTGTCGGGGTCGTGCTCCGGCGCCGTCAGGACGAGCTCGGCCCGCCGGTAGGTGTAGGTGAGTGATGCGGCGATGCTGACGGTCATGACGCCCTCCCGGGGGATACGGATGGATTCCACCCGTCAGAGGTCCCGTGAGCGGGAGTTGATACCCCGCGGGTCCACTGGCCTTCCGGAAAATCGGTGGACCGGGCGGCGGCGGCGGCCTAGCGTCGCGCCCATGTGGATCTCCTGACGCCCTCACCCCTCGAGCCCGTCACCCAGGAGACCCATGTCCAGCTCCCGATCCGCCACGTCCAGCATGTCCAGCACGTCCACCACGCTCGCCCTGAGGGACCTCGGTGTCGCCTTCGGCGCCCGCACCCTCTTCACCGGCCTCGACCTCACCCTCACCGACGGGGACGTCATCGCCGTCGTCGGACCCAACGGGTCGGGCAAGACGACCCTGATGCGGACCGTCGTCGGCGACCTGCCGGTCGACTCCGGGACCGTGCGGCTGTCACCGGCTGCCGCGACGGTGGGCTGGCTCCCGCAGTCGGTCCCCGACCCGGGCGAGAGCCTGCTGGCCTACGTCCGTCGTCGCACCGGCGTCGACGGGGCCGACCGCGAGCTCGAGTCAGTCGCCGCGGCCCTCGGCTGCGGCGAGCCGGACGCCATCGACCGGTATGCCGTGGCCCTCGAGCGCTGGATCGCCCTCGGGGCGGCCGATCTCGACGCGCGCCTGCCCGACGTGGCCGCCGGTGTCGGTCTCGACGCCGACGCGAACCGGCCGCTCGGGAGCCTGTCCGGCGGAGAGGCGGCGCGGGCCACCCTCGTGGCGGTGCTGCTGAGCCGGCACGACGTGCTCCTGCTCGACGAGCCGACCAACGACCTCGACGCCCTGGGTCGGGACCTCATGGTCGGGCTCGTCCGCTCCCACCCCGGCCCCGTGCTGCTCGCCAGCCACGACCGAGGCTTCCTCGACGACGTCGCCACCTCCGTCGTCGAGCTCGACCTGCCGCAGCAGAAGGTCCGTCATCATCCCGGCGGCTGGAGCGCGTTCCGGGCCCACCGCGACCTCGCCCGGGCCCGGGAGCGGCAGGCGTGGGAGGGGTATGCCGCCGCGCGGGACTCGCTGCTCGCGCAGAGCCGCCAGCGGCACGAGTGGGCGGACCGGGGTCGGAGCAACGTGGCCCGCGGCGGCGAGCCCGACAAGCACCTGCGCGAGCGACACCGCGCCCGTGCCGACCGGCAGGCCGCGAAGGGGGCCCGCCTCGAGCGGGCGGTCGACCGGCTGGACGTGGCCGAGCAGCCCCGCAAGGAGTGGCAGCTGCGCTACGCGATCGCCGCCGGCCGACCCTCTGCGGACGTCGTCGCGACCCTCGACGGTGCGGTGGTCGCCCGGGGCGGCTTCCGGCTCGGCCCGGTCAGTGTCGCCGTCGCTCGCGGTGACCGGATCGCGCTCGTCGGCGAGAACGGCAGCGGCAAGACCACCCTGCTGGCGGCCCTGCTCGACGACCTTCCCCTGGTGGCGGGCCGCCGGTCGACGGGGACCCGGCTCGAGGTCGGTCACCTCGACCAGCAGCGCTCCCTGCTCGAGACGGACGAGCGACTCCTCGACGTCGTGGTCGGGTCCCTGAGCGGGTCGGCCGACGGCGACGGTCCGTGGGGACCCGCGCGGGTGCGGACGCTGCTCGCGAAGTTCGGGCTCGGTGCCGCGCACGTGGAGCGGCCGGCTCACAGCCTGTCGATGGGCGAGCGCACGCGGGCGGGACTCTCCCTCTTCCAGGCCCGGCAGGTCAACACCCTCGTGCTCGACGAGCCGACCAACCACCTCGACATCGACGCGACCGAGCAGCTGGAGGAGGCCGTGGCGGCCTTCACGGGGACGGTGCTCGTCGTCAGCCATGACGAGCACCTGCTCGGCGGCATACGCCTGACGCACCGGTGGCACCTCACCGGAGGGCGGGTGCGCATCGAGGCGTGCTGAGACCGTGGGCTCAGCGGGTGACGGACCGCCCCGCGCGCCAGCGGGCGAGGGCCGTGACGATGAGGGCGCCGACGAGCGAGCCGATGATGCCGCTCGGGCGCAGGGCGAGGCCGTCACCGGCGACGAGGCTGACGAGCAGGCCTCCGACGAAGGAGCCGACGAGACCCGCGACGATCGCCATCGTCCAGTCGATGCCGGCGCCGGCCCGGCCGAGGATCAGCTGGGCACCGGCGCCGACGAGCATGCCGAAGAGGATCAGACCGATGATGAGCATGCGCCGAGCATAGGACAGCCCCACCGGCAGCGCCGCTCATCGCGGAGCGGAAGGATCCGGCAATCGCGAGCCTCCCCTTCGGCGCCGATCTGCGCAAGGGTGGGGGGATGCCAGCCACGACCGTCGTCCTCTTCGGTGCCACCGGTGACCTCGCCAAGCGCAAGCTGCTGCCGGGCCTGCTCCACCTGCACGAGTCCCAGCTGATCGAGGGGCTGCGCGTCGTCGCCACCTCGCTCGACGACCTGAGCCGCGACGAGTTCCTCGAGCTCGCCTTCGCGTCGGTGCGCGAGCACAGCAGCCACGACGTGAGCGACGATGACCTGCGCGAGTTCGCCGACCGGATCCACTGGGTGCCGGGCAGCGCCGGTCCCGAGGGGCTGCGCTCGGCCGTCGCCGAGTCCGAGGCGATCCTCGGCGACGACGCCGAGCGCCTGCACTACCTCAGCGTCCCGCCCAAGGCGGCCCTCATCGTCGTCAAGCAGCTCGCCGCGGCCGACCTCGTCGAGCGCAGCCGGATCATCATGGAGAAGCCCTTTGGCACCGACCTCGCCAGTGCGCGCACGCTCAACGCCGAGCTGCACGAGGTGTTCAAGGAGGAGCAGATCTTCCGGATCGACCACTTCCTCGGCAAGGAGGCCGCCCAGAACATCCTCGCCTTCCGCTTCGCCAACGGCCTCTTCGAGCCGATCTGGCACCGCAACCACATCGACCACGTCCAGATCGACGTCCCCGAGACGCTCGGGCTCTCGCAGCGCGCCGACTTCTACGAGTCCACCGGCGCCTACCGCGACATGGTCGTCACCCACCTCTTCCAGGTCCTCGCCTTCACCGCGATGGAGCCGCCGACGGCGCTCGAGCCCTATGCGATCAGCGAGGAGAAGAACAAGGTCTTCCGCTCGATGTCCCCGATCCAGCCGAGTGACGTCGTGCGCGGTCAGTACGTCGGCTACCGCGACGAGCCGGGGGTCAAGGGCGACAGCCAGACCGAGACCTTCGTCGCACTCAAGTGCTACGTCGACAACTGGCGGTGGGCCGGGGTGCCCTTCTACCTGCGCACCGGCAAGCGCCTGGCCGAGGGCGCGCGGATCATCTCGATCGCCTTCAAGGAGCCTCCGCGCTCGATGTTCCCGCCCGGCTCGGGGGTCGGCGACAACGGTCCGGACCACCTGACCTTCGACCTCGCGGACAAGTCTCGGATGTCGTTGTCGTTCTACGGCAAGCGCCCCGGCCCGGGGATGAAGCTCGACAAGCTCTCGATGCAGTTCTCGATGCAGGAGACGCACTGGGCGGGCGCCGTCCTCGAGGCCTACGAGCGACTCATCTACGACGCCGCCCGGGGTGACCGGACCCTGTTCACCTCGGCCGACGGCATCGAGCGGCTTTGGGAGATCAGCCAGCCCCTGCTCGAGCAGCCCCCGATCGTGCGCCCCTACGACCCCGGCACGTGGGGTCCCAACCAGATCCACCAGCTCGTCGCCCCCTTCACCTGGCGGCTGCCGTTCGAGCGGCGTTGGCGCAACCCCAACGACACCGGCGCCTGAAGACTGCCCCCGGGACGCACGAACGCGGTGGGTCCCGGGTCGGGGACCCACCGCGTCGGTGGGTGGAGACGACGGACCTGGTCCGCCGCACCGACTCGAGCCGGTCAGGCTCGAGCGTCTGGTGTCAGTACTGCTGACCGCGACGGTCGGAGTCGGGCAGGTCGTCGATCGAGTACGACTGCGTCGCGCCCTGGTCGTAGACCTCGCTCGTCTGGACCGAGCCGCCCTGAGCGGTGGTGTCGTAGTCGTGGTCGTCGTCGGACAGGTGCGCGCTCGCCTTGTCCTTGGCCTGGCGGGCCTGCTCCTTGACGCTCGGGGCGTTGGCCGCCTCCTGCTTCAGCTTCGGCGCCTCGGCCTCGGCCTTGGTGAGGTAGTCCTCCCAGCGCGACTGCATCGGCTTGATGAGTCCGCCACCGACACCGACGACGATGACGCCGACGACGGCCGTGAGGACCGCGATGAGGATGGGCGTGGTGACCGTGGTCGCGATGCCGACCTGGTTGAGGGCGGCGATGATGCCGAGCCCGAGGATGAAGACGCCGGCGATGTTGGCGAGCGTCTTGCCGTAGGACAGGCCACCGAGGCTGTTGGAGATGAGCTCGCGCACGGCGGTCGCGATGGCCGCGGCGATGACGATGAGGATGATCGCGACGATCGCCTTGGGCAGGAAGGCGATGATGCCGGCGAGCAGGTCGCTGATCGGGTTGGGCCCGAAGACGCCGAAGGCGAGCTGGAGCACGAAGAGCATGAGGGTGTAGTAGACGAGCTTGCCGACGATCGCCGAGGCGTCGTACTCGCTCTTGGCGAGGGCCTTCTTGATCCCGCCGCGCTCGACCGCCTTGTCGAAGCCGACCTTCTCGAGGACGGCGTCGATGGCCTTCCCGATGAGCTTGGCGACGATGAGGCCGATGATGAGGATGACGATGAACGCCAACAGCTTCGGGACGAAGAGCGCGATGGCGCGCAGCGCGTCGTTGAGAGCATTTGTCATGATGAAGACTTTCCGTTGCGATGTGACCACTCGGCTTGCTGGCTAAACCTCGTGAAGTGAGTCGTCCACGAGCGCAAGCGCCCGCAGTCCGCATCATGCTTACCCTGTAAACAGAATTGCCCACCAGCACCGAGGAGGACCGATGACCGACACCGGCGCCGTGACGGCCCCTGGCCAGACGGCCACCCGACGTCCGCCCGGGCGACGGCTCAGTCGCTCGCTCATCGTCTCGTCGGCGATCGCGATGGCCGACCGCGACGGGATCACGGCCGTGACGATGCGCAACCTCGGCCAGAGCCTCGGCGTCGAGGCGATGTCGCTCTACCGGCACGTCAACGGCCGCGAGGACCTGCTCGAGGCCGTCACCGGCGAGCTCGTCGACCAGATCGCGGTCGACCCCGGCGCCGAGCTCGAACCGCTCGACGGCTGGCAGTCCTACCTCCAGTGGTTCGCCCACTCGGTGCGCGGCGTCGCCCTCGCCCACCCGCTGCTCTTCCCGCTCGTCGCGACGCGGCACCCGGCAGCGCCGTGGCTGCGCCCGCCCCTGCGCAGCGTCCGCGTCGTCGAGCAGTTCCTCGACGCCCTGATCAGCCGCGGGCTCGAGCCGCACCAGGCCGTCGAGATCTACCGGAGCTTCACGACCTTCCTGCTCGGCCACCTCCTGCTCGAGACGGTCAACCAGGGCGCGACGACGGCGCCGGCCGAGGAGCCCCTCGACGAGAGCGGCGATGCCCCGGCCACCAGTGACCAGGACCTCGAGCTGGCCGACTACCCCACCGTGTCGGCGCTGCGCGCGCAGCTCTCCGAGGACCACACCCGGGCCGAGTTCGAGCAGGGTCTCGAGGCGCTGCTCGACCGCCTCGACCTGCACCTGAGCCAGTAGCCCCTCACTCGCCGGGGTAGGTCACCCCGACCTGGCGCCGGACCTCGTCCATCGCCGCCATGACCCGCATCGTCGCCGCATGCGGCATCGACGCCGTCTGCGTGTCACCGTCCGTGAGCGCGCGGGCGAACTCCGCCGCCTCGTAGGAGAAGCCCCGGGCCTTGTCGAACTGACCGTCGAACTCGTCCACCACGGTGCCGTCGCTCGAGACGAGCCGCACGAGCGTGGGGTTGTAGAAGGTCCGGTCCAGCTCGAGCCGGGCACGGGTGCCGGAGACGACGGCCACGCACGGGGTGGCGGCGCTCATCGTCGAGGTGAGCACGCCCCGCGCCCCTGCCTCGCTCGCGACGACCACCGTCGTGTGGGCGTCGACGCCCAGGTCGGTGAGCGTCGCGGTGGCGGAGACGGAGTCGGCCGAGACCCCACCGGCGCCCGCTGCAGCGAGCACCATGTCGGCGAAGGAGATCGGGTAGACGCCGAGGTCGAGCAGCGCGCCGCCGGCGAGCTCCGGCTGGGCGAGCCGAGCCGGGCCGTCGGGGTGGAGCAGCTGGCCGTGGTCGGCGCTGACCTGCACGAGGTCACCGAGCAGCCCGGTCTCGACCGCCTGGCGGACGACGTCGTAGTGCGGCAGGTAGCGGCTCCACATCGCCTCGGCGACGAGCAGCCCAGCCGCCCGGGCGACCTCGAGGACCTCGGTCGCCTCGGGGACGTTGCGGGTGAAGGCCTTCTCGACGAGGACGGGCTTGCCGGCGCGGAGGCAGAGCAGCGCGTGCTCGTGGTGGGCCGAGTGGGGCGAGGCGACGTAGACGGCGTCGACCTCCTCGTCCGCGACGAGGTCCTCGTAGCTGCCGTGGACCCGAGCGATGCCGTGGTCGTCGGCGAAGGCCTGCGCGCGCTCGGTGCTGCGCGAGCCCACGGCGACGACCGAGGAGCCGGTGCCGACCGCGACGGCCGTCGCGAAGGTGCGGGCGATGCCGCCGGGGGCGAGGATCCCCCAGCGGATCGCCGGGGCGTCCTGCGGATCGGCGGTGCGAGGTGCGGGGAGACTCATGCGTTCACGTCCCAGAGGTGGTGGTGGATGTCGTGCAGGAAGTAGCGGGCGAGCGTCTCCGCGGTGAAGCGGGAGCCGTTGCTGCGCAGGGCGGGCCAGGCCCACTGGTCCCCGGTCGGCCGGCCGAAGGCCGCTGCGGCCCCGGCGAAGGAACGCTCCAGCTCGCCGGCGACCACGACGGGGTCGGCCCGCCAGTAGGCGTCCTCGACCGCAGACGCGTCCTGGTCCCAGTCGGCGAACCGGACGAGAGCACCCCCACCGGCGAGGACCTGCTCGAGCCGTCCGCGCATCACGTCGCACACGTCGCGGACGTGGCAGGCGTACTCGAGCGGTGACCACACCCCGTCACGCGGGCGGGTGCGCAGCTCGTCGCGGACGAGCACGGCGGCATACCGGCTCGAGGCGTCGAGGAGGATCTCGGGGACCCCGTCCACGCGGATGTGCGCGGCGTCGAAACCGCAGTCGGGACACGGGCGGGTCAGCACCCACGTCCAGTCGGCGGCGTCGGGCTCGGCTGGACCCGGGTCCGCCGGGATCGCGGCGTCCGCTCCATCGACCATGGTCCCAGCCTAGGCGTCACCGCCCCCGGCCGACGGGGGCGATCCACGAAGCGGTCGGGGGCGCCGGAAACCTCCGATAGCGTGAGGCGGTGCTCAAGGACTACCTTCCGTGGATCATCGCGGGCCTGATCGTCGTGGCGCTGGTGGTCATCGGAGTCGTCGTCAGCCGCACGACGCCTGCGGCCACGGCCGCCCGCCGACGCCGGGCCCGCCCGAGCCGCGACCACTTCCGCTCCGGGGACGAGGCGCCCGCCGAGCTCAAGCGCGCCGGCGTCATCATCAACCCGACGAAGTTCGCCGACGTACCGATGGTGCGTGAGCGGATCACCGCGACCTGCCACGCGGCGGGGTGGGGCGACCCGCTCTTCTTCGAGACCACGGCCGCCGACACCGGCCACGGCCAGGCCAAGGAGGCGATCCGCGCCGGGGCCAGCGTCGTGTGCAGCCTCGGCGGCGACGGCACCGTCAGGGCCGTCGCGACGGCCCTCATCGGCACCGACATGCCCCTCGGAGTCCTGCCGGCCGGGACGGGCAACCTGCTCGCCCGCAACCTGGACCTGCCCGTCGAGCGGCTCGACGCCGCCGTCACCGTGGCCCTCACGGGGCGCAACCGCCGGATCGACGTCGGCGAGCTCGTCGTGACCGAGCCCGTGGCACCGGGCCCCGAGGGTGACGACCCCGCTCCCGCGATCGCCCCGAGCCGGCACGAGTTCCTCGTCATGGGCGGCATCGGGATGGACGCCGCGATCATGGCCGGCACGAGCCAGAACCTCAAGGACAAGGTCGGCTGGCCGGCCTACCTCCTCTCCGGCGCGAAGCACCTCGTCTCCCCCGAGTTCCGGACGACGATCTCCCTCGACGGCGCCCCGGAGTTCAAGCGCCGCGCCCGGATGCTCGTCATCGGCAACTGCGGCAAGCTGCTCGGCGGCCTCGTCCTGATGCCGAGCGCGCGCATCGACGACGGGCAGCTCGACGTCGTCATCGCCTCGCCCCGTGGGGTCGTCGGCTGGGTCCCCGTCGCCACCCGGATGCTCACCCGTCAGCGCAAGGGCCACCCGACCCTCGACCAGAAGACCTGCCAGCAGGTGCGCGTCCGCACCGACCGCCCCCAGCCGGTGCAGATCGACGGCGACGTCATCGGGCTGGCCACCGAGGTCACCGCGACGGTGCGCCCCGGCGTGCTGACCGTTCGGGTCAGCCAGACCTGACGCCCACCGTCGCCGGCGGCCGGCCGGGCCCGTCCTGTTGGTCCGGACGGGACTCGATCCAGGCCGCGGGGTGGTCGATGATCCGGTCGAGCACGCGCAGACCGGCGCCGGTCACCGCCGCGTCGGGACCGGCGAGGGACCGCTCCACCGTGACCTCCGACCAGCGGGCGGCGAGCACCCGCTCACCGACGACGCGCCGCACCCGCGGCGCGAGGTGGTCGAAGAGGTCGGCGTAGACCCCGCCGAGCACGACCCGCTCGACGTCGACGAGGTTGAGGGCCGTGGCCGCGGCCGTGCCGATCGCGTCCGCCGCCGCCTCGAGCGAGCGGAGCACCGCCCCCGGATGCCCGGCCTGCTCGAGCAGGGCCGGGACCCCGGCGGTCACCGGGAGCCCGGCGGCCCGCACGATGACGTCGAGGCCGGCATACGCCTCGAGGCAGCCGTGCGCGCCGCAGCCGCAGACCGGTCCGGACCGGTCGATGACGACGTGCCCGATCTCCCCCGACCACCCGTGCTGGCCCGTCGAGAGCCGACCGTCGACGACGATCGCGCCGCCGATGCCGACCTCCCCCGAGACGAGGAAGAAGCTCTGGCCGGGGTGGCCGACTCCGGCCCGGGTGCGGGTCTCGGCGCGGGCCGCGAGGTCGGCGTCGTTGCCGATCTCGCAGCGGATGCCCGCCAGCTCGGGCCGGCGCTCGAGCAGGGCGACGAGGTCGACGTCGCGCCAGCCGAGGTTGGGGGCGAGGCGCACCGGGCCGGCCCCGGCCCGCAGCACGGCCGGGATGCTCACGCAGGCTCCGGCGACGGCGATGCCGCGACGGGTCAGCCGCTCGATGACGGGGCCGGCGAGTCCGGCGAGCGCGGCGGCCACGACCACGGGGTCGCTGTCGCGCAGGTCGACCTCGGCCCGCTCGTCCTCGAGGCACGACCCGGTCAGGTCGGTCGCCCGGACGCTGAGGTGGTCGACCTGGATCTCGAGACCGAGCCCGACGACGGTCGCCGCGGCGGGGGCGAGCAGCATGCCCGGCCGGCCCGCGCCGGTCGAGGCCTGGGGCCGCAGCTCCTGCACGAGACCGGCGGCGATGAGGCGCTCGACGAGGTCGGAGGCCGTCGCGCGAGTCAGGCCCGACGCCGCGGCGATCCGGGCCCGGGTCGTCGGCTCGGGCGCCTCGAGCACCTGGCGCAGGGCGAGCGCGAGGTTGTGCGCACGCAGGCTCGCCTGCCGCGCCCCGGCTCCCCCACGCAGGGGCTGCTCAGGCACCGGGTCGGGCGCAGCGTCGTCATCCACCCCTTGACCCTAGCCGGTCCGAGGCAATATGTTTGATCAACAAACAAAATACGGGACGTCGCGCAGAGACCGACGTCGCCGTCCCCACAGCTCAAGGAGGAGCCATGACGCGCACACCCACCCCCGAGGACAAGTTCTCGTTCGGGATGTGGACCGTCGGCTGGGAGGCCCGCGACCAGTTCGGCGACGCCTCGCGCCCGCCGCTCGACCCGGTGGACTCACTCCACCACCTCGCGGAGCTCGGCGCCTGGGGCGTCACGTTCCACGACGACGACGTCATCCCCTTCGGCAGCTCGGACGCCGAGCGCGACGCGATCCTCACCCGCTTCCGCAAGGGCCTGGACGACACCGGCCTCGTCGTCGAGATGGTGACGACCAACACCTTCAGCCACCCCATCTTCAAGGACGGCGCGTTCACCTCCAACAACCGCGAGGTCCGTCGCTTCGGGCTGCGCAAGGTGATCCGCAACGTCGACCTCGCCGCCGAGCTCGGCGCCGAGACCTTCGTCATGTGGGGCGGCCGCGAGGGCGCCGAGTACGACGGCGCCAAGGACATCAAGGCCGCGCTCGACCGCTACCGCGAGGGCATCGACACCGTCGCCGCCTACATCAAGGAGAAGGGCTACGACATGAAGATCGCCGTCGAGCCCAAGCCCAACGAGCCCCGCGGCGACATCCTGCTCCCGACCGTGGGCCACGCGCTCGCCTTCATCGCCGAGCTCGAGCACGGCGACATCGTCGGGGTCAACCCCGAGGTCGGCCACGAGCAGATGGCAGGTCTCAACTACACGACCGGCATCGCCCAGGCGCTGTGGGCCGAGAAGCTCTTCCACATCGACCTCAACGGTCAGCGCTCGATCAAGTACGACCAGGACCTCGTCTTCGGGCACGGCGACCTGCTCTCGGCCTTCTTCACCGTCGACCTCATCGAGAACGGCTTCGTCGGGGGCGGCCCGCGCTACGACGGCCCGCGCCACTTCGACTTCAAGCCGTCGCGCACCGAGGACATGGACGGGGTCTGGGCCTCGGCCGCGGCCAACATGAGCACCTACCTGCTGCTCAAGGAGCGCGCCCTCGCCTACCGGGCCGACCCCGACGTGCAGGCTGCGTTCGAGGCGAGCCGGGTCGGCGAGCTGTCGCAGCCGACCCTCGGGGAGGGCGAGAGCCTGGCCGACCTGCTGGCCAACCCCGCCGCCTTCGAGGACTTCGACGTCGAGGGTGTGGCCGAGGCCGGCTACGCCTTCGTCGCCCTGAACCAGCTGGGCGTCGAGCACGCCCTCGGCGGCCGCTGAGCCGGGTGCCCGGCGCCGGGCGGGGCAGCAGCCTCCCCGGCGCCGGGCGCGCGTGTCCTCCACCGCCACCGGTCCCGCTCCTCGGGCGGTGGCGGTGGTCGTCGTTCAGCCGAAGAGACCCTGTCCCCACCACTGACCCGGCTGCGTGCCCGGAGGGCAGGCGAAGACGGCCGACCCGGTGTGCTCGACGTACTCGTTGAGCGCGTCGGCCTTTGCGAGCGCGCGCTGCATCGGCACGAACTGGGCGCCCGGGTCACGCACGAACGCAATGAAGAACAGCCCCGCGTCGAGGTGCCCGACCCCGTCGGTGCCGTCGGTGAAGGTGTAGCCCCGACGCAGCAGGCGGATGCCGCCGAGCTGGCTCGCGTGGGCCAGGCGGACGTGCGCGGTGGCCGGGATCGCCGCCGTCCCGTCGGGTCCCTTGCGGCCGAAGTCGGGCTCGTCGAACTCCGCACTCCCCCCGAGCGGGGCCCCCTCCTTCTTGTCCCGCCCGATGACGTCCTCCTGCTCCTGCAGCGTGCTCCGGTCCCAGACCTCGATGTGCATCCGGATCCGCCGGGTCACGAGGTAGGACCCGCCCGCCAGCCACGCGCCGGCCGGGTCGTCGTCGGGCCCGACCCAGACGTGCTCGGCCAGCCCGGCCGGGTCCTCGGCCATGAGGTTGCTCGTGCCGTCCTTGAAGCCGAACATGTTGCGCGGCGTCAGCTGGGCCGTCGAGGTCGACGACGTGCGACCGAAACCGAGCTGCGACCAGCGCACGGCGACGACGCCGACGCCGAGCCGGACAAGGTTGCGGACGGCGTGGACCGCGACCTGCGGGTCGTCGGCGCAGGCCTGGAGGCAGAGGTCGCCGCCGCTGCGAGCCGGGTCGAGCTGGTCGCCGGTGAAGGCCGGCAGGTCCTCGAGCGCGGCCGGTCGGCGGTCGGCGAGGCCGAAGCGGTCGTCGAAGAGCGAGGACCCGAAGCCGATCGTCACGGTCAGCCCCGAGGGCGGGAGGCCGTAGGCCTCCCCCGTGTCCTCGGGCACCCTGCTCGGCCCGCCACCGACGAGGCCGCCGGGGGCAGCCTCCGCCCCGAGCGTCATCCGCTCGGCGGCCCGCGTCCACGTCCGGAGCAGCGCGACGAGCTCGGCCCGGTCCGTCGTCACGACGTCGAGGGCGACGAAGTGGAGCCGGTCCTGGGCCGGGGTGACGATGCCGGCCTGGTGCACGCCGTGGAAGTCGACCACGGACTCGGGGCCGGTCTGCTGCGGTGACGGCGTCGACCCAGCCGCTGTGGCGCTGGCCCGCCCGGCGGCATACGTCGCGCCCGCGGCCGCACCGACCCCGACCACCGCCGCGGCCGAGGTCGCGAGGACGTGGCGACGGCTCGGACCCGACCCATTCGCAACGGATTTCGTCACGGCGCCACCACGCCCGGCACCTTGGCGACCTCCTCGGCGAGGGCGTCGAGCGAGACGGTCAGCACCTTGAGGTCGGCGGCGGTGAGGGCGGTGTAGCTGACGTAGCCACCGGCCGCGGTGCGGTGTGAGGCCAGCCCGGAGCTGAGCTCGGTGAAGCGGGCGTCGAGGGCCTGCTGGAGCGCCGGATCGCGCTCGACGATGACCGGCCGGAGCGCCGCGAGCGCCTGCCGTGAGCCGTCGAGGTTGCCGTCGAAGTCCCAGAGGTCGGTGTGCGACCAGCGCTCCTCCTCCCCGGTGATCTTGCCGGTGGCGACCTCGTCGAGCAGCGCCTTGGCGCCGTTGGCGATGGACAGGGCGGTCGGCTCGACGGTCGCGCTCCGCGTCGCGATCTCCGTGACGTCGGCGAGGAGCCGGTCGGCGACGGCGCCGGAGTCCGGCTGGAGACCGTCGACCCACAGGTCCTTCTCGAGCCGGTGGTAGCCGGTGAACTCCTGGCCATCGGCGACGACGTCCTCGCGGCCGTCGATCCTCGGGTCCAGGTCACCGAAGCTCTCGGCGACGGGCTCGATGGTCTCCCAAGGGTGTCGGGCGGGGGCGTAGAGCGCTCTGGCCCGGGTGACGTCGCCCGCCTTGACTGCCGTGACGAACTCCCCGGTGCGGGTGACGAGCTCGGCGGCCTCGGCGGCGACGTGCGCGCGGTAGTCGGTGATGGCCTTCGCGACCTTGGCATCGGCGCTCCCCTTCGGAGCCGTCCCCGTGATCGTGAAGTCGGCGCGGATGCCGTCGCCGACCATGCCCGGCTTGCAGGCGCTCTCGAGCGTCGCCGGCTCGGTCAGCTCGACCTGGAGGGCGCGCGTGAGGCCCGGGGTGATGTTCTCCACCTCGGAGACGATCCGGTCGCCCTCGGCATAGAGGTAGAACTCGGTCGTCCTCGTCCCTGCGTTGGTCACGGAGAAGGTGACGACGCCGGCCGGGGCCGTCGTCGTGCTGAGGTCGCAGGTGGTGTCGGTCGCGGTGACGGCGACCGTCCCGGCGCCGGCGGTGCCGGTCGACGCCGCGCCGGGGTCCGAGCCGCAGGAGGCGAGGGCGAGGACGCTCGCGAGGGCGAGCGCCGACGGGGCGACGCGCGTGGAGGATGGACGCTGGGTGGGTCGGGACATGGCGCTCCTGGGGCAGGGGTGAGGGCACGCCGACGGTGGGTGTCGGCGCTGCCGGACGAGCGGTGGGGTGCAGGTGGTGGGTCGTGGTGGCGGCTCAGGCCGCGACCGGTCGGCGGTCGTCGGAGGGGGCCGGGGCGGGCGGGGCGGCGACCGGCCGCAGGTAGAGCGGCAGCACGACCCCGACGTAGGTGACCCAGGCGGCGGCCTGCAGGACGGTCGTGGCGGGCGTGACGTTGAAGAAGCCCTTGAGCAGGCTCGCGTACCAGCTGTCCGGGTCGACGGTCGCGCTCACGTCGAAGGCGAGCGTCGTCAGGCCGGGCAGGAAGCCGGCCTCCTGGAGGTCGTGCAGGCCGTAGGAGAGGATCCCGGCCGCGACGAGGACGAGCAGCACACCGGTCCAGCGGAAGAAGCGGGCGAGGTCGACCTGCACGGCGCCGCGATAGACCAGCCACCCGAGCGCGACGGCCGCGCCGAGCCCGACGACCCAGCCGATGAGCGGCTGGCTGTTGCCCTGCCCCGCGGCCTGTGTCGTGGCGTAGAAGAAGATCGCCGTCTCGAGGCCCTCCCGGCCGACGCCGAGGAAGGCGACCGTCGCCACCGCGAGCGGTCCGAGGTCGAGGGCCCGGTCGAGCCGGCCCCTGAGGTCGCCCGAGATGCTGCGAGCGGCGCCGCGCATCCAGAAGACCATCCCGGTGACGACGACGACGGCGAGGATCGAGGCGCTCCCGCCGATCAGCTCCTGGGTCGTGAAGTCGAGCCGGGCGGTGCCGAAAGTGAGCACCGCGCCGATCGCGACGGAGGCGATGACGGCAGCGGCGACCCCGGTCCACACGTGGCGCAGGGCCCAGCGGCGGTCGGTGCGGAGGAGGAACGCCACGAGGATGACGACGACGAGGGACGCCTCGAGTCCTTCGCGGAGCCCGATGAGCGCGTTGCTGACGAGCACGGGTGTCTCTCTTCCTCGTCGGTTCGGTTGAGGTCACACGACCGTTCCCGAAATCAGCAAACCATAGGTAAGCCTTACCTAACAAGTCATGCCCGCCTTGTGGCCCCTGCGGCGGGCTGCGAGAGTCGGGCCATGCGCGATGCGACGGCGTTCGACGGCTTCCCACCCGACTCCCTCGAGCTCTACGCCCTGCTCGAGCAGGACAACTCCCGCGAGCGGTGGCACAGCATCAAGCCGGTCTGGGAGCGCACGGTCCGCGACCCCATGCTCGACCTGCTCGAGCTGCTCGCCGACGAGTTCGACCCCGAGGGCACGGCAAAGCTCTTCCGCCCCAACCGGGACGTCCGCTTCAGCGCCGACAAGACGCCCTACAAGACCCACCAGGGAGCCTTCGTCACCGCGCGCGGCAGCGCCGGCTACTACGTGCAGCTGAGCGCCGACGGGCTGCTCGCCGGGGGCGGGTTCCGCTCGCGCGGGACCGCCGAGACGGCATCCTTCCGTCGCGCCGTCGACCGTCCCGTGCCCGGGGCGGCGCTCGAGCAGGTCGTGACCACCCTCGAGACGTCGGGCTTCGAGATCGGCGGCGATGCCGTCAAGACCTCTCCGCGCGGCTACCCCGCCGACCACCCGCGGATCGCCCTGCTGCGCCACAAGGAGCTGCGTGCCACCCGCACCTTCGGCGCCCCCGGCTGGCTCGCCACCGACCAGGTCGTGGACGAGGTCCGCGACGCGTGGCGGGCGATCCGTCCGCTCGTCGACTGGTGCGGCGAGCACCTCGCCCATCGAGAAGCTGACTGACCGCTGGTGCCGGGCGGGGACTACGTTGGCGTCGTGAGGCAACGAAGCACCCCGACCGACCCCTACGTCGACGTCTACGTCATCGGCGCCGGACCGGCCGGACTGGCCGTCGCCGCGACGCTCCGGACGCGCGGTCTGCGCGCCGCCGTCCTCGACCGGGGTGCCTCGGTCGGCGACTCGTGGCGCCGGCAGTACGACCGACTCCACCTGCACACCCCCCGCGAGCTGTCCGGCCTGCCCGGCCTGCCGATCCCGCGCGAGATGGGTCGCTGGGTCGCCCGGGACGACGTCGCGACCTACCTCGAGCGGTATGCCGCCCACCACGACCTCGACGTGCGGCTCGGCACCGAGGTGGCCCGGGTCGACCCCGACGGTCGCGGGTGGCGACTGACCCTCGTCGACGGGAGCGCCCTGACGGCACCCTTCGTCGTCGTCGCCACGGGCTTCAACCACACGCCCCGTGAGCCCGACGTGCCGGGTCTGGCGAGCTGGCCGGGCCGGCTCGTGCCCGCCCGCGACTACCGCAGCGGGGCCGACCTCGCCGGGCAGGACGTCCTCGTCGTCGGCACCGGCAACACCGGCACCGAGATCGCCGTCGACCTCGCGGAGCACGGCGCCGCACGGGTGCGTCTCGCCGTCCGCACCGTGCCGCACATCCTGCGCCGCAACCGGGGGCCGTATGCCGCGCAGTACACCGGCATAGCGGTGCGCCGCCTCCCCCGGGGGCTGGTCGACCGGGTGGCCCCGTTCGTCGAGCGGCTCACCACCCCCGACCTCACGGCACACGGGCTGCCGCGTCCCGACACGGGCCTGCTCTGCCGGGTCGAGGACGACAACGCAATCCCGGTCCAGGACGTCGGCATCATCGACGCGGTCCGCTCCGGCGCGGTCGAGCCGGTCGCGGCGCTGGCGCAGGTCGACGGCGACGCGATCGTGCTCGCGGACGGGTCGCGGCTCACGCCCGACGCGATCGTGCTCGCGACCGGCTACACGGCGGCGCTCGAGCCCCTCGTCGGTCACCTCGGCGTGCTCGACGGCAAGGGTCTGCCCGTCGAGCGCGGCGGGCAGGTCGCCCGCGGGGCGGTGGGCCTCTGGTACACCGGCTTCACCAACCCGATCTCCGGGATGCTGCGCGAGATGGCCATCGACGCACGCAAGATCGCGCTCTCCGTGGCACTGGCGAAGCGCCGACGCACCGCCGAGCTGCGGACCGGCACCGAGCCCGTCACGCCTCGGCGCGCGCCTCGTTGAGTCGTCAACGATGATGGGTGGGTCCCACTCGATCGTCCCCGGAGGTCCCCATGCCCCTGCGCCAGATGTTTGACCGCGCCCCCGAACGCCTCGCCACCGGCGCGTTCATCCTCCACTCCGGACTGCAGAAGTGGGGCGGTGACGCCGAGACCGCCGCCGGCATCCACGGCATGGCCGCCGGCGCCTTCCCGTTCCTCAAGGGCATCGAGCCGACCCGGTTCCTGCGGTTGCTCGCCGTCGGCGAGATCACGACGGGCACCCTGCTGCTCACCCCCTTCGTGCCCAAGGCCGTCGCCGGAGCCGCCCTCACCGCCTTCTCCGCTTCCCTCGTCACGCTCTACCTGCGCACGCCCGGGATGACCGAGCCGGGCAGCGTCTGGCCGACCCAGCAGGGCCTGGCCGTGAGCAAGGACGTGTGGATGCTCGGCATCGGCGCCGGCCTGCTCACCGACGCGCCGCGACCCCGCGACTGACGGCGGTCAGCGGGCCGCGAACCGGCCACCGAGGTTGACGAAGGACGCGGCGGCGGGCTCGCTCGCGGCGATCGCCGCGGCCAGCGCCTCGTCGCCGGCCAGCCCCCGGGCGAGCCCGGCGTGGTGGCGGGCCATCGCGTCACCGGCGACGTCGTCCGGCACGGGCGAGACCGCCGCCACGACCGACCGGGCCCCGAGGGAGAAGATCGCCGCCGCCATCCCGAGCTGCTCGTCACCGGGGCGGAAGCTCGCCGAGCCGACCTCGCACGCCGAGAGCACGACGTGGTCGGCCGCGACCCCCGTGGGCTGCAGCTCGTGGGCGAAGACCGGCCCGTCGTGCAGCACGAGGGAGGAGAAGAGCGGCGACTCCACCTGGTGCACGCCGTGGGCGGCGACGTGGACGATCCCGGGCGACGCCAGGGCCGCCACGAGCCCCGCCGACCGGGAGGGGTCGGCCACCTCGACGTCGCGTCCGGTCGCCCGCCAGGTGTCCCGGAGGGCGGCGGCCTCCCCCGGGGCCCGGGGGACCTGCGGCCCGACGCTGACGTGGACGCTGACGTGGACCGGGGGCGTCGCCTCGTCGCGCGAGCCGGGACGCTCCCGCCGCGCGAACGAGGTGAGGGAGTAGGCCACGGTGATCGGGCACCCGGTCAGCGAGGGGAGCAGCGCCCACGGCAGAGCCGACAACTCCTCGCACGACACGATGACGAGGCCGGCGGCGCCGGAGCGCCACGGGCGGACCACGCCCCGGTCGAGCCGGTCGGCGGACGAGCGCAGCGAGCCCCACACCGCGCCCGCGAACGGACCGAGGTGGTGGGTGGCCGCAGCGCGCAGGTCGACCCGCATCCGGCGTGCGAGCTCGGCCGCTTCCGCCAGCGGCATGAGGTCGCGGAGGGCGGCCCGGCCACCGACGACGCCCACACCGCAGAGCCGGTCACGGTGGGCGAAGAGCCAGACGAGGTCGCGGTCGGTGGCGGCAAGTCGCTCGCGGGCCTCGCGGACCCGCACCGGGACGGCGCCCGTGGCCCTCGACCCGCTGCTGAGGGCCCAGTCCCGGTCGCGGATCTGCCGCTCGAGGCGTGCCGCGCTCGCGGACAGCTCGCGCTCCTCCTCGTCAGCGACCTCGCCGCGCAGCCGGCCCCGGACGGCCCGCAGGCTCTCGGTCAGGGTCGCGAGCTCGTCGTCGGCGGGCCGGCCGAGCGACGGCAGCCGGTCGGTCGCACTGCGCCAGCGCTCAAGGGCCTCGAGCACGGCCGGGCTGCCCCGGGGCACCGCGAGGTCGAGGTCGATCGCGGCGAGGCGCACCCCGTGGACGGCGCGGGCGGTCCGGAGGTCGAGGCTGGCGCTGCCCTCCTGTCCGGCGGCGAGCCGCCTGGCGGCGCGCGAGAGGAGCCGCCGGGCCGCGACCGGCTCGCCGGCCTCGACGAGGACGGCGGCGGAGACGGCGGCGGAGTCGAGCTCGTCCGAGAGGGACCCGGTCGAGACCCGCTCCAGCCCGAGCAGCCGGGTCCGTGCCGCGTCGACGTCACCCGCGAGCAGCAGGCCCTGGGCGGCGACGACCCGCGCGGCATCGGCCAGCTCGGGGTCGCCGAGCCGGGTCGCCGTCTCGACGAGGTCGTCGGCGGTCGCCGCGGCCCGGAGCGCGAGGTGCGGCTCCCCCGGGTCCTCCGCGGCACGGTCGTGCGGGCGGTCCTGCTGGTGGTCACGGTCACGCCGCTCCCGGTGGTGGTCACGGTCACGCCGCTCCCGGTCGAGGTCGGTGAGCAGACCGACGAGGGTCGCCTTCGCCTGCCACGCGGTGGCCCCGAGGCCGGCATAGACGGCGGACGCGGCGGCCGCCTCGCGGGTCGAGCTCTCGAGCCGGCCCATCAACCGGTGCGCCCGCGCCAGCTCGAGGTCGAACTCGGCGCGGAGCTGGTCGTGCCCGCCCCCCACGAGCCCGTCGGCTCCCGCCGCGAGCGCCTCCGCTGCCTCCTGGACCAGACCGGCCTCGAGCAGCACCCGACCGCGGTCGAGGCGGGCCGGGCCGCGGAAGACGTCGGCGTCGAGCTCCTCCGCGTCGGCCATCACCGACAGCGAGCGCGGCAGGTCACCGAGGAGGTATGCGGCATACCCCTCGTTGTGCCGGGCCATGAACTCCTGCTCGACCCGGCCGAGGCTGCGCGCGAGGCGCGCGGCGTCGGCGAAGGAGTCGATGGCCTGTCGCGGGTGGAGCAGCTGGAAGGCGAGCATCCCCCGGGTGAGGTGGACCGAGCACTGCTCCGCCGGGGTGAAGGCGTCGAGACGGGACGCGGCCGCCTCGAGGCCGTTCCATGCCGAGGCGAGGTCACCGACCCGGCCGTGGATGTTGGCGCGCTGGTACTCGAGCCGCGCCCGCAGGGCCACGTCGCCGAGCGCCTCGATGAGCTGCTCGGCCTCGGCGAGCCGGGCGAGGGCGGCCTCGAGCCCGCGGAGCAGCAGCTCGGTGAGGGCCAGCGTCGTCAGGGTCCGGGTGCGCAGCTCGAGCCGGTCGCGGTCGGCGGCGTCGTGTGCGCCCGGGGCGCGGGCCTCCAGCTGCGCCAGGGCGGCCACGAGGGACCGCTCGGCATCGACGGGCCGACCGGCCATGTTCTCCGCCGCGCCCTGCTCCCACAGGGCGCGGGCGGTCTCGAGCTGGGTGATGGGGTGGACCGGCCTCTCCGCTGCTGCCGGCCGCGCCCGCGGATCCTCAGATCTGCATCGTCGGGGTGATGACCGGTCGATCGTGCTGGGTGACCGGGTCGGTCAGGATGACGAAGTGGACCGGCCCGTGGGGTAGATCATCCAGAACAAACCGTCCGTCCGCATCCGTAACCGCCGACGAGCTGCCCTCCGGGGTGACCGCCTCGACCCTGGCGCCGGGCACGGTGACCCAGCCGTCGATGCGGACGCGGTCGCTGTCGGCGCCCTCGTTGGCGGTGATCATGAGGCTCACGGCCGCCGCGGTGAAGGTGACGGAGTCGGTGCGGCTCGGCTCGAGCCGGGGTGCGGCGCTGCGGGTGGCGAGCAGGGCGGTGTCCATCAGCTCCGCGACCTCGGCGTGCAGCGCCTGCACCGTCAGCTCGAACTTGATCCGCTCCGTCAGGTCGCGCGGCACCGGGTCGACGTGGGCGAACAGCTCACGGACGGCTCGGAGGTTGCCGAGGTCCTGCGTGTCGACGACGTCCTCGTGGGAGCTCATCTCACACCGCCCATCCGAGGTCGGACCCGAGAGCCGTCCTCAGCTTGTGGAGGCAGCGGCCTCGGGTCGGGCCGATGCTGCCGACGGGCATGCCGAGGGCCTGCGCGATGGCGGCGTAGTCGGGTCGGTCAGCGAACGCGATCACTCTGATCAGCTCCTGGCAGCGGGGGGTGAGCCCCGCGATGTGGCTCCACAGCACGCGTTGGCGTTCGCTGAGGATGGTCTGGGCCTCGGGGTCGAGCTGCTGGACGGGCGGCTCGGGAACCTCGTCGACGCCGATCTCGCGACGGGAGCCGCGCCCCATCCGCCAGACCTCGCGCTTGACGACGACGACGAGCCAGCCGAGCACCGCGGCCGGCTCGTGGATCGAGTCCGCCCGGTCGACGAGCTGGAGGAAGGCGGTCTGCACCGCGTCCTCGCAGGTCACCGGGCCGGCCCCCTGCGAGCGCGCCGCGTTCCAGAGCACCGGCGTGACGATGTCGACGAGGTCGGAGAGCCGGTCAGGGTCGCCGGCGCGGTAGTCGGTGAAGGCCTGGGCCGCCTTCGTCCCGAGACCGTCGGGTGCGGTCGGGGTGTGACTCATGGGGTCTCCTCGGGGATGCAGGTGCGCAACGCTCGGATGGACCGCTTGCACATGGCGCGGTCGGTCACGTCGGTGAGGCCGCCCTCGGTGATGAGGGCAGCCGCGAGCTCAGCGGCGAAGACCGGCGCCGCGAAGGACGTCCCGCTCCACACCCCGAATCCTCCGGTGTAGTCGTCGGGGTCGACGGTGCACCGCACGCCCGTGTCGCCGACGATCCGCGTCGAGGGCTGGCCCATGCCGTTGGTCAGCGGCAGCGTGCTGACGACGGAGACGCCCTGGCGGACCGCGCTGATCAGCTCGAGGTCGTTGGAGAAGAGGGCGACCGTGCTCCCGTCGGGGTTGCAGGCACCGACGCTCGCGACGGGCGGGGTCGTGGACGGCGAGATCCGCCCGCGGGGCGTCGGCGCGGCGAGCGAGGCCGGGACGAACGGGTCGCGGCTCCCGTCGTTGCCGGCGCCCGCGACGACCGCGACCCCGCACCGGGCGAAGCGGGAGAGCAGCTCGGCGACCGGCCCCGTCTGGTAGGTCTGGTCCTCGGCGTAGTAGCCCATCGACAGCGAGAGCACGTCGATGACGATGCCCCCGGGGCGACCCTGCTGGCCGCGCCGGTGCAGGTCGAGCAGCGCCTCGAGCCAGAGGAGCAGGTCGCCCTCCTCGACGACCCCGTCGTCGCCCATGACGGGCAGCGACAGGATCGTGGCCTCCGGGCAGCCCTGCCGGATCAGCCCGGCGATGAAGGTGCCGTGGCCGCCGAGCAGGGCCGCGGGGTCGACCGGCTTGGGGGCCTGCCCGACCGTGGGGGTGGCCGGCGGGTCCGGCGTCGTCGTCGGGTCGACGACGACGAGCTGTCCTCCCTCGAGAGCGGTGCGCACGACCCGCTTCGGGTCCGCGAACCACGGGTGGGCGGAGGTGATCTGCGTGTCGGGGAGGGCGACGACCGGGGTCCGGTCGAGCGGCCGGGCGCGCAGGGCGGGGTCGGGCAGCGCGAGCGCCACCGGCATCCGTCCACCCCGACCGGGCATCGCGTACTCCTCCAGCGGCGAGCCGCCGATCCCGCCCCAGTAGCCGTCGATCCCGCCCCAGTACCCGCCGATGCCACCCCAGTAGCCACCGATGCCGCCCCAGTAGCCGTCGGCCGGCCGGATCACGTGCTCGAGGCTCGCGTGCTCGATCCAGTAGGGGTCGGTCTGACGCAGCTGCTGGAGGACCGCCCAGGCGTCGACCGCGTTGATCGGGTCGGTCGGGCGGAGCGTGATGCTCGTGACCCGGTCGGAGTCGCCCTCGGAGCCGCCCTCGGAACCACCGTCCTGCGCCTCGTCCGACGAGCGGGGAGCCTGCTGGCCCTTGCGGGGCGGCGTCACCGCGTAGCGCAGGTCGAGGGTCGCGAGGTCGCGGGCCAGTCTCGGGTTGAGCTCGCTCGTGTCCTCGGGCCCCTGCACGAGACCCCGCACGAGCAGCCGGTCGGTCAGGTAGAGCGCCGGCCTCGGCGCCTGCCCCTCCTGCGCGCCGACGAGCCGCTTGGCCGTCGCGGGGTCGATCGCCCGGATCGGTGGGCGCACACGCGCGGCGCCATCACCCGCGGCGCTGCTCGGGGTCGAGGTGTCGCCGCTGCCGGACTCGGACATCTGTTGGCCTCCGTGGTCGGTGCTCGTGGTCGGTGCTTGTCATGGGTGCTCGTCGTCGGTGTTCGTCGCCAACGAGCCTGTCACTCCCACAGTGCGGGCGCGTCCCTTTCTGATACTTCGGCACGCCTCCGGCCGATTTTCACCCGGGACGTATCAGGACCGCCCCGGCGCGCTCTTGACTGCGGGGGACGACGTCGCCGGATCGTTGAGGGGAGCTGCGGAGGGGCAGCGGGTCCGGTGGCACAGACAGGGGACCCGGTGGTGTCGCGTCGGCGGGACGCGGCGCCACCGGGCCTCTCCCCTCCCCTTGGCGTATGCCGTGAGCCGCCCCGCAGACCACGTGACCGTCAGCGCCGGAGCGCGTCGAGCCACTCCTGGGCCGTGTCGAAGTCGGTGTCGGACGTCCCGGTGCGCATCTCGGCACGGCCACCGTCGGCCCGCGGGTAGGACCCGAGGAAGCGCACGTCGGCGCAGACCCGTCGCAGGCCCATCAGCGTCTCGCCGACCCGGGCGTCCTGGACGTGGCCCTCGAAGTCGATCGAGAAGCAGTAGCTGCCCATCGCCTCGCCCGTCGGCCGGGACTCGAGCCGGGTCATGTTGACCCCGCGCACCGCGAACTGCTCGAGCAGCTCGAGCAGCCCGCCCGAGTGGTCGTCGCTCTGGAAGAGCACGACCGTCGTCTTGTCGGCGCCGGTCGGCTCCGGCATGGTCCCGGGCCGTGCGACGAGGACGAAGCGGGTCACGGCGGCCGCGTTGTCGCCGATGTCCTCCGCGATCACCTCGAGTCCCTCGTTGCGGGCCGCGACCGGCGCACACACCCCGGCGTCGAACATCACCTCACCCGCGGCGCCGAGCGCCGTCGCGCTCGCCGCCGTGGACAGGGTCGGCACGTAGACCGCGTCGGGCAGGTTCCGGTCCATCCAGCCCCGCACCTGCGCCCACGCGTGCGAGTGGGTGCCGACGGCGCGAACCCCGCTGAGCGGCATACCGGCCCGGGCGCAGAGCACGAAGGTGATCGGGACGAGCACCTCGCCCACGACGAGGAGCGGGTCGCCCGTCGCGAGCGCGTCGAGGGTCGCCGACACCCCGCCCTCCACCGAGTTCTCGATGGGCACCATCGCGGCGTCGATCCCTCCGTCACGCACCGCAGCGAGGGCGGCGTCGACGGACGGGAAGGGAACCTGCTCGCCGTCAGCCGCGCCGTCCCAGGCGTCGAGGGCCATCTGGGTGAAGGTCCCCCGCGGGCCGAGGTAGCCGAAGCGGTGGAGCTGGCCCGGGGTCAGAGGGGTCACGAGGCGTCCTTGGGTCGGTGGGCTCGGGGCGCGGGGCGCGCCTCCGGCTTGGTCGCGGAGGCGAGCGCCTGGTGCTCCTCCGGCGTCAGCGTGATGCTCGAGGAGCGTCCGACGATCCCCTTGGCATAGGTGCGCGACTCGCCGCGGGCGTGGATCGAGCTGATCACGATGCCGTCGCCGAGGTCGTCGACGACGGCGGCGGAGAAGGAGAGCCGGCCCCCCATGTCGCCGAAGGCGTCATAGCGCACGACGGCCACGTGCCGCAGGCTCTGGCGGATGTCGTCCTCGGTGGCGGCCACGTGCTCGCGCAGCTCGGCCACCTCCGCGCCGAGGCGGTCGACCCGGCGCGCCTGGACCGCGGTGACCCGGGCGATGTCGGTCGTGCCGTCGCCGCCGAGGACCCGGAAGTCGCGCCGCACCCGGGACAGGCGCTGCTGGGCGAGCACGGCGACCACGAGCGCGACGACCGCGAGGGTCGCGGCCGCGACGGCCACCACCGCGAGCGTCTTGTCGTCCACGATCGGCAAGGGTAGCCGGGGCGGGGCCGAGCAGGTCAGCGTGACCAGCCGGCCTTTGTAGGGTGTGGGCGTGACCCGCCACCGCCTGATCCCGAGCACCGTGGCGGCGCTCATCGTCCTCGTCCTCGTGCTCGCGCTGGCCTACGTCGGACGCAGCACCGTGCCGGTCCCCCCGACCGCAGCCCCGGCGCCCGGCCAGTCGACCGTCGTGGTCGGCCTCGGCGGCATCGCCTGGGACGACGTCGACCCCACCGACACCCCCGTCCTCTGGGGGCTGCTCCGCGACGGCGCCGCGGCCTCCGTCTCGGTCAAGACCCTCCACCTGACGACGTGCCCGGCCGACGGATGGGCGAGCCTCTCGGCCGGGGAGGCCGCCGGGCCCGCCGCGACCGGCGACCGGCCCGAGTGCGGGCCGCTCCCGTCGGTGACCGCCGACGGGACGACCGGACCGGACGGGGCCGCCGGATACCAGGTCGCCGGCTTCGACGCGATCGCGGCGAGCTCGCGCGAGGCAGCGTTCCAGGCGCAGGTCGGGCTGCTCGGTGACGGCTTCGCCTCGACCGGGTCCTGCGTGCAGGCGGTCGGGCCGGGCGCAGCCCTCGCCGCCGCCACCTCCGACGGCCGGGTCGCGCACTACGCGCCGTTCTCGGTCGGCACCCTCGTCGGGGACCTCGCCCAGTGCCCGGTCTCGATCGTCGACGTGGGCGCCGTGCTCGCGACCGATCCCGACCCGGTGGGCCAGGCCGAGCAGGTCAGCTCGGTCGAGCGCCGGATCAGCCAGGTCGTCGATGCCATGCCCGACGGCGCGGACCTCGTCATCGTCGGCCTCGCCGACCGCGACCGGCGGGAGGGGCTGCGGGTCCTGGCCGCGCGGGGACCGCACTACCCACCGGGGATCCTCGCCTCGGCCTCGACCCGGATCGAGGGGATCGCCCAGCTCTCCGACGTCACCGCGACGATCCTGCAGCGCGGCGGCGTCCCGGCCGCGACCGGGATCGGTGGCCGCGCCCTCGGGGTCAGCCCGTCCGCGGACAACAGCGAGGAGACCGCCCGCGACAAGCTGACCCACCTCACCGACCTCGACGCGCGGGCCGAGGCGATGACCCGGGTCGTCGCCCCCTTCTTGCTCCTCTGGCTCATCCCGTTCGTCCTCGTCGTCGGGGCGCTCTGGCTGGTCTGGCGCCGGGCCGGACGCACCGCCCCCCAGGGACCCACCCGGCACCGCGTGCTGCGGGTGGTCCGGGTCTGCGCCCTCGTCTCGGCAGCCATGCCGGCCGCGACCTTCCTCGCCGGCCTCGTGCCGTGGTGGCGCGCGTCGAGCTCCACCCCGGTCCTCGTCGCGCTGCTGCTCCTCGTCGTCCTCGTCATCAGCGGCGTGCTCGCCGGGCTCTGCCTCGAGGGCCCGTGGGGCCGGTCACCGCTCGGCCCGCTCACCGTGATGTCGGCGCTGACGGTCGGCGTGATCGGCGCCGACATCGTGACCGGATCGCGCCTGCAGGTCTCCTCCGTCTTCGGCCTCCAGCCGCTCGTCGGCGGACGGTTCTACGGGATGGGCAACGTCGCCTTCGCGCTGTATGCCGCGGCCGCGCTGCTCCTCTGCGCCGGCCTCGCCCAGGCGCTCGTCCACCGGCAGGCCCCGCGGCTGGCCGCGGTGACCGTCGGCGTCGTCGGCGCGGCCGCCCTCGCCGTCGACGTGCTCCCGGCCTGGGGCGCCGACTTCGGGGGGCCGATCGCCCTCGTCCCCGCGCTCGGGCTGCTGCTCCTCTGGGTGCTGGGCGTGCGCACGTCGTGGCGCAACCTCGCGCTCATCGGTCTCGCGGCCGCGGTCGTCGTCGCCGGGGTCGCGTATGCCGACTGGTTGCGGCCCGCGGAGCAGCGCTCGCACCCCGGCCGGTTCGTCCAGAGCCTCATCGACGGCCGGGCCGGCGAGATCGTGGGTCGCAAGCTCGCGGCCAACCTCGAGCTCGCCGCGGCGTTCCCGCTGCTGCTCCTCGTCGTGCTCGGACTGGTCGCGCTCGCGATCCTCGTCGTCGTCCGTCCCGGGGTGCTGCGCAGCGGGCCGTTCGCCCGGCTCGTCGAGCGGGCACCGCTGCTGCGCCGCGGCCTGCTCGCCGTCGTCGTGATGGCCGTGATCGGTTTCGTCACCAACGACTCCGGCGCCGCGATCCCCCCGGTGGCCGGCATCCTCGCGGTGCCCCTGGTGCTGGCTGCCGTCGCCCGCCACCTCGAGCTCGAGATCGAGGTCCGACGCAGTCAGGGCGAGCAGGCGGCCTGATCCTCACCACCTCGCGAGCGCGGGGTGGACGGCATCCGCGCGTGGGATCTGGCCCGGTGATCTGGCCCGGTGATCGGGTCGCAGTGCGGATCGGGGTCAGTCGCTGCCGAGTCGCCGGCGCAGCCGACGCACGGAGACGGCGAGGGCGACGTCGCGGTACTGCGCGGCACGGTGGACCTGCGAGCGCCAGTCCGTGCCGGTCACCCGGTGGTGGAGGTCGCACGGGACCTCGAGGATCGACAGTCCCGCGTCAAGCACGTCGATGGTCATCCCCACCTCGACGCCCCATCCGCGGGCGAAGGGAGTCGCCGCGTCGATGGCGGCCGGGGAGAGGCACCGCATGCCCGAGAGCGGTTGGGTCGGCGACCAGCCGGTCAGCTCCTCGATGCCGCGCCTGGCGAGCCCGACGACGAAGCCGTGGCCCCCGCCGGAGCTCTGCTGCGCGGGCAGCGTCGCGATGGTCAGGTCGACCTCGCCCCGGGCGACCGGGCCCACGAGCGCACCGACGGCCGGGGCCGACGCCTCGAGGTCGGCATCGACGAGCAGGACCGCCGCACGGGCGTCGAGCCGCCCGACCCGCCGCAGCCCGGCCACCCGGCCGAGCCCGCTCATCAGCGCGTCGGCCTTGCCGTGGTTGCGGGCATGGCGCACGACCTCGGCGCCGCAGTCGGCCGCGATCCGCGCCGTCCCGTCGCTCGACCCGTCGTCGACGACGATGACCGCCTCGACGCCCGGGATGGACCGGACCCCGGCGATGGTCTCCGCGATCCGAGCCGACTCGTCCTTGGCCGGGATGATGACGACGACCGGCGGGGTCATCATCGGGGACGGGGTCGGGGTCGGGGTCACGAGGACGGCGCCCCTCAGCGGAGGGTGACCTGGCGGTTGGTCAGGCCGGCCTTGGCGCCGCGCTCGGCCGCCGTCAGCGAGTCGGTGACGGCGACGGCCTTCTCGATCTCGGCCCACATCGCCGCGACAGCGTCCTCGAAGTCAGCCGCCGGGGTCGCGGGGTCGACCTCCCAGACCGGGATGAGCAGGCCGCTCGAGCGGAAGCAGCCGAGCAGGCGTCCCTGCTCCTGCTCCTGCCCGAGGTGGCTCCGGCCAGCGGCGTGCAGCCGGGCCAAGGCGTTGGTCGCGTCGTCCTCGGCGAAGGGCAGCACCCATCTCACGTAGGCGCGGTCGGCGATCTGGCACCAGAAGGCGGACGCGACCGACGCCAGTCGCGCCGTCGGGATGACCGAGGCGTTGGCGTGGTCGAGCGACTCCTTGCCGTCCGCGTCGAGGTCGGCATCGGCGACCCAGAAGTCGAAACCGTCGTGGAGGGTCAGCTCGAAGCCCTCGTCGAGGTCGATGAGGTCCTGCAGCCGGGGCGTGTCGACCGTCGAGACGGGAATGGTCGTCACCGGGGCCCCGGGCGCCGCCGCGGCGGCGAGCTCGATCGAGGCGGCGATGTCGCGGCTCGTGTCACCGCTCGCGTTGCCCGACTGGATGCCGACGAGCACCTCGCCGGACTCGCGGTGCAGCCCCGGCCAGGCGAGCGGCAGGACGGTCGCTACGGTCACCTCGCTGGGCCCGCCGTCGGGGAGCGCGCCCTGCTTGAGGCGGACCGTGGCTGTCGCCGCCGGAACGATCTCGCGCATGGCGACCCAGTCCGTCTCGTTGGGCAGCCCCTCGAAGGGGCGCGCCACGAACGGGGCGGGAGCCGGACGGGTGGAGCGTTGCGAGCGGTCGCGAGGACGACGAGAGGCCTTACCCATGCGCGCCACCCTAGTGCTCAGCGGCGACCGCCCCCGGACGTGACGAGGTCGCGAGCAGTCCGTGACCGCGCCACGGGCTCTGCTCAGTGGGTGCGGCGCCGGGACGGACCACCGATGGAGGCCCACACCGTGCGACCGTGGGGCTCCTCGAGAACCCCCCACTCGTGGGCGACGGAGCGCACGATCCGCAGGCCCCGGCCACCCGGTGCCCACGTGGCGGGCGGGGCGGGGCGCGGCGTCGTGGCACCGCCACCATCGGACACCTCGACCTCGACGACATTGTTCTTGACCTTCCAGTGCACCCGGATGGCGCCGTCGGACAAGGGCTTCGCGTGTCGGATCGCATTGGCGACCAGCTCGCTGACGACCATCTCCGCCTCGTCGACGACCTCGGCGTCGACCCCCCGTGCCGTGAGGTCGTCGACCAGCTCACGACGGATCCGCGGCGCCGCCGAGGGCGCCCACGGCAGGCGCACGGTGCGCTTCTCGCTCATCCGGTCCCCCGTCGACGGGCTCGACTCGGGACGGGGTCCCCCACTGCTCGTCACCGGTCCGCGCCTCCTCCGCACTGCGTGCGTCCTGCCGAGCACGGTAACCAACGCCGAGCCCGCCCTCAATGGGCTCGTGGGTGTCATCGTGTCCCGCCCGGGGAGCCCCTGAACCCGGATGGAGACGGCCCGCGAGGCGGGTCGCGCCCATCATGCCCGAGTCCGCGCCGCTGCGCTCGGCGAAATTCCTTGTCAACCGTGCTATCGCGATATATCGTTGACCTATCGCGACTGATCGAAAGAGCGCGAGATCGAAGGAGCACCACCATGAACGACAAGAGAGACCACCAGACAGACCACGAGCACGAGCACGAGCACCGACAGGAGCACCGCCACGGCGGACCCGGCCACCGCGGCCAGCAGGGTGACCAGCACGACCAGCGAGGTGGCGGCTGGGACCAGGGCTGGGGCGACTGGGGCCGGATGTGGCCCCAGGGCGGACCCGGCGAGTGGGGCGGGGCCTCCGGCCCGGGATTCCGCGGATCACGTGGCCCCGGCTTCGGGCCCGGCTTTGGTCCCGGCTTCGGTCCCGGCGGCCGCGGCCGCCCCGGCCCGCCGCCCGGGGTGCAGGAGCTCGTCCGCCACTTCGGCGGGCCCGGCTTCGGCCCCGAGTTCGGGGGCCGGCGCGGCCCGCGAGCCCGTCGCGGCGACGTCCGCGCAGCGATCCTCGACGTCCTCGCGGGCGACGAGATGAACGGCTACCAGATCATCCAGGAGATCGCGGAGCGCTCGGGCGGGGCCTGGAAGCCGAGCCCCGGCTCGGTCTACCCGACCGTGCAGCAGCTCGAGGACGAGGGACTGGTCGAGGGTCGCGATGCCGAGGGCAAGCGTCTGCTGCGACTCACCGACGAGGGCCGCTCCTACGTCGAGGAGCACGCGGACGAGATGGCCGCGACCTGGCAGCCGTTCGAGCCGGCGCCGCAGGAGCAGCCGACGTCGGGCGGGTCCGGTGACCTCATGCCGATCGTCGGCCAGGTCATGGGCGGCATGTGGCAGATCGTCACCACCGGCACGGCGCAGCAGAAGGCGGAGGCGGCCGAGATCCTCACCGAGACCCGCCGCAAGCTCTACCGGCTGCTCGCCGACGGCGACCCGGAGTGAGCTGACGCTCCTCACCCGCCCCGAGGGGGCGTGGCTCCGGCCGCGCCCCCTCGTCCGTCGCCTGCGTCAGCCGGCCGGCTCGACGAGCGAGAACGGGACGCGCAGCAGGCCGCCGCGGAAGCGCACGTGGTAGCAGGTGCGACCCCGCTTGACGATCGGGCCGGTGGCCCCGAGGTAGCGACCGGGTGCCGCGACCCGGACGACCTGGCCGGGCTCGAGCCGGTCGCCCCGCCGGTGCCGGACGCCGGCGATCACGGACTGGAGCTCGGTGACGTAGCCGGGGTGCATCGGGACGGTGCGCCCGTGCAGGGTCCACTCGATCAGGCGCTCAGCGGGACCACCCTCGCACCGGCGGCAGAGCAGGACGCGGGTCGGGGCCCGGTGCCGCGTCGCCGTGTGGCCCGCCGGGCAGCGTCCCTGCCACGGGCCCTCCACGCGCGGCGCGTCGGGCGACACGCAACGCAGGCCCGAGCCGCCGATGGACTGGGCGGCGGCCCGCCACACCTCGTCGTGGCCGTGGCCGGGGCCGGCCAGGGCGTGCGCGATCTCGTGCAGGATCGTGTCGCGCACCTCGGCCTCATCGTGCAGGAGGGTGACGTGCCTGCTGAGCGAGATCACCCGGTCGCGGCCATGACAGGCCCCGGCCCGCGTCTTGGCCCGGTCAAACCGGAAGGTCCACGAGCTGAGGCCGTGACGCGCCAGCAGCGCCACTGCCAGCTCCTGTGCTGCTCCCAGATCCACGACTCCCCCTCCGTTGCGCCTTGGCCAGCCACGCTAGACGCGACATCCGACGGCCCGCGTCACGGGCCGGCGCCGACGACCGAAGGTCAGGTCAACGGCATACCCGCGCCGTGAGCACCTGGCAGATCAACTGGCAGATCAGTCGGCATCTGGTGCTGCCTTGACAACCACGACCGCAGACTGATCCGCCAGTTGATCCCGACGCAGCCCGATCTCCGTCAATCTGCAGATCAGTCGGCATCCGGTGCTGCCCTGACAACCACGACCGCAGACTGATCCGCCGCGTGATCGCGGCGAGCGGCCGGGATCACCAGCGGTCGTGCACGTGGCTGCGGATCTCGCTGTCGTAGAGGTCCCGCAGCTGCGCCTGGACGGCGTCCGACAGCGGGGCGAGCTCGGCGGCCGCGACGTTGCCGCGGACCTGCTCGGCGTTGCGCGCACCGGGGATGACCGTGCTCACGCCGGGCTGGTCGAGGATCCAGCGCAGGGCCACCCGCGCCGTCGGCTCCGGCGCCGCCAGCTCGGTCACCCGACGCGCCGCACGCACACCGACGTCGAAGGGCACGCCGCTGAAGGTCTCGCCGATGTCGAACGCGCCGCCGGACCGGTTGTAGTTGCGGTGGTCGGACTCCGGGAAGGTCGTGTCCTCGTCGTACGTGCCCGAGAGCAGGCCGCTCGCGAGCGGGACCCGGGCGATGATGCCGACCCCAGCCTCGAGGGCCGCGGGGAGGACGCGCTCGAGGGGCTTGCGACGGAAGGCGTTGAGGATGAGCTGGACCGTGGCGACGTTGGGTCGGGCGATGGCGGTGAGCGCCTCGTCGCACGTCTCGACCGAGACGCCGTAGGCCGCGACACGGCCCTCCGCGACGAGCGTGTCCAGGGCGTCGAAGACCCGGTCGTCGCCGAAGACGGCCGTCGGCGGGCAGTGCAGCTGGACGAGGTCGAGCACCTCGACGCCGAGGTTGCGCCGACTCCGGTCGACCCACTCGCGGAACGCGTCGAGCGTGTAGGCCCCGGCCACGTGCGGGTCGGCGCGCCGGCCCATCTTCGTCGCGACGGTCAGGCCCTCCCCGGACCGCTCGCGGAGCAGCTGCCCGACGAGGGTCTCGCTGCGGCCGTCGCCATAGACGTCGGCCGTGTCGAGCATCGTGACGCCGGAGTCGACGGCGGCGTGGAGCACGGACATCGCGTCCGCCTCGCCGACGTCGCCCCAGTCCCCACCGAGCTGCCAGCAGCCCAGCCCGACGACGGACACCTGACGGCCGGTGCGGCCGAGCTCACGCGTTTCCATCCCCCGAGGGTAGGTCGGGGCTCAGGAGGCGGGGTCGTCGGCCCCGCCGGCGGCGGCCTGACGCACCGCAGCCGCGACGGCCGGGGCGACGGCCTGGTCGAAGACGCTCGGGATGATGAAGCTCGCGTTGAGCTCGTCGGAGGACACCTCGGCCGCGATCGCCTCGGCCGCGGCGACCATCATCGCGTCGGTGATCTCCGAGACGCCCGCGTCGAGCAGGCCACGGAAGAAGCCGGGGAAGACGAGGACGTTGTTGATCTGGTTCGGGTGGTCCGACCGTCCGGTCGCCACGACCGCGGCATGCCGGCCGGCCTCGATCGGGTCGACCTCCGGCACCGGGTTGGCGAGCGCGAAGACGATGGCGTCCTCGGCCATCCCGGCGATGTCGTCACCGGTGAGCAGGTCCGGGGCCGAGACCCCGATGAAGACGTCGGCCCCGACGAGGACCTCCTGCAGGCTGCCCTGCTGGCGGGCCTCGTTGGTGTGCTCGGCGATCCACTGTCGGAACGGCTCCATCGGCATCTCGCCGGCGTAGACGGCTCCGCTGCGGCCGACGGCGACGATGTCGCGGGCTCCGCTGCTGAGGAGCAGCCGGGTGATCGCGTTGCCGGCGGCGCCCACTCCGGACACGACGATCCGGACGTCCTCCATCGCCTTGCCGACGACGCGCAGCGCGTTGGTCAGGGCGGCGAGCACGACGATGGCGGTGCCGTGCTGGTCGTCGTGGAAGACGGGGATGTCGAGCATCGCCCGCAGCCGCTCCTCGATCTCGAAGCACCGCGGCGCCGAGATGTCCTCGAGGTTGATCCCCCCGTAGACGGGCGCGATCGCCCGGACGATCTCGACGATCGCGTCGGGGTCCTGCGTGTCGAGGCAGACCGGCCACGCGTCGACCCCGCCGAACTGCTTGAAGAGCGCCGCCTTGCCCTCCATGACGGGCAGCGCCGCGAGCGGGCCGATGTTGCCGAGCCCGAGCACGGCGCTCCCGTCGGTCACGACGGCGACGGTGTTGCGCTTGATCGTCAGCCGGCGCGCGTCCTCGGGGTGCTCGGCAATGGCGAGGCAGATCCGCGCGACGCCCGGCGTGTAGGCGCGCGACAGGTCGTCACGGTGCTTGAGCGGGACCTTGGGGTTGACCTCGATCTTGCCACCGAGGTGGAGTAGGAAGGTCTGGTCGCTCACCTTGCGCACGACGGCCCCGGGGATCGCCGCGATGGCCTCCGCGACCCGGGTCGAGTGCGCCTCGTCGGCCGTGTCGCACGTCACGTCGACGACGAGGCGGTCGGTCCGGCTCTCCGCGACGTCGAGCGCGGTGAGCGCAGCACCTGCCGATCCCACCGCGCCGGTCAGGGCCGAGGTCGCCGTGCTCCCCGCAGGGAGCTCCACGCGGACGGTGATCGAATATCCCGGACTCGGTGCGGGCATCTGCTCGTCTCCTCGGTGGGGAGGGGGGTCCTCCGCCTCCCCATCCTCCACCCCGGGCGGGCTCAGCCGGCGCGCATCGGCGAACGTCCACCCGATGAGCCCGTATGCCGCCCAGCGCGCAGCACCGTGAGGGCCGCCGCAGCCTGCCAGCTGTTGACCCCGAGCAGGAGCAGCCGCTCGCTGAGTCCGAAGTCACCGGTCGCGGCCTGGCTCCCGACGAAGGCGAGGACGGTGACGACACCCCACCCCGCGCTGACGCGGGCAGCCTGCGCCCACCGGGGGGAGGACCACAGGGTCACGGCGAGGACGAACATGGTCAGCACGCTGAGGCCCAGCGACCCGGTCGCGGCGATCGAGTGCACGCGGTTGCCCGTCGTCAGCGGCTCCCCGGAGCGGCCCGTGACGAAGACGGCGAGCACCCCGTCGAGGACACCGGCGACGAGGAGCAGCACCGGGCCGACGCGGGCGAGGGTCGCCCGGCGCAGCGCGAGGCCCAGAGCAAAGGTGGCCGCGCCGACGACCCAGAAGGCGATGGTCTGGAGCCACCCCCACGGACCGAGGACGAGCGAGCTGACCGAGTCCCGGACGACGACGTGGTCGGGCTGGGCCAGCGGCAGGGTCACCGTGACGAGGGCGAAGAAGGCGATCCCGGCCACGGCCCCGGCAGCCAGCCGCCTGGTCGTCACGGGGTTCGTCACGGGGTTGGTCACGCGGAGCGACGCAAGCGGTTGCGCAGCTCGCTGACGGCGAGGGCGATCGAGTGGCCGAGGGGCACGCAGCCGGTCTCGACCGCGTCCTGGAAGCGTCCCCCGAGACCGATGACGACCTGCGGGTGCGCGGCGTGCAGGCGGGAGGCGATGAGCTGGGTCGACCCGATGTCGATGCGGCGTGGGACGGCGAGCACGACGCCCGCGGCGCCGCGGGCGCGCACGGCGGGCACCCAGTCACCGGAGGGGAGGTCGGCGCCGACGTAGACCGTCGTCAGGCCGGAGCGCCGCGCCGAGACGGCGAAGGCGAGCAGCCCGAGCTCGTGCCGGCAGTCGGGCGGCAGGCCGACGATGACCGTCGGCCCGTCGGCGCGTGCCGACGCGGCCTCGTAGAAGGCGGCGAGACGGCGCTGGACGGCATACGACACGAGGTGCTCCCCGGCGATGCTGAGCCGGCCCGCGGCCCAGGCCTGACCGACCGCCCCGAGGGCGGGCATCAACCAGTCGTCGACGACGGCCTCGTAGCTGGCGGCGGAGAAGCGGGCGTCGAGGACGTCGGCGACGGCGGCCGGGTCGAGGCGCTCGGCCCCCGCGACGAGGGCCTCGATGTCCTCAGCGGCGCGGCGGGCCTGCGGCGAGGGGGATGACGGGGCCGAGGCGAGCGGCACGACGGGGGCCATCGGCCTCCCCCGCTCCGACTCGGACTCGTCGTTGGACAGTCTCGCGAGCGTCTCCTGCGCCGCCTGCCGGGCGGACCATCCCTCGTTGACGAGGGAGTTCATGATCGCGAGCGCGCGCACGTCGGCCGCGTCGTAGAGCCGGTAGCCCCCGTCGGAGCGGGCCGGGGTGACGACGGCGTAGCGCCGCTCCCACGCCCGGAGGGTGGCGACGCTGATGCCGGTCAGCTCGGCGGCCCGCTTGATCGTGTACATCCGGACTCTCCCGTCAGAGCGCTGTCAGGGCCGAGCGCAGGCCCTTCTCGGCCTCGTCGCCGAGCTTGCGGAACGCGGGGGCGAGCAGGGGTGCGACATACCGGGCGAGGCCCTTGAGCTCGAAGGCCGCGTGGTAGGTGACCGTCGTGCCCGGCCCGTCCTGCCCCGTCGACTCCGCGAAGGTCATCGTGTCGTTGGCCACGACCGTCGCGTTCTCCCCCCGCAGGGCGATCGTGCGCCCGGGCTCGAGGTCGGTGACGACGTAGTCGAGCTCGGTCTCGCGGCCGAGGAACGAGGAGGTGTTGCGGTAGCGGGTGCCCACCCCACCGTCACCGGAGACCCGCTCGGTGCGTACCGTTCCCGGGTCCCACTCGGTGGTCGTCGTGAAGTCGCTGAGATAGCCGAAGACGACGTCGACCGGTTGGCTGACGGTGACGGTGCGAACGATGTCCATGCCTTCTCCAAACCTTTGACAGACCTTGGACAGCCACCTTACGGTGTCGTTGCTCGTTGAACAATCCAACGGGCCCGCGACACCGAACCACTCGGGACCCGCACGACCAGGAGGAACTCGGTGAACGCTTCGACCACCAGCAGGCCCACGGCAGCCGTCATCGGCGCCGGGGTCTCGGGACTGACGGCAGCCCACGTGCTCAGCGCGACGCACGACGTGACGCTCTTCGAGGCCGACGACCGTCTCGGCGGGCACGCCCACACCCACGACGTCGCCTCCGGGGACGGCGCGGGCCGGAGCCTGCGGATCGACAGCGGCTTCATCGTGCACAACGAGAAGACCTACCCCAACCTGCTGCGCCTCTTCGCCGAGCTCGACGTGCCGACCCAGCCCACCGAGATGAGCATGTCGATCACGTGTGAGGGCTGCGGGCTGTCGTATGCCGGTGGGCGCGGCGCGAAGGGGATGTTCGCCCAGAAGCGACGGATCCTCGACCCCCGCCACCTGCGGATGCTCGCCGAGGTGCCCCGCTTCCACAAGGCGGCCCGCCGCCTGCTCGAGGACGACTCGACCGACCCGACCTGGGGCGAGTTCCTTGCGGCAGAAGGCTTCTCCACCCACTTCGTCCGGCACTTCGCCATCCCGCTCGTCGCCTGCGTGTGGTCGAGCGGCGACCTCGACGCCGTCACCTACCCGGCGCGCCACCTGTTCCGCTTCCTCGACCACCACGGCATGCTGACGGTGACGGGGTCGCCGACCTGGCGCACCGTCACCGGCGGGTCCGGCACCTACGTCGACCGCCTCGTCGAGCGTCTCCCCGACGTGCGGAGGACCGCACGGGTGACCGACGTGACCCGGCACGACGACGGCGTCGACGTGCGCGCCGCCGGTGACCCGATGCAGACCTTCGACCGTGCCGTCGTCGCGACGCACGCCGACCAGGCGCTCACGCTGCTCGCCGACGCGACCCCGGAGGAGAAGCGCGACCTCGCGGCGATCCGGTACTCCCGCAACGAGACCTGGCTGCATCGTGACTCCTCCGTGCTGCCGACGGCGCCCGAGGCGCGCGCCTCGTGGAACTACCGGATGCGCGGCTGCGACGCGCCCACCCCGGACGTCACGGTCAGCTACTGGATGAACCGTCTGATGGGCCTCGACGACGTCGATGACCACGTCGTCACCCTCAACCCCGATGGCAACATCGACCCGGCCCGGGTGACCGCCCGGATGACCTACGACCACCCGATCTTCACCCGGGAGGCCGTGGCCGCCGCAGAGCGCCTGCGCACGGCCGGTGGCGACCGTCTCGCCTTCGCCGGGGCGCACCTCGGCTGGGGCTTCCACGAGGACGGTTGTCGCTCCGGCGTCGAGGCCGCCCAGTCCCTCGGCGCGTCGTGGTGAGCCCGACGGCCCTGCGGCTGTCACCTCCCGCCGTGCCGGCGCTCGTCGAGGGGACCGTGACGCACAGCCGGCGCGAGCCGCTGACCAACACCTTCGACCACCCGCACTACCAGTGGCTCGTCGACGTCGACCGTCTCCCCCGGTTTGGTTGGCCGCTGTGCGCTTTCGCTCGCTTCGACGCTGCGGACCATCTCGACCGCGGGCGGCTCGGCGGCGGTCTGCGCGGGGACGTCGAGCGCTTCCTCGCGGCGCGGGGCGTCGCCCTCGCCCCGGAGGACCGCGTCCTCATGCTCGCCAACGCGCGGGTGCTGGGCCACGTCTTCGACCCCCTCTCCGTGTTCTGGTGCCTGCGCCCCGACGACTCGCTCGTGGCCGTCGTCTTCGAGGTGCACAACACCTACGGCGAGCGGCACGCCTACCTGCTCGAGCTCACGCCCTCCGGCTCGGCGAGCATCGACAAGGCGTTCTACGTCTCCCCCTTCAACGACGTCTCCGGCACGTATGCCGTCCAGCTCGTCCTCGAGGAGGGGACCGTCGCCGTGTCGGTGCGTCTCGACCGCGAGGGCCGGCGGATCCTGTCGGCCGTGACGACCGGAACCCCGCAGCCCGCCACGCCGCGCCGGTTGTTGTCCCTCATCCGCCGCCACGGTCTGATGACCCAACGCGTGAGCACCCTGATCCGCCTGCACGGCATCCGGCTGTGGCTTCGCCGCCTGCCTGTTGCACCCCGACCCCGACACCCCGAGGAGGCCGTCCGATGACGACGATGACCCAACCGATCTGCCTGCGCAAGCCCGCGTTCCGCGCCTTCTGCCTGCGGGCCCGCCTGGCCCGCAGCATCCTGGCCCAGGTGGCCGAGCGGGTGCCCGTCGACGTCCTCATGCCGGACGGGACGCTCCTCGGCGGGGGCACCCCGCGCGCCGGCTACCCGACGATCGAGATCGTCCGGCCCACGGCGCTGTTCGAGCGGCTGGCGCACCACCCGAAGATCGGGATCGGCGAGGCCTACATGGCCGGCGACTGGAAGGCCGCCCCCGGCACCGACCTCGTCGACGTCCTCCTGCCGTTCGCGGAGCGGATGACGACGGCCGTTCCGCCGCGCCTGCTCGCGCTGCGCGGGGTCGTCGACCGGCGCATCCCGACGGCGCAGCGCAACTCGCTGCTCGGCTCGCGCAAGAACATCGAGGCGCACTACGACCTCAGCAACGACCTGTTCTCGACCTTCCTCGACGAGACGATGAGCTACAGCTCGGCCCTCTTCGACGGTGACCTGCCGCGAGAGGGCCAGGACTTCGAGCAGGCCCAGCTGCGCAAGGTCAACGCGATCCTCGACGACGCCCACGTCACGTCCGGCAGCCGCGTCCTCGAGATCGGCACCGGCTGGGGCACGCTGGCCATCGAGGCGGCCCGTCGGGGCGCCGTCGTCACGACCGTGACCCTGTCGCGGGAGCAGGCCGCCCTCGCGGCCGAGCGCGTCGAGCGTGAGGGCCTGTCCGACCTCGTCGACATCCGCATCCAGGACTACCGCGAGGTCGAGGGCCGCTTCGACGCCATCGTCAGCGTCGAGATGATCGAGGCGGTGGGCGAGGAGTTCTGGCCCGCCTACTTCGCGACGATCGACGAGCGCCTCGCCCCGGGCGGCACCGCCGCCGTCCAGGCGATCCTCATGTCCCACGAGCGGCTGCTCGCGACGAAGCACTCCTACGGCTGGATCCAGAAGCACATCTTCCCCGGCGGCCTCATCCCGAGCCTCCAGGCCATCCGCGAGACGACCGACGACCACACGAGCCTCCGGGTCACCGGGGTGCGCGACTTCGGCCTCGACTACGCGGAGACCCTGCGCCGCTGGCGCGCGACGTTCAACGCGCGCTGGCAGGAGGTCGCGGCCCTCGGCTTCGACGAGACCTTCCGCCGCAAGTGGGAGTTCTACCTCGCCTACTGCGAGGCCGGGTTCACCGCCGGCTACCTCGACGTGGCACAGGTCCGGCTCGAGCGGACGGCCGACGCGGGTTGAGCCGGGCCGACCGACGAGCGGCCACGTCCCGAGCCGCCGGCCCGGGTATGGGCAGGTCATGGTGACCACGTCCATCCTCTGGTTCCGGCGGGACCTGCGCCTCGCCGACAACCCGGCCCTGCTCGCGGCGATCGACGCCGCAGACGCCGTCGTGCCCGTCTTCGTGCTCGACCCGGACCTGCTGCGGCCCGGCACCCCGCGCACCGACCGGCTCATCGCGTCCCTGGCCGCGCTCTCCGACGACCTCGGCGGCCACCTGGTGCTGCGCTCCGGTGACCCCCGGGACGTCATCCCGGACCTCGCCAAGGAGGTGGGCGCCGACGAGGTGCACGTCTCTCGGGAGACGACGCCCTACGGCCGCCGACGCGACGATGACGTGGCGGAGCGGCTCGCCGCGACGGGCCGCAAGCTCGTCGCCACCGGCACTCCGTATGCCGTCGGCCCCGGGCGGGTGCTCAACCAGTCGGGCTCCCCCTACAAGGTCTTCACCCCCTTCTCCCGCGCCTGGCGCGACCACGGCCGGCCGGCGCCTGCGGAGCGGCCCTCGACGGTCACGTGGGCCGACGACGTGACCTCGGAGGCGCTGCCGGAGGTCGACGACCTCGCCGACATCGAGGCGGGCGAGGCTGCCGCGCACGAGCGGTGGACCCGCTTCCGCGAGGACCACCTGTCCGACTACGCCTCCGAGCGCGACCGCCCCGACCTCGACACGACGAGTCGCCTGTCGGCCCCGCTCAAGTACGGCGAGATCCACCCCCGCACGATCCTCGCCGACATCGCCGCCCACGGCAGCGGCCGGACCAAGGCCGCGGAGACCTTCGTCACCGAGCTGGCCTGGCGCGAGTTCTACGCCGACGTGCTCTGGCACCGGCCCGAGTCGGCCTGGCACGACCTGCGCGACGAGCTGTCCGGCCTCGAGTACGACGACGACGCGACGTCCCGGGAGCGGGTCGAGGCCTGGCGACAGGGGCGCACCGGCTACCCGATCGTCGACGCGGGCATGCGCCAGCTCCTCGCCGAGGGCTGGATGCACAACCGGCTGCGGATGATCACGGCGAGCTTCCTCACCAAGGACCTGCACGTCTGGTGGCCGGTCGGGGCCCGGCACTTCCTCGACCACCTCATCGACGGGGACCTCGCCTCCAACAACCACGGCTGGCAGTGGGTCGCCGGCACCGGGACCGACGCGGCTCCCTACTTCCGCGTGTTCAACCCCGTCACCCAGGGCAAGAAGTTCGACCCGGACGGCGCCTACGTCCGCCGGTGGTTGCCGGAGCTGGCCCACCTCAACGGGGCCGCCGCCCACGAGCCGTGGAAGCACGACGACGGCTTCGCGCACGACTACCCCGAGCGCATCGTCGACCACGACCGGGAGCGCAAGGAGACGTTGGCCCGGTACGAGTCTGCACGACGGTGAGCAATCTGTGAGGCTTGAGGCATGAGCGCCGAGACCGAGCCCTGGCACCGGGGCCCCATCGCCGAGCTGCGGGCCTTCCTCGAGGCCGCACTCTTCGACCCGGTGCCCGGGCAACACCCCGACCCGCCGGAGCGGCGCAAGCGGCGCCGGATCGTCGTCGCCATCACCCTCGTGCTCGGGACCGCGGCCCTCGCCTTCGCCCTGCGCATCCCGCCGGGCGACTCCCGGTTCTACTACGCGACGATCGGGCTCGCCCTCGTCTGGGGGGTCGGCGCCCTCGTGTCCGGCCCGCTCCACGTCGGCTGGGGCCACACACGCCGGGGCAACCAGCGGGCCCGACCGATCGTCCAGTCGCTCGCGCTCGGCGCCCTGCTGCTCGGCATCTTCCTCGTCGGCGCCCTCGTCGTGGCGCGGATCCCCTTCCTGCGCGAGCCGGTCGACTCGCTGCTCGACCACGCCCGCTTCGGCTCGACCATCGTCGTGCTCGCCATCACCGTGCTCAACGGCGTCGTCGAGGAGCTGTTCTTCCGCGGCGCGCTGTATGCCGCCCTGCCCACCAGGGCGGTCGTCATCTCCACGATCATCTACGCGCTCACCACGGTGGGCGCCGGTGTCCCCCTGCTCGTCGTCGCCGGCTCTGCCGTCGGGATCGTCACCGCTCTCCAGCGGCGCGTCACCGGCGGCATCCTCGGACCGATCATCACTCACGTGACGTGGTCCAGCGGCATGCTCCTGCTCCTCCCCCCCGTCCTCAACCTGGCCAGGTGATCCGCGTGACCCGCGACAACAAGACCGACTCCATTCCCGACACCAACCCCGACACCAACCCCGACACCAACGAGGACGGCGAGCGCGACGGCAACCGCACCGCGCTCGTCACCGGCGCGTCGGGCTACGTCGGCGGGCACCTCGTGCCGCGCCTGCTCGACGAGGGCTGGTCGGTGCGCGTCCTCACCCGGCGCGCCGCCTCCCTCGACGACCGTCCGTGGCGCCAGTGGGTCGACGTCGTCGAAGGGGACGTCGCGTCCGAGAGCGACATGCACACGGCGCTGCGCGGCATCCGCACCGCGTGGTACCTCGTCCACTCGATGGACGACCGGCCGGACTTCGCGGAGCGTGACCGCGAGGCGGCTGCGGCCTTCGCGGGGGCGGCGAAGCGCGCCGACGTCGAGCGGATCGTCTACCTCGGCGGGCTGCACCCCGAGGGGGAGGAGCTCTCCCCCCACCTCGCCTCCCGGGTCGAGGTCGGCGACACCTTCCTGTCCTCCGGCGTGCCGACCGCGGTCCTGCAGGCGGCCGTCGTCCTCGGGGACGGCTCCGCCTCCTTCGACATGCTGCGCTACCTCACGACCCGGCTGCCCGCGATGATCGCGCCCAAGTGGCTCGAGAACCGGATCCAGCCGATCGCCATCGACGACGTCATCACCTTGCTGGCCGGGGCCGGCGACCTGCCCCCCGAGGTCAACAGGACCTTCGACGTCGGCGGCCCCGAGGTGATGACCTATCGCGAGATGATGCAGCGCTTCGCCGACGTCACCGGTCGTCGGCACCGCCCGATCGTCACCGTCCCCGTGCTCACGCCGCGCCTCGCGAGCCACTGGGTCGGGCTCGTGACCCCGATCTCGGCCGGACTGGCCAAGCCGCTCGTCGGCAGCCTCGTCCACGAGGTCGTGAGCAAGGAGGACGACATCTTCGACCTCGTCCCGATCCGAGGCGGCCTGACCGACTTCGACACGGCCGTCGCCGAGGCGATGGAGACGGCCAAGCCCGACACCGCCCCGCGCAACCTCGCGATCGCCATCGGCGGGGTGGCCGCGTGCGCGGTCATCGGGGGCCTGGCCACCAAGCCGGACTCGGCCTGGGACCGCTCGCTCGACAAGCCGGACTGGCAGCCGCCGGCCGTCGCGTTCCCCGTCGTGTGGAGCCTGCTCTACACGGGGATCGCCGCCAGTGGGGCGACGGCTCTCAACGCGCTCGACAAGAAGGGCGATGCCGCCGGCCGATCGACCTACCTCACGGCGTTCGGCACCAACCTCGTGCTCAACGCCGGGTGGAGCTGGGTCTTCTGGGGCGCGAAGCGTCCCGGTCTCGCGACCATCGAGAGCGCGGTGCTCACGGCGAGCTCGGTCGACCTGGCCCGGCGCACGGCGTCGGCCCAGCGCACCTCGGGCCTCGCTCTCATCCCGTATGCCGCCTGGTGCGGCTTCGCGACCGTGCTGACCGGGGCGATCGCGCGCCGCAACCGGCGCCGCTGACCTCGGGGATGTCGCCCGGCCGACGATTCGCTCGTCTACGGCCCACTAGCGTTCGCGCTAGACAGCACCAGACAGCGTCATCGACCACAACTGCTGGGCCACCCACCCCAGGTTCCACCGCTCCGCCACTGCTCCCCCTCGTGGAGCAGTGGCGTAGTCCACCGAGATGTCCCGATTGTCGAAACAAGGGGTCTCGCCACCGCTCCGCCACTGCTCCCCCTGGCGGAGCAGTGGCGTAGTCGCCCAGGGTGTCCGTTTTGTGAAACTGAGCGGTCACTCCAGCACCACGCCACTGCTCCCCCTCGCGGAGCAGTGGCGGAGCAGTGGGGGAAACCCAACGCTCGACGCCGTGGACGTGGCCGTTGAAGTGTGCACAAAATGGTTGATGGACACTCACAGACCCACCCCGACCAGGCGCGCCGTCCTGACGACCGCCGCCGCCACCACGATGCTCGCCCTCACCGGCGCAGCCGCCTCACCCGCCGGTGCCACGGGGCGGAAGTCGAGGTCACCCGGCACGGTGGCGCTCCCGGACGGTATCCGCCCCGAGGGCATCACGAGCGGACCCGGCTCCACCTACTACGTCGGGTCGCTGGCCGACGGGCGCATCGTCACGGGCGACCTCAAGCGGGGGTCCGTCTCCGTGCTGCTCCCCGGAGCCACCGGCCGGAGCCTGCGCGGCCTCTACTGGGACCGCCGCACCGGGCTCGTCTGGGCCGCCGGCAACGTCGGGGACGTCGCCCACGTCTGGGCCGTCGACGGCAGGAGCGGCGAGGTCGTGTCCGACACCGTCGTCCCGGGCGGCGTGTTCCTCAACGACCTCGTCGTCGGCAAGGACACGGTCTGGGTCACCGACTCGAGGGTCGACCGACTCACCGCGATCGCCCTCGACCGGCGTGGCCGTCCCACCGGCGCGGCGCCCCGCTTCGTCCCGCTGTCCGGGGCGTGGCCCACCTTCGACGGGTCGAACATCAACGCCAACGGGATCCGTCAGCTCTCCGACGGGTCACTCGTCCTCAACAACAGCCAGTTCGGCGGTCTGTGGAACGTCGACCCGACGACCGGCGTGACCACTCAGATCCCCGTGTCCGGCGGCCCGGGGATCACCTCCGGCGACGGGCTCGAGCTCGACGGCTCGCTGCTCTACAACGTCCGCGGGACCGGCGGGAACTCGGTCGCGGTGCTGCGCCTGTCGAGATCCCGCACGGGGTGGCGCGCGACGTGGGCCGGTGAGCTCACGGACCCGACGCTCGACGTCCCGTCGACCGCCACGGTCGCGGCCGGTTCGCTGTGGGCCGTCAACGCACGGTTCGGGGTCGCCTCCCCGGGCACCGCGTCCTACTGGATCACCCGGCTGCCGGCCCGTCCGTTCGCCGCCATGCGCGGCCACGATGACCACCACGATGACCACCACGACGACCACGACGGCAGGGACTGAGCCATGGACCGGCAGCGACGCCGCCGCCTCTCCCGGGTCGGGGCGCTCACGGCCGTCACGGCGGCAACGCTCCTGGGCCTGACCGCCCTCGCGAGCACGACGGCTGTGGCTGCTCCGCGGGCGGCCAGTGCGCCGGCCCATGTCGTCGAGGTGGGGCTCGCCGACGTCCGCCTGCCGGGCGTCCCCACGGCCGCGTGGAAGGCGCCGACCCGGCTGGGCTCGTGCAGCGTCGCCATGGGCGACCGCTGACCCCGAGTGCAGCCCATACGCCGCAGCGGGCCACCCGATGTCTCGGGTGGCCCGCTGCGGGCGGGGGCGCCAGTCGGCGCCGTCGTCAGTCGGCGAACGGGTAGTCCGTGTAGCCCTCGGCGGCGCCGCCGTAGAAGGTCGCCTGGTTGGGCTCGTTGAGCTCGATCCCCTCGCGCCAGCGCCGGACGAGGTCCGGGTTGGCCAGGAACGGGCGGCCCACGGCCACGAGGTCGGCCTCGTCACGCTCGAGGATGCCCTCGACCGCGTCGAGGTCAGTGACCGAACCGAAGCCGTTGTTGAGCACGACCGGGCCGTTGAACCGCTTGCGCAGGTCGCGCACGAGGTCCTTCGTCGGGTCGGCGAGGATGCTGAGGTAGGCCAGGCCGAGGGGGGCAATCCCCTCGATGAGCGCCTCGTAGGTCGCGGCGACGTCGGCCGCGTCCTCCTCGAGGACACCCTGGATGTTGTGCGCGGGTGAGATCCGGATGCCGACGCGCTCGGCGCCGATGGCCTCGGCGACGGCCTTGGTCACCTCGATGCCGAAACGGGCGCGGTTCGCAGGCGAGCCGCCGTAACCGTCCGCGCGGGTGTTGCTGCTCGGGGCGAGGAACTGGTGGATGAGGTAGCCGTTGGCGGCGTGCACCTCGACACCGTCGATGCCCGCGGCGATCGCCTTGCGTGCGGCGTCGACGTACTCGGCGACGACCCCGGCGATCTCGTCGGTTTCGAGCGCACGCGGGGTGACGTAGGGCTGCTCACCCGTCGCGGTGACGATCGAGCCCGGAGCCGCGATGGCGCTCGGGGCGACCGTCTCGAGGCCGTTCTTGTTGTCGGGGTGCGCGATCCGGCCCACGTGCATCAGCTGGATGACGATGCGGCCACCGTTGGCGTGGACGGCGTCGGCGACCTTGGCCCAGCCCTCGATCTGCGCGTCCGTGTGGATGCCGGGGGTGTCGAGGTAGCCCTGGCCCACGGCGCTCGGCTGGGTGCCCTCGCTGACGATGAGCCCGGCCGTCGCACGCTGGCCGTAGTACTCCGCGTTGAGCTCGCGGGGCGCCTGGCCCTCGCCGGCCCGGTTGCGGGTCAGCGGCGCCATGACGAAGCGCTGCGGGAGGTCCCACGCGCCGACCTTGATGCTCTCGAACGCACGTGCCATGAACCGTCATCTCCTGTAGCTAGTAAATGCTTCAACCGATCTTCAGGGGAGCCAACGAACCCGGGCCCGGTCGCATTCCCCGCCCGCTCAACAGGCCGCGGCGCTGGCGGCGGCCGCCGCCTGCAGATCCGCCACGAGGGCTCGGGCCGCGCGGCTCAGCACGACTCCCCGACGCCGGCCGAGACCGATCCGCCAGTCCGGGGGTCCGTCCGCGAGCGGGACGACGACGCAGCCGTCGCTGCCGGCGGGCAGCAGCGCGACGGCCGGCACCACGGCAACCCCCACCCCGGCGGCGACGAAGCCGGTCACCGAGGGCAGGTCGCCCGTCTCGACGACGAGCCGGCGGGTCAGCCCCCGACCGGCGAGGTGGCGGTCGAGCAGGACCCGATTGCCGAAGCCGGCGGCGGTGTCGACCCAGGACTCGTCGGCGAGCTCGTCCAGCCCGACCCGGGACCGTCCGGCCAGCCGGTGGTCCCCGGGCACCAGCGCCACGAAGGGCGAGCTGAGGAGCGGCTCTACCGTGAGGTCGGACGGCTGGTCAGGCAGGGCGAGGAAGGCGAGGTCGACCCGGCCGCGGCGCAGGTCCTCCTCGAGGCCGGTCGACCCTCGCGGCGAGGCGGTGAGGGCGAGGTCGACCTGCGGATGACGCCCACGGAAGGAGGCGACGACCCCCGGCAGGTCGAGCAGGTCGAGGGCCGCGAACGTCCCGAGCCGCACCCGGCCCCTCAGCCGGCCGGTCGACTCGGAGGCGAGGTCGTGCAGGTGCGCGGCGCTCGCGAGGAGCGCCTCGGCCGCGGGCAGCAGCCGCTCGCCGGCCGGCGTCAGGGTCATGCTCCGCGTGGTCCGGACGAAGAGTGTCACCCCGAGCTCGCGCTCGAAACGCCGCAACCCAGCGGAGACCGTCGACTGCGACACCATCAGGCGCTCGGCCGCCCGCGTCACGTTGAGCTCGGCGGCGATGGTGACGAACTGCTCCACGAGACGGACATCCATCCCGTTATTATGCTTCTTTGTCGATGAGTGTGACTCCGATTCATCGTTGGACACGGACAATGTCGCCGTCGCATGCTGGCTGCATGAGCACCCTCACCACCACGCCGCCGGTCGCCACCCCAACGGCAGGCCCCGCGTCGGGTCGACGCCGCGGATCGCTCGGGCCGGCGGCCGGCTTCCGGGTCGTGTCCGTCGCGTTCCTCACGGTGATGGCCTTCGCGACGGTCCCCACCCCGCTCTACGCGCTCTACCAGGCCCGCGACGGCTTCTCCTCCGCCATGGTCACCGTCGTCTTCGCGGCCTTCGCCGTCGGGGTCATGCTCAGCCTCTACCTCGTCGGACACCTCAGCGACACTGTCGGCCGCCGCCCGCTCGTCCTCTTCGCGATCGTCACCGAGGTCGCGTCGGCCACGATCTTCCTCAGCAGCGCCGCCCTGCCGGCCCTGCTCGTCGCCCGCCTGCTGTGCGGGATCGGCGTCGGCGCGCTCGCCGCGACGGCAACGGCCCACCTCGGTGAGCTCCACCTCGCCGACCGCCCCGACGAGCGGACCGGGCGGCCCGCGACCGTCGCCGGTCTGGCCAACATCGGCGGGCTCGCCCTCGGCCCCCTCGTCGGCGGACTGCTCGCCGAGCTCGCCCCCGCACCGCTGCGCCTGCCGTATGCCGTCTTCCTCGTGCTGCTGCTCGTCGCTGCCGCCGCCGTGGCACTCGTCCCCGAGACGGTCGAGCGCCCGCGGACCCGGCCCGCCTACCGGCCGCAGCGCGTCGTCGTCCCGCGCGAGTCCCGGAGCGCCTTCGCGGCCGCCGGCGCCGCGGCCTTCACGGCCTTCGCCGTCTTCGGGATGTTCACCGCGCTCGCCCCGACCTTCCTCGTCCGGGTGCTCCACGAGAGCGACCACATCGTCGCCGGGGCGGTGACCTTCTCGGTCTTCGCCGCCGCGGCCCTGGCCCAGGTCGGGGCTGCGGGCTGGTCGACGCAGCGGTCGCTCCAGGTGGGCGCCGCGGCTCAGGTCCTCGGCCTGCTCGGCGTGCTCGCCGGCGCCGCAGCGGGCTCGCTTCCCGCGTTCGTCGCCGGTGGGGTCGTGGCCGGAGCCGGGGTCGGCCTCTTCTTCCGCTCCGCCGTCGGCCGGGCCGGGTCACTGGCGCCCGTCGAGGTGCGCGGCGAGACGCTCTCGGCCATCTTCCTCACCGCGTATGCCGGCCTCACCGTGCCGGTCCTGCTCATCGGTCTCGCGCTGACGGCTCTCACACCGCTGGTCGTCCTGATGGTCTTCGTCGTCGCGGTCTCCGCCGCGACCGTCGGCGCCGCCTGGGCGATGCGCACGACGAGCTGAGACCAGCTCCGCCCAGCGACGCCCGGACGCACGAGAGCCGACCCCCCGTGCGGGGGCCGGCTCAGCGGCATACGGCCAGAAGGCCTCACGGGTGGGGCTAGGGCGTGAGACCCAGCTCTCGCACCGCCCGCTCGATGATCTCCGCGGCGGGCAGGGCGAGGTCGACGACGAGGCCCGACTCGTCAGGCCCGAGCGGCTCGAGGGTCGCAAGCTGGCTCTCGAGCAGCGAAGTGGGCATGAAGTGGCCCTTGCGGTGCGACATCCGGGCTCGGATGACGTCGGGGTCACCGGCGAGGTGGACGAAGTCGAGGCTCGGCGGGCCCTTGCGGAGCAGGTCGCGGTAGGAGCGCTTGAGCGCCGAGCAGGCGATGACGGTCGACTGTCCCTCCCGCGCCTGGGACGCCATCCACGCGGACAGGTCCCCGAGCCACGGCCAGCGGTCGGCGTCCTCGAGCGGGATCCCGGCCGTCATCTTCTCGATGTTGGCGGCCGGGTGGAAGCGGTCCGCCTCGGCGAAGGGCAGCGAGGCGGCCTCGCTGATCCCCTCCGCCACGGTGCTCTTGCCACAGCCCGAGACGCCCATCACGACGATGTGCCGCGTGCTGACCTCGGTCGTCACAGCACGAGGCTCGCGCCGGCCGCGATGACGAAGCCGATCGTGCCGATGAGGGTCTCCATCACGGTCCATGTCTTCAGTGTCGTCTTCTCGTCCATCCCGAGGAAACGGCCGACGAGCCAGAAGCCCGAGTCGTTGACGTGCGACAGGACCGTCGAGCCACAGGCGATGGCGATGACGATGAGGCACAGGTCGATGCTCGTCAGACCCGTCGTCGCCTCGACCGTCGGGGCCATCAGGCCCGCCGTGGTGGTGAGGGCGACCGTGGCCGAGCCCTGGGCGACGCGAAGGCAGGTGGCCACGACGAACGCGGCGACGATGACCGGCAGGCCGGTCGCGGCGAGGCTGCCCGCGAGCGCCTCACCGATGCCGCTGGCGCGCAGGACGCCGCCGAACATGCCGCCGGCTCCGGTGACGAGGATGATCGCGCAGACCGGGCCGAGGGCGTCGTTGCAGATCTTCTCGACGTCGGCGCGGGAGCGGCGGCCGGTGCCGAGCACGACCATCGCGTAGAGGGTCGTGATGAGCAGGGCGACCGGCGTCTGACCGATCATCCGCAGGGCCTGGACCCAGACCGCCTCGGAGTCGACGGTGCCCGCCGTGGCGAGCGTGTTGAGGCCGGTGTTGAGGAAGATGAGCACGAGCGGCAGGAGCAGGACCGACAGGACGAGGCCGAACGAGGGGCGGTTGCCCTTCGTCTCGTCGTGCTCGACCTGGATCCAGGTGGAGGGGACGGGCAGGTTGAAGCGGCGACCGGTCCACGTGCCGAAGAGGTAGGCGCCGAGGAACCACGTCGGGATCGCGATGACGAGGCCGACGATGAGCAGCAGGCCGAGGTCGGCGCCGAGCAGCTGGCCGGCCGCGACCGGTCCGGGGTGCGGCGGGACGAAGGCGTGCATGACGGCGAACGCGCCGGCGGCGGGCAGGGCGTAGGTGAGCACCGAGCCACCGAAGCGGGTCGCGACGCTGAAGATGATCGGCAGCATGACGACGAGGCCGGCGTCAAAGAAGATCGGGAAGCCGAACAGGAGCGAGGCGACACCGAGCGCGAGCGGGGCGCGCTGCGCTCCGAAGCGGCCGATGAGCGTGTCGGCGAGGACCTGGGCGCCGCCGGTCACCTCGAGGAGGCGGCCGATCATGGCGCCGAGGCCGACGAGCAGGGCGACGTTGGCCAGCGTGCCGCCGAAGCCGTCGAGCAGGGTCGGCACGATGTCGGCAACGGGAACCTTGGTCACGAGCGCGGTGACGAGGCTGACGAGCACGAGCGCGACGAAGGCGTGCAGCTTGAGGGCGATGATCAGGACGAGCAGGACGAGCACGGCGGCTGCAGCGATGAGCAGCAGCGGCGCCGTCCCGTAGGCGGGTTCGACGGCAGCGGCGAACATGTGACTCCCTTGTCAGGTGGTGGGGGCGATCGAGGGTGGGCCGCGCGGGTGCCGGCGGCTCGTGTCGACCATGGTGACGCAATAGGCATACGATTGTAAAGACTTCGTGATTAACGGATGTCTATTTATCTCGTCGCCGGTGCGGCAGGATGGGTCCCGTGAGAGCGACGAGCGCCGCCGGCGCGGCCCCCAGCGGTGCGGGCAAGCACGCCGACCTGCTCGACCAGCTCGGGTCCGACCTCGTCGACGGACACCTCGTGCCGGGCGCCGTCCTGTCGACCGAGCAGGTCGAGCAGCGCTACGGCGTCTCACGGTCGATCGCCCGCGAGGCGGTCAAGGTGCTCGAGTCGATGGGGGTCGTCGCGAGCCGTCGCAGGGTCGGGATCACCGTGCGGCCGGAGGAGGAGTGGGACGCCCTCAGCCCGCTCATCGTGCGGTGGCGCCTCGCCGGTCCCGGACGCGAGGCCGAGCTCCAGTCGCTGAGCGAGCTGCGAAGCGGCATCGAGCCGGTCGCGGCCCGGCTGGCCGCGGGTCGCGCGTCGGTGGCCCAGCAGGACGCCCTCGCCTCCGCAGCGGCCGGCATGTCATCCACCGGGCGGCGCGGGGACCTCGAGGCCTACCTGCGGCACGACGCGGTCTTCCACCACACGCTGCTGCGGGCGTCGGGCAACCCGATGCTGGCCCGCTTCGGCGACCTCGTCGAGGAGGTCCTGGCCGGCCGGACCCACCACCACCTGATGCCGTCGAACCCGAACCCGCAGGCCATCGACTGGCACCGCGAGGTCGCCGACGCGATCGCCTCGCGCGACGCGGCGGCGGCGGAGGCCGGGATGGCCCTCATCGTCGCGGAGGCCCAGTCGGCGATGACGGCGCAGCTGGCCGTCTCGCCGGACTGACCCGCCCGACGACCGCCGGGGTCCTCAGCCGGCGGCGACGCGCTCGAGCACCTCGCGGACGGTCGCCGCGATGAGCGCCACCTTGTAGCCGGTCTCGGGGAGCGGGTTGGCGCCGACCGTCGCCGCCTCGCACACGGCGTCGATCGTCAGGTCGTCGAGACGGGAGCCGGTCAGCAGGTCCTCGGCCGCGTGCAGGCGCAGCGGCACCGGGGCCACCCCGCCGATCGCGATCCCGCACTGCGCGACCCGGGCGTCGTCACCGATCTGCACCCGGCAGACCGCCTCGACGAGCGGCCACTCCGCCTCGAAGCGGCTGATCGCCCGGAAGTATGCCGCCCGCTCGCCGTCCAGCGCCGGCGGCAGGACGACCGTGGTGAGCACCTCACCCGCCGGGAGGTGGTGGTCCCGCGTGCCGTCGGAGCCGATAGGGCCGTCGGGGCCGTCGGGGCCACCGAGCAGCTCCTCCACCCCAAGGCGCCCGCCGCCGGAGACGGTCACGGTCGCGTCGTAGGTGAGCAGGGCCATGGCGACCGACGACGGGTGCGGGTGCACGCACGGTGAGGTGTCGAAGGCGACGCCGTAGAGGTGGCGACCGTCGCGGGCCGGGCACGTCGTGCCCCCCGACTTGAGGCAGGTGGTCTCGGGGTGGCGGTAGTACCAGCAGCGCGTGTGCTGGAGCAGGTTGCCGCCGATCGTCGCGACGGCTCGCACCTGCGGGGTGGCCAGGCCCGCGCAGGTCAGCGCGAGGGCCGGGTGCGAGCCTGCCAGGTCGCGGGCGAGGCGGGCCACGGTGACGCCCGCCCCGATGACCAGGCCGCCGTCGTCCGCCGTGGAGACGTCGGCGAAGCCGGGCAGCCCGGTGAGGTCGATGATCCGCGGCTCGGCGTTGCTCGTGCGCAGCCGGTCCTGCAGGTCGGTCCCACCCGCTCGGTAGACGGTGTCGTCGACGGTGGCGCCGTCGGGCACCTCGTGCAGCTGCTCGAGCGAGGTGACGAAGGTGATGTCGGTCATCGCAGGGCCTCCATGACCCGGTCGGGTCGCACCGGCAGGGTGAGCGGTCGCCACCCGGTCGCGTTGTGGATGGCGTTGCCGACCGAGGCCGCCGGGCTGATCGTCGCGACCTCGCCGAGACCGATCCCACCCCCGGGCACCCGGTCCCAGCCGTCCTCGTGGAAGTGGATCTCGATCTCCGGGGTGTCGCCGAGCTGCGGGATCCGGTAGTCGTCGAGGGTCGAGCTGAGGGTGAGCCCGGTGTGCGGGTCGAGCACCTGGCCCTCGTAGAGCGCGAGGCCGATGCCCTGGATGATCGAGCCCTCGCACTGGCTCCGGGCCAGCTCCGGCACGTGGATCCGCCCGGCGGCGATGCCTCCCTTGACCGTGAGCACCCGGGTGCGTCCCGTGCGCGTGTCGACCTCGACCTCGGTGACGTGGACCGCGCCGGAGAAGCCGCGGCCGACCTGCAGGTGGTCCGACGTGATCGGCACGGCCCGCAGCCCGCGGTCGCCGCCCCGCGTCGCGGTGGCCGAGAGCCCGTCGTGCGCGGTGGTGACGGGTCCCCCGACGAGGGCGCGGAGCCGCTGGGCGGCCTCGCGGGCGGTGGGCCACAGCGACACCGTGGTGCGGCTGCCGCCCGACGTCGGCCCGTGGGTCGTCGCTGCGGTGGACCGGCCGAGCCGGACCTCGACGGCCTCGGGCGCCACGTCGAAGACCTCGGCGACGGCACGGGCCACGACGGTGCGGCTGCCCGTGCCCATGTCCTGGCTGGCCGTCTCCGCGACGAGCCGGCCGCGGTCCACGGAGACGACGACCTCGGTGTCGGGGTCGACGAAGTAGACCCAGTTGGCGGCGGCCACCCCGACCCCGCGGCGGTAGCGGCCGGTCTGGCTGCCCGTCGACGGCCGGTCGAGCCACAGCGGGAGCTCCGCGGCCCAGTCGTAGAGGGCCGACCGCTTCGCGTTGCCGTCCCACTGCCGACGCAGGTCGATGGGGTCACGGCCGAGCCGGTGCGCGGCCTCGTCGATGGTCTGCTCGAGGGCCCACGCGTAGGTCGGGCCGCCGGGGCCCCGGAAGGGCTTGCCGGGCGGGGCGTTCGTCACGACGTCGGTGTCGCGCGCGAGCCGGGGCGACCGCTCGTAGCTGAGCATCGCGAGCGCCGCGACGGAGGCACCGATCGAGACCCCGCCGTGGCTCTCGCTGTCGACGACGAGCGCCTCGAGTCCGCCGTCGGCCTCGTCGGCGAGCAGGGAGACGGCCACCCGGCCACCGGGACGGTTACCCGTTCCGGTCAGCTCCTCGCGGCGGTCGAGCACGACGCTCACCGGCCGGCCGCTGGCCCGGCTCAGCTCGATCGCGGCCACGGTCTCGACCGACATGCCGAGCTTGGAGCCGAAGCCGCCGCCGACGTGGTCGGCGATGACCTCGACCTGGTCGGGCTCGAGGCCGAAGCGCTCTGCGGCGGCGATCCCGACCTCCTCGACGGCCTGGGTGCTCACCCAGAGTCGGAGCAGGTCGGGGTTGGTCCAGTCGGCCACGCACGCGTGGGGCTCGAAGCTCGTGTGCAGCTGGGACGTCGTGTGGAACTCGAGCTCGACGAGTCCGGTCGACCCGCGCCCACGGGCGGTGGAGATCCGCCGCTTGGCGAGCGTCCCGAAGAAGGGCACCCGGCTCGGACCGCGGACGTTGCCGTGCCACGGGGCCGGTGGCGAGCCGCCCTCCGAGGCGTTCGGCGCCTGCCGGCGCGCGGCCTTGTCGGCGTAGACGAGCGGCGCGTCGTCGCGCGCGGCGACCACCGGGTCGAGCACGTGCGGCAGCGGCTGGAGGTCGACCTCGACGCCGGCCGCCGCCCGTCGTGCGGCGGCGACCGTCTCGGCCGCGACGGCGAGCAGCGGCTGCCCCGCCCAGCGGACCCGGCGGTCGTCCGGGAGCAGGTCGACGGCATACGGCACGGGCTCGAGGTCCATCCGGCGGACGATCGCGGCCGCGACCGGGGACCGCCGGATCACACCGTGGAGCATCCCCGGGAGCGTGATGTCGACCGTGTATGCCGCTGTGCCCGTGACCTTCTCGGGGCCGTCGACCCGGACGACCTGCACCACGCCGTCGTCGTGCTCACCGCGGCAGGCAGCGGCCACGGCCCGGTAGATGCCCTCGTAGGAGCCGCACCGGCAGAGGTGGCCGGCGAGGGCCGCCGCGATGGTCTGCCGGTCGGGCTCGTCGGTGCCATGCTCGGCGCGCCACCGGTCGTGGAAGGCGGCAGCGCTGACGATGAAGCCGGGGGTGCAGAAGCCGCACTGGAGTCCGTCGTGGGCGAGGAAGGCGAGCTGCACCGGGTGCAGGCCGTTGTCTCCGGCCACCCCTTCGACCGTCGTCACGTCGGCCTCGCGCAGACGGGTCGCCGGCAGGAGGCAGCTGGCGACGGGCTCGCCGTCGAGCAGCACGGTGCACGCGCCGCAGACCCCGGCGCCGCAGACGAGCTTGGTGCCGGTCAGCTCCAGCTGGCCGCGCAGCACGTCGACGGCCGACTCGGACCCACCGACCTCCACACTCCGCGGCGACCCGTTGACGGTGGTGTCGAACTGCACGGTGGGATCCTCCCGGTCGGACGGCCGTGGCCGGGCCGGCTCCCGATCACACTACGACGGCGGACCGGCTGCGGCCAGCGTCACCGGCCGGGTGCGGAGCCGACCGGTCAGCGGCCGATGAGGGCGAGCTCGCGGGCGAGGTTGGGGCCGATCTGGCTCGCGATGGCCTGCTCGATGAGACCGCCGATGAAGGGCATGTCGACCCCGACTGCCAGGTCGACGACGATCCGGCTGCCGGTCGGGACCGGGCGGACCGTGCCCGTCCCGGCGACGGTCGCGCTCACCCCGGTGACGGTGAAGTCGAGCACGCCGGCCAGGGCGGTGGGCGGCCCGCCGGGCCCGTCACCCACGGCCGTCCAGCGCTCGACCCGGCGGATCGACGGGGGCGAGGTCACCCGCGCCCGGACGACCGACGGCAGCCAGTCGAGCGGGACCGGCCCGGTGAGCGTCGCCTCGACCCCGGTGTCGGAGACCTCGAGGCCGGTGAGCTCGAGGCGGCCCTCGCCGGCGTCGCGGACCCGGGCCTCCCAGTGCGCCGGGCTCCGCAGCACGTCGAGGACCTGCGCGACGGTCAGGGGGATCTCGCGGTCCTCGCGCACCGAAGTGGTCATGCCGCCAGCGTGCGGTCCGAGGGTCCCGGCCGCAAGCCCGCCGGGGTCAAATCGTTTCGACACAGGTGAGAGTCGGGCCCGCCTGGGGCAGGATGGGGCGGGAGAGGCCTCAAGCCCCCCGAAGGAGAAGTGTGAGTCCCGAACGGTCAGCCATCGGCAACGACACGAACACCGGCATCGGAGCCGGACAGACCCCCCGGCGAGACATCCACCGGACCGCGCCGGCGGGTCGACACGGCTCCGGGCCGGCCAGCGGCCACGACCGGCGGCCGAGGGGCGTCGACCGGCGGCAACCGGCCTCGGACCGCCGGAGCGCACTGACGGTCACGGACGCCGACGGCACGATGGCCGCCATCGACGTGATCCTGCGCGAGGTCCACGCCGACCTCGCTGCCGGCTGGGCCGACCGGGTGCCGGGCCCGCCCGACATCCTCGGCGAGGACCTCCCCGAGACCCTGCTCGGCTGGCTGCTGCCGGCGACGGGCAAGCGGCTGCGGCCGTTGATGTGCCACTGGGGATGGGTCGCGGCGCACGGCCGGAGCGACGGCCTGTCCGACGGGCAGCCCGCCGGCGACGTCGCGCTCGACCCGAGCGGCCACGACGTCATGGTCCGCACCGGCGCGGCGCTCGAGCTGCTCCACCTCTTCGCCCTCGTCCACGACGACATCATGGATCGGGGTCACTCCCGACGCGGCCGGGCGACGGCCCACGTCGAGGCCGCCGCCGCGCACGAGTCGCACGGGGCCCTCGGCGACCCGGCCCTCTTCGGCGACAGCGTCGCGATCCTGCTCGGCGACCTCGCCCTCAGCGAGGCAGCCGTGCTCATCGCCGACGCCCCCGCGAGCCTCCGCTCCCTCTGGCGCGAGATGCTCCGCGAGCTGGTCCACGGCCAGCTCCTCGACGTCACCGCCGCCGCGGCCCGCCGCCGCGACCTCGACCACGCGCGCCGGGTGGCCCGCCTCAAGTCCGGCGCCTACACGATCCAGCGGCCGCTCCTGCTCGGCGCGCTCGCCGCGGGGGCCGACGACGACCAGCTCGCGGCGCTCACGGCATACGGGGAGCACCTCGGCGAGGCCTTCGCGCTGCGCGACGACATCCTCGGCGTCTGGGGCGACCCCGCCACGACCGGCAAGCCCGTCGGTGACGACCTGCTCGCCGCCAAGGCCACGGTGCTGCTCGCCGAGGCGCGCCGGCTGCTTCCCGCCGAGGCGAGCGAGCGCTACCTGGGCCCGGCCTGCGTCATCACCCCCGACGACGTCCCGCACCTCCAGCGCCTTATGGTCGAGGCAGGGGTCCGCGACGAGGTGGAGGCCCGGATCGACCGGGAGCTCGCCCTCGCCCTCGCCCGCCTCGAGGACGCCGCGCTGCACCCGCTCGGGGTCGCAAACCTCACCACGCTCGCCCACGCCACTGCACGGAGGACCACATGAGCGTCGTCGTCATCGGAGCGGGCCTCTCCGGCCTCTCCGCCGCCTGTCACCTCATCGGCCAGGGGCACGAGGTGACCGTCGTCGAGCGCCACCACACCGCCGGTGGCCGCGGGCTGCGGGTCAACCAGGACGGTTTCACCTTCGACACCGGCCCCACGGTGATGACGATGCCCGACCTCGTGGCCGATGCCCTGCGCGCCGTCGGGTCCAACCTCGGCGACGCCCTGCCGATGCGGCTGCTCGACCCGGCCTACCGGGCCCGCTTCACCGACGGCAGCGAGATCATGGTCCGCCACGGCGTCGAGGCGATGCGCCAGGAGATCGCCGACACGTGCGGCAGCGTCGACGCGGCCGCCTTCGTCGACTTCGCGGCGTGGCTGCGCCAGCTCTACCGGGTCGAGATGCCGCACTTCATCGACGCGAACTTCGACACCCCGCTCGACCTGATGGGCTCCCCCGCCGCGGCAGCCAAGCTCGTCCGCCTCGGCGGCTTCCGCCGGCTCGGGCCGGTCATCCGCGAGTGGTTCCAGGACCCGCGGCTGCACCGCCTCTTCTCCTTCCAGGCGTTGTATGCCGGCCTGTCCCCCGAGAAGGCCCTCGCCCTCTACGCCGTCATCACCTACATGGACTCGATCGAGGGGGTCTGGTTTCCTGAGGGCGGCATGGACGCCGTCCCGGCCGCGCTCGCGACGGCGGCGGGCAAGGCCGGCGCCGACCTGCGCTACAACTCCTCGGTGCAGCGGCTCTCGCTCGACCGCAACGGCGCCGTCGCGGGCGTCGTGCTCGAGGACGGCGAGCAGATCCGGGCCGACGCCGTCGTCTGCACGCTCGACCTGCCGACGGCCTACCACCACCTGCTGCCGCAGCTCAAGGCGCCGCGGCTGGTCCGCTCCGGCAGCTACAGCCCGTCGGCCGTCGTGTGGCACATCGGCGCCAAGGGCCAGCCGGCCGCGGGCACCAACCACCACAACATCCACTTCGGCGACGACTGGGACGGCAGCTTCCGGGCCCTCATCGACGACAAGACGCTGATGCCCGACCCGTCGCGGCTCGTCACGGTGCCGACGCTCACCGACCCGACCCTCGCGCCCTCGGGGGACTCGGTCCTCTACGTCCTCGAGCCGGTGCCCAACCTGTCGGCGAAGATCGACTGGAACCGCGAGCGCGGCCCGATGCGCGAGCGGCTGCACGACTTCCTCGGCGCGAACGGCTATCCCACCGAGGTCGTCAGCGAGCAGTTCGTCACGCCCGTCGAGTGGGCCGAGATGGGGATGCACGAGGGCACGCCCTTCGCCCTGGCGCACACCTTCATGCAGACCGGCCCGTTCCGGCCCGGAAACCTCGAGCGGCGCGTGCCCGGTCTCGTCTTCGCCGGGTCGGGCACCGTTCCCGGCGTGGGCGTCCCGATGGTCCTCATCAGCGGCAAGCTCGCGGCCGAGCGGGTCACCGACTACCTCCCGCCCACGGCCCGACGGGTGGCCAGCGGGACCGCGTCCGCCTCGCGGAGCCGGCTGGACGGCATACGCTCGCTCGCTCGGGGGGCGCGCCGGTGAGTGCGGTGACCGAGCCACGCTCGGAGCAGCTCGACGAGGGCTACCGGCGCTGCGCCCGGATCACGCGGCAGCACGGCACGACGTACTACTGGGGGACCCTGCTCCTGCCCCCGGAGCGTCGCCGCCACGTCTACTCGGTGTATGCGTTGTGCCGGCTCGCCGACGACATCGTCGACGAGCCGGGAGCGACGTCACCGGCGCAGGTCGAGGCGACGACCCTGCGGCTCAAGGAGTTTGCCGAGACCTTCCGTCGCGTCGCAGCCGGCGAGCCGACCGACGACCCGATCATCGCCGCCGTCGGCCACAGCGTCCGGTCGTGCGACATCCCCGGTGAGTGCTTCGAGCGATTCTTCGGCGCGATGGCCCAGGACCTCACCCAGACGCGCTACGAGACGTGGGACGACCTCCTCGGCTACATGGACGGGTCGGCGGCCGTCATCGGCGAGATGATGCTGCCGGTGCTGCGACCCACGTCGGCCGCCGCCCTCGAGCCCGCCCAGGCCCTCGGGCTCGCCTTCCAGCTGACGAACTTCCTGCGCGACATCGGCGAGGACCTCGAGCGCGGCCGGGTCTACGTGCCGCAGGAGGACCTGCGCCGCTTCGGCGCCGACCCGTGGGCCCGGACGGTGACGCCCGAGTGGCGCGACCTGATGCGCTTCGAGATCGAGCGCAACCGCGAGCTCTACCGCGTCGCCGACGAGGGGATCGCCCTCCTGCCCCGCGCGTCAGCCCGCTGCGTCGGAGCGGCCCGAACGCTCTATGCCCGGATCCTCGAGCGCATCGAGGCCGCCGACCACGACGTCTTCACCTCGCGGGCCCGGGTCCCCACTTGGCGCAAGGCGGCGGTGAGCACTCGGGTGCTCGTCGTCGGTCCGCGCTGAGAGGTCCACAATGGCAGGACGATTCCCCAGGGCCCAAGAGCCCCGTCAGACCCGTCAGACCCGTCAGTCCAGAACGAGAGCGGTGAGACCGTGAGCTTCCGACCGATCCTGCGCACCGCGCCCGACGGACCGGGGGGCCCCGACGGCCGGCCCGGCGCGGCTGAGAAGGCTCCGATCAACCCGCTGCGGCACTTCCCCGCCGAGCCGCGGGACCGGCTCGCCGGCACGTGGCGCCAGGCCCGGCCGGGCCGAATCCGCACGTCCTTCGAGCTGTCCCAGCAGCGCGACCCCGGCGGCTGGCACGTCGTCGGCGCGTCGGGCGACGTCGGCTCGAGCCGCTCGGTGACGCGAGTGCTGCTCGGCCGTGAGGTCGTGCTCTGGCGCAGCGAGGACGGGGGGCTCAAGGCCGGGCCGGGCTCGTGCCCGCACCTGGGCGCCCTGCTCGAGGACTGCGAGGTGATGCACGGCCAGGTCTACTGCCGGTGGCACGGCCTCGCCCTCGGTGAGGGGGTCCGGCGCGACTGGCTCACCTTCCCCGCGCGCGACGACGGCGTGCTGCTCTGGGTCCAGCTGCCCACTCCCGGTGAGGAGCCGGGCGGGGCCCCGATCCTCACGACCCGTCCCCCGGCCGAGTCGTCCTTCGCGACGGTCATCACCGTGCGCGGCCGGTGCGAGCCCGCCGACATCGTCGCCAACCGCCTCGACCCGTGGCACGGCACCTGGTACCACCCCTACGCCTTCAGCCACCTCACCGTCGACGACGCGGCCTCGAGCGACGAGGTGCTCGTCGTCGACGTCGCCTACCGGGTCTCGCGCAGCTGGGGCGTGCCGGTGCGGGCCGAGTTCGCCTGCCCCGACGCCCGCACCATCGTCATGACGATCACCGAGGGCGAGGGGACGGGCAGCGTCGTCGAGACGCACGCGACCCTGCTCGGCCACGACGAGGCCGGGCACCCGGTGACGGTGATGACGGAGGCGACGATCGCGCACTCGACCCGCAAGGGGTTCGCCGTCGCGCGTGCCCTGGCCAGCCTGATCCGCCCGGGCGTGGCCTCGACGGCGCGCCAGCTGTGGGTCGACGACATGGCGTATGCCGAGCGCCGCTGGCTGCTGCGCGACCGCGGCGAGACCTACGGCGCCTGACCCTCCGCCGCTGACGTCGCCCGGGCTACCAAACGTGCGGCCCTGGGGACCCCCGGCCGACCCTGACGTCGCCCGGGCTACCAAACGTGCGGCCACCAGCGCTGTCGGGGCCGGGCTCTGCGCAAGAGGTCACGATCGCAGCCTTACCAGCCCCGGCAGCCTGCGATGCTGACCCCTTCCGGCCCCGGCCGACCCTGACGTAGCCCGGGCTACCAAAGTTGCGGCCCCAGGGACCTCCAGCTGACCACGACGTCGCCCGGGCTACCAAACGTGCGGCCCCAGCGACCCCCGACCGACGATGACGTAGCCCCGGCTACCAAAGGTGCGGGGCCGTGCCGGGCCGGGATGGGTCAGCGGGCGAGGAACCGCCGCGCGACGTGCGCCGCGGCCTGGCCCCGGCCGCGCTGCGGGACGGTCCAGAGGTCGTGCCCGACGAGGCCGGCCCCGTGCAGCAGGGCATTGGCGGCCTGCCACCCGGTCGTCGCGGCCCGCTCCATCAGGGCGACGGGGAAAGCGCAGCGTATGCCGTCACCGGCCAGGACCACTCGTGGGTCGGGCGTGACGACGCCGGGGCGGTCGGCCCAGGTGTCGGTCCCGGCGAGCGGGCAGTCGTCGGAGAGCAGCCACTCCTCGTGCAGCACCTCGGCGCCGTCGAGCTCGGGGTGCACGCGGGAGAGCTGGGCCCTCAGCTCAGAGCGAAGGTCGGCCTCATCGAGACCGGGCTGGACGGCATACGCGTGGAGCTCGACGACGCAGCCGCCGGTGTCGCGGGCCCAGTCGGCGGCACCCTGCTCCATCTGCTCGACGAAGGAGATGTTGTCCAGAGGTCCGTAGCCGCTGGTGCCCAGGAACGGCGGAGCCCCTTGCGGTGCAGGACGACCGAGCCAGAGACGCCAGACGGCAAAGGGCGGCGCGATCCGCAGGCCGGCGATCCGGGAGCGCCAGTCGTCATCGCCGAGCCAGCCCGCATCGGCGACGAGACGCTGCAGCGGGGCCCGGTCGACGGCGAGCACGACGGCATCGGCTTCGAGCACCTCGCCGTCCCCGAGCCGCACGACCACGCCACTGTCGTCCAGCTCGTCGACACTGACGACCTCGTCGCCGAGCCGGACGTCGACACCGAGCCGGCGCAGGTGCTCGCCGAGCGGCCCCCACAAGGCGGAGTCGTAGTCGGCGGTCGGCACGTCGAAGAGCAGTCCCTCGGCCGAACCGGTGAAGTAGGTGTGGAACATCGCGACGAGCTCACCCCCGGAGAAGTCGCGAGGGTCGGCGAAGAAGCTGCGGGCAAAGACCTCGAGCGCGAGGTGGCGCGCCTCGTCGGGGAAGTGGAGCCGGTCGAGCACGTCGGCGGCGCTCACCCCGTCGTACTCGGTGTAGGTCTCCGGGAAGGACACGTCGAGCAGACCGAGCGCGGCACCGACGTCGACGTGACGCAGCGCGGACACGGGGAAGCTCGGGCTCTGCGCGACGAAGGCCGCGATGCTGAGCGGCGGGGTGCGCGGGATCCGGGCGAACGAGTCGGTCGGGCCGTCGGCGAGGCTGAGCGGGTAGTCCTCGACGAAGCGGAGCCGCTCGAGCCCGGGGTCGCTGCGCCGCAAGAGCATTCGCAGGTTGTAGTACTGGCGGAAGAAGGCGTGGAAGCCGCGGCTCATCGAGCCGGGACGCTCCCCCGGCAGGTCGATGTCCCAGGACCGCACCCGTCCGCCGAGGGTCGGCTGGCGCTCGACGAGCGTCACGGCCACGCCGCGTTCGGCCAGCCCCGTGGCGGCCGCGAGCCCGGCGACGCCGCCGCCCACGACGACGACGCCCCGACCGGACAGCGGCCGGGTTGCCTCACCGGGGGTCGCGGCGGGGTGCCACTCGGCCCGGCGGTCCCGCCCCGGCCGCCAGCGCGCCGCGCTCACGAGTCGAGCGGACGGCGGGCGTGGAAGGTGTGGATGATGCCGCGCTGCCAGCTGCCCATCGTCCGCGAGCGCACGTCCTCGAAGCCGGCGCCGAGCATCCGGTCCATCAGCACCTGCATCGAGTCCATCTCCATGACGCTCTTCCACAGGTACTGGTAGAGCCGGGTCCGACGCGAGGTGACGTAGCCGAGCGGGACGACGACCGACCAGCAGACGGCGGTCCAGACCGCCTCGGCCTTCCGGTTGCCGGCGACGGAGTACTCGTGGACGACGAGCGCCGCACCGGGGCGCAGCACCTCGTGCAGCGCAGCGAGCAGGGCATCCCGCTCGGGCACGTTGCGCACCAGGTAGGCGGCAAAGATCCCGTCGAGCCCACCGTCGGCGACGATGTCGGCCAGCTCGTCCAGACCGCCCACCCCCTCGGCGCGCCCCTGGGCGAAGGTGACCCCGCTCGGCCAGTCCTTCTTGCGGGCCTCGCGCAGCATTCCCGCCGAGGCGTCCACCCCGACGAGCGTGTAGTCGCGGCCACTCTCCTCGAGCGCCGCGACGAGCGCCTTGGTCGAGGCGCCGGAGCCGCAGCCGAGGTCGAGCAGGCGCACCGGCCCGGTGCCGGCGGGCAGCGACTCGACGAGCACCGTCGCCGACGCCCGCAGGTGCTCGTGGTAGCCCGGGTTGAGCGCGACCATGAGGTCGTAGCGGTCGGCCACCTCGTCGAAGGCCTCGGGCACCTCACCTCGGGGGACCGCGTGGGTCGTCGTCATGACTGGCTCCTTCTGCTGCTCATCGGTTCGGTGGTGGAGGGGGAGGGAGAGTCGGGGTCGGCCCGGCGGGCGCTGCGCTTGCCGCGCTCCCAGAGGGCGATGCAGCTCGTCACCATCGAGAACCCGAAGAGGTAGTCCTCGACCGGCACGTCCCACGGGAAGCGCAGCCCGAGGTGGTGCTCCGGGTTGTAGATGACGATGGGCGCGCTCAGCTTGGTCAGCCAGCCGTCGACGAGCACCTGGAACGCGACGACGATCGCCATCGCGACCCAGTACTGCGCCGACCGGAAGATGCCGACCCGCAGTCGCACCACGAGTGCGATCGTGATGACGACGGAAAGCACTGCGAGCACGGTGTACTCACGCATCGGACCGCCGTTCCCGCACCTTGCGCACCATCGACAGGACGTTCCCGACCGCCTCGTAGGAGAGCAGGCCGCAGATCGGGATCACGACGAAGAAGACGAGCTCCTCGAGCGGCATACGCAACGGGAGCAGGATGCCGGTGACGTAGTCGGGGTTGTAGCTCCAGTGCCCGCGCCAGATGCCGACGATGTCCCACGCGGAGTAGGCGATGACGACGGGCAGCATCGCCATGAGCAGCAGCCGCGGCCTCCGGTAGACGCGCGCGCCGAAGACGAACTCGAGCGGCAGCGTGATGAGCAGGCACGCGCCCATGAGCGCGAGGTACTGATAGCGGTCCATCGGCCCCGTTCTCGTGTCTCGTGGCTGTCGTCCGTATGCCGCTGGGCTCGGTCGCGAGGACCCGTGGCCCGTCGTGCCGCCAGCCTACGTGAGCCCGCCCGGCCGCGTCCGGACGCCCGCGGGCGGGGCGGGGGCACCGGCGATGGGTCAGGTCGGGTGCCTACTGTGGGTGGATGACTACTTCCATCAAGCGCGTCGTCGTGACCGGAGCTGCGGGCAAGGCCGGACGGGCCGCCGTCGCCGAGCTGAAGGAGCACGGCTACGACGTGCTCGCGACCGATGCGGCCGAGCGGCCGGCCGACCTCGAGGGAGAGTTCCTCCGGGCCGACCTCACCATCTACGGGGAGGCCGTCGACGTCCTCTCGGGTGCTGACGCCGTCGTGCACCTGGCCAACATCCCCGCGCCCGGTCTGCGCCCGGCCGCCGCGACGCTCACCGAGAACACGTCGATGAACGCCCACATCTTCCTCGCCGCGAAGGAGCTCGGGCTCCGGCGCGTCGTCTGGGCCTCGAGCGAGACGACCCTCGGGCTCGCCTTCGGGCCGGACACGCCGCCGCGCTACGCGCCGGTCGACGAGGACCACTTCCCGTTCCCCGAGTCGACCTACGCCCTGTCGAAGGTGCTGACCGAGACGATGGCCGAGCACATCTCGCAGTGGTCCGGCATCCCGTTCGTCGGGCTCCGCTTCTCCAACATCTTCACCGACGCCGACTACGAGCGGGTTCCCGGCTTCAAGGACGACCCCGAGTCGCGGATCTGGAACCTGTGGGGCTACATCGACGTCCGTGACGGGGCCGCAGCCTGCCGCAACGCCCTCGAGGCCGACACGACCGGCTCGGTCAACGTCATCATCGCCAACGACGACACGATCGTCAGCGACGAGTCGGCCACCCTCATGAGGCGCTTCTTCCCCGACGTCGAGGTCCGCGGTGAGCTGAGTGGCCACGAGACGCTGCTGTCCAACAAGCGCGCCAAGGAGCTCATCGGCTTCGCGCCGAAGCACGGCTGGCGCGGCGGCATCCCCGCCTGATCCGACCGGTAGCCCGACTGGCCGACCGACCGGGACCACCACGGTCCCGGTCGGTCTCAGCGCGAAGGGCCGGACTCCCGGCAATTCGGACGCCTCCCCCGGGGTCCGCCGGGGTCGGTGAGACGTAGTCTCGGCCTTGTGAGTGAAGACCAGTCTGCGAACCAGGCCCCCGTGCTCGGCGCCTCCCGCGCGCCGCGCCCCCACGGCCCCACGCAGTGGGTCGCGATCAGCCCGGCGAACACCCGCCGCACGGCCTTCACCGTCATCGTCGCGATCGTCCTGCTGTGGATCGCGACGTGGGCCTTCCAGGCGACGGGCTCGTTCCTGCTGCTGCTCCTGCTCGCGTGGCTGCTGTCCATCGCGATGGAGCCGGTCGTGCTGCTGATGACCAAGCGCGGCATGAAGCGGGGGCTGGCCACCGGGCTGACGATGCTCGGGATGATCATCATCTTCGGCGGGCTCGGGGAGATGTTCGGCTCGGTCTTCGTCTCCCAGCTGTCCGACCTCGGGACGCAGCTGCCCAACGCCGTCACCTCGGCGATCAACTGGGTCAACTCGACGTTCCAGACGAAGTTCGACATCGCACAGATCCAGCAGACGCTCGACCTCACCCCCGACAAGCTCGGCATGCTCGCGGGCCGGTACGGCGGCGGCATCCTCGGCATCTTCGGGTCGGTGCTCACCTTCCTCTTCGACGCCCTGACGATCCTCGTCTTCGCCTACTACTTCTCGGCCGACAGCCCGAAGCTGCGCCAGGCGATCGGGTCGTGGCTCCCGCAGCGCTACCAGCGGGTCTTCATCACGGTCTGGACGATCTCGGTCGAGAAGACCGGCGGCTACGTCGTCTCCAAGCTCGTGCTGGCCAGCCTCTCCGCGGTCTTCCACGTGGCCTTCTTCTGGTACATCGACGTGCCGTTCTGGCTCCCGCTCGGCATCTTCGCCGGCATCGTCGGCCAGTTCATCCCGACGATCGGCACCTACATCGGGGTCGTGCTGCCGGCCCTCTTCGCGCTGCTCACCGCGCCGATCAACGCCGTGTGGATCGCCATCTTCGCGACGATCTACCAACAGATCGAGAACTACGTCTTCACCCCCAAGATCAGCCGCCGCACGATGGACGTGCACCCGGCCATCGCCCTCGGCTCGGTCATCGCCGGCGCCGCGCTGCTCGGACCGATCGGCGCGCTCATCGGCATCCCGATCGCGGCCGTCAGCCTCTCGATCCTCGACACGTTCACCCACCGGCACGAGCTGCTCCCCGAGCTGGCGAAGCTCAAGGACGAGGACGAGGACGACGAGGGCCGCAAGTCGGGCAAGGACCGGCGCCGCAACCGCAAGGACAACGGCGCCACGTCCTCCGACAACGGCGACCGCACCGACGAGACCGACGAGACCGACGAGACCGACCAGTCCAACGAGTCCGACCGGTCCGACCAGTCCGGCGAGCCGGTCCGGGTGTGGGAGGGCGAGCGGGCTCTCCGTGACACCGCCGACGCGGCCGGTATGCCGCACGACCACCCCACGCGCACGCCCTAGCGGGCCGTCAGCGGGGCCGTCTCAGCCGGCGCCCGACGATGACCCCGGCCACCGGGCCGGTGATCAGGACCGCGACGACGACCAGCCCGACCACGACGTTCTCTCGGAAGACCTCGGCCAGGCTGGACTCGTAGCCCGCGCCCATGCCGCTGAGGATGACGACGTTGACGGCGATGACCGCCCCTGCGGCAGCGCCGACGATTCCCCCCACCACATCGAGCACCCACCCCCGGGTGCGGTGCTCAGCGGTCGCGCTCGCCATCTCTCCAGTCTGCTCCCGCGCAGGCGCCCGGCGGCCACGTCGTGGCCGACCTCACGGCGCGGGGTCAGCCTCCCGGACTGGCGTCGACGTGTGCCGGTCTATCGCCGGGACGCCAGCTCGGCGACGCCCGAGGGGAAGAGGGGCAGCGGCTCGTCCGCGTCAGCGAACGGGCGCCAGACGACGGGAGCGACGCTGCCGTCGCTCTCCGTCAGCATCGCGCCGGCTTCGGCGGGCTCCGGGGTGAGCCGCCCCGTGTGGACGAAGACGACCTCGTGTCCGAGGACGCCGTCGATGCGGAAGATGTTCTCGATGACCCCGAGATAGCTGAGATCCTCAACGGCCACACCCAGCTCCTCGTCGACCTCCCGAAGGACGGCCTCTCGGTGGGTCTCCCCCAGCTCGACGCCTCCCCCGATGAGTCGGTGGTAGCCCTCGGGGTGCTCCTGGGTCGGGGGGTTGAGGCCGACCACATGGCGCAGACCGTCGCGGCTCGGGGCGATGAGCATGGCCTTGACCCGGATGACGCCACGATCGATGGTCATCGGCCGAACGTACCCCGGCCGGCCCGCCTCACTGTGTTTTGCTGGACCGGTGAGCGACGTGGCTGCGATGCCCTCGGTGAACCTCTCCGGGGAGGAGATCTCGCTGACCCGTCTCCTCACGGCCGTGGGGGTGGTCGTCGCGAGCCTGCTGGTCGGACTGTTGCTGCGCTGGGTCGTGCTGCGCCACTCGATGCAGCCGGGCAGCGCGCACCGCGGGACCTGGTACACCGTCTCGCGGCTCGCCCTCTACACGACCCTCGGCCTCGGCGTCCTCGTCGCCATCTCCGTCATCGGCATCCCGACCACCCGGTTCGCCTGGCTGGCGGGCGCCCTCGGGGTCGGTCTCGGCTTCGGGCTCCAGACGATCTTCAACAACTTCATCTCTGGCCTCATCCTGCTCTTCGACAAGTCGCTCGAGGTCGGGGACTTCGTCGAGCTCGAGTCCGGAGTGACCGGCGAGGTCCGGGACATCAGGATCCGGTCGACCCGCATCGTCACCAACGACAACATCGACATCCTCGTGCCCAATGCCGAGTTCGTCTCCGGGCAGGTCGTCAACTGGACCCACCGCGAGGTCGCGCGGCGCCTCCGGGTCCCCTTCGGTGTCGCCTACGGCACGGACAAGGAGATCGTGAAGCGGGCCGCCCTCGAGGCCGCGGCCGAGGTCCCCTTCACCCTCGCGCTCGACGGGACCCGCCGCCCACAGGTGTGGCTGACCGGGTTCGGTGACAGCTCCCTCGACTTCGAGCTCGTCGTCTGGCTCACCGACGAGGCCACCGTCCGGCCGGCGGCCGTGACCGCGGCCTACAACTGGTCGTTGCACTCCGCGCTCCAGCGGCACGAGATCGAGATCCCCTTCCCGCAGCGCGACCTCAACGTCCGTCAGCTCTTCGGCCTGGAGGGCAAGGAGGCCCGCGCGGCCCTCGGGCTCACCGAGGTCGACTCGGCTCCGCGACGCGGCACCGGCGCCACCGACGGACCGGAGGGCAACGACGCCGCCCAGGACGTGACCGGGCCGGCCCGGGAGCTGCTTGGGACCCGTGAGGACCTCGACCGCCCATAGCCGGGTGGCAGGATGGTTGGACATCGGCCGCACCCCGTCGGTCCGACACGTCCTGCGTCCAGCCGGGTGATCGTCGTGAGCGAGACCGTCCAGACCTTCCGTACCGTCCTCGAGGCGACCGGCGGCAACAACGTGGGCATCGTCGTCCCCGACGAGGTCGTCGCGGCATTCGGGCGGGGCAAACGGGTGCCGGTCTCGGTGACCGTGGACGGCGGCCACAGCTACGCGAGCTCCATCGCGTCGATGGGTGGCCGGTTCCTCGTCAGCTTCAACGCTGCGACCCGGGCCGCGACCGGTCGAGGCGCCGGTGACGAGATCGAGGTGAGGCTCGAGGTGGACGACACCCCCCGCACGATCGAGGTCCCGGAGGTCCTCCGAGCTGCGCTGGACGGAGACTCCGGCGCGAGGGCCGCATGGGAAGCCTTGTCCCCCAGCAGGCAGAGGGCGCATGCGCTGGCGATCTCCTCTGCCCGGACCGAGGAGACGCGGCAGCGGCGTCTGGCGGCGGTGCTCGACGCGCTGCGCGGCTGACGCGGCTCGGTGAGCAGTCAGTCACCACACGGTCGCGACTGGCTCTCGCGGCACGGGAAGCCCGGAAGACGCACCCTTCCGCGTCTGTTCAGCGTTCTCGGCTGCAGGTGATCCGGGGAGGCGCCTCTTCACAGGAACGGTTACGGGAGCTCGGGGACGTGGATCCCATGTGCTGTCAGCATGGCCGCCACAGCCTTGGCGTCGCGGTTGCGGTACCTGAGTGACGCCGTGCTCAGAGCCGAGACGCCCACGTCGGGCCCCTCTGAACCGCCTCGACCGGACCCAGGCTCGGGCCACCCCTCCGCAGGTGGATCAGTGTCGACCTGCGCAGAGACTCCGTGGTCCGCCAGCTCGGTGGCGATGTGCGCCGCTTCGGCCTCCGAGCCGCCCCATCCCCAACTGGTCTCCATCGCGGCCCAGCGTCTGCGATCGAGCACCATGACAGCCGCGAGCGGAAGAACGGCCGCGCTGGCCCCCCACCCCTTCGGCACGGCGATCGCCTGAGCCACGACGACCCCGACGGCGGCGGCGACGACACAGAGGCCGAGCAGGACAGTCCACCCGACGGCGTTGAGTCGCGCTGTCCGCAGCCAGTGGTGGCGGTTGCCGCGACGGTGGCGCAGCGGTGCTGCGTCATAGTCGCCGTAGCCTCGATGAGCAACCATGAGCGCCATCATCGCAGGTCAAACTTCGTCGGGCCGGGCGAGCAGGAGACCGAGGCCCTTCTTCGGGAGCCGCCCGAGAAGCTCGATATCGACGTCCTCGGCTGCGCCGCGGCGTACGGTGAAAGAGCGGCGAGGCCCGCCGTGGTCACGTGACAGACGGGCGCAGCGATTCGCATCGACGTACTGGGCGGCATCGAGGTCTCGGGATCACCTGCGACCGTTGGCTCTCCGCGCTCGCTGGTGCTTCTGGCGTACCTCGTCAGCCATGCCGACCAACCACAGCACCGAGCCCACCTCGCAGGGATGCTGTGGCCCGACTCCCAGGGCTCCCAGGCCCGCACGAACCTGCGCCGGGAGCTGCACCACCTGCGTGCGGTGCTCGATGGGAACCCCTGCCTCGAGGTCGACACCCGGTTTCTGTGCTGGCGGAGCGGAGCGGCCTGTGTGGTCGACCTCCAGGAGTTCCGCGAGGCGACGCTGAGCACCCTCGAGGCTCTTCGCGCTGGCCTCAAGCCCGCCGTCGAGCACCACAGCGCTCGGGCGTTCGCGGCATACCGGGGTTCGTTCCTGCCCGGCTACGACGACGACTGGGTGCTCGAGGTGCGCCAGGACCTGGCCCGCACCCAGCTCGACCTCTGCGACCGCGTCACCGCCTTCTGGCTGTCCTACGGTGACCCGGCCGCCGCGGTGGCGGTGGCCAGGCGACGGATCCTGCTCGAGCCCCTGGAGGAGTCCGGCTACCGGACGCTGATGAGGGCGCAGAGGGAGGCGGGAGACCGCGCCGGCGCGATGCGCACCTATCACCAGTGCGCCACCCTCCTCGAGCGCGAGCTCGCCGTGGGCCCCTCGGCAGGGACCCGGGCCGAGTTCCACCTTGCCCTGGCCGGCGTCGACCGGTCGGTGGGCGGCGCGTCCGAGTCCGCCGACGACGCGCCGTGGTCGTCGCAGCCGGAGCTCGTCGGGCGGGCACGAGAGCAGGGTCGTCTGCTCTCGGCCTGGCGCGAGGCGCAGTCGGGATGCCGCATCGTGACCGTGGTCGGGGCGGCGGGTGTCGGCAAGACCCGGCTGGTGGCCGCCCTGGCCGATGCCGTGCGGCGGCAGGACGCCGTCGTCGTTGAGGCCCGGTGCTTCGCCGGGACCAGTGCGGTGCCGCTGGCGCCCGTCGCCGACTGGCTGCGCAGCCCAGCGCTGCGGATGGCGATCGGGCGTCTCGACCCGGTGTGGCGGGCCGAGGTGGAACGGCTGGTGCCCGAGGACCACGACCGGCACGACCCAGCCGGCCCGGGCACCCGGGCCGAGGGAAAGGTCGACGCCTGGCAGCGGCTGCGGTTCTTCGAGGGGCTGGCGCGGGCCCTGCGGGCCGTCGACCGGCCCCTGCTGCTCACCGTGGAGGACCTGCAGTGGTGCGACAAGGCGACGATGTCGTGGCTCTCGTTCCTGTCCGCCCATCTCGGCTCGGACCCGGTGCTCGTGGTCGCCACCGCCCGCGACGACGAGGTCGTGGGCAGCGACCTCTCGGCCAGGCTCGACACCCTGCAAGCCGCCGGACAGGTCGAGCTCCACCCGCTGACCAACCTCTCCGCCGGCGATGTGGCTCGTCTGGCCGAGGGGGTGCTGCGCCATCCGGTCGCTGACGACGAGCTCGACCTGCTGATGTCGGGGACCGGCGGCAACCCCTTCTACCTGCTCGAGGCCCTGCGCCGGACGGGAGCGACCCCGGGCCCGCTCGGCCCGGCCGACCTTCGTGGTGTGCTGGACAGTCGTCTCGCGCGACTGCCTGAGCTGACTCGCGACGTGGTGTCGCTGGCGGCCTGCGTGGGGCGAGACTTCACGCTCAACCTCCTGATCGAAGCGTCAGACCTGGACGAGGAGTGTGTCGTGCGCCAGGTCGACGAGCTGTGGCGGCAACGCATCCTCGAGGAGCACGGCCGCGGCTACGACTTCGCGCACCACCTGTTGCGCGATGCGGCATACGGCGCGATCAGCCCCCCGCGGCGGTGGCTCTTGCACCGCCGGTTGGCACAGGCGTTGGAGCTGCTCTACGCCGACCGTCCTGACGTGGTGGCAGCCCAGCTGGCGGAGCAGTACGACCGCAGTGGGCGACCCGAGCGAGCCCTGCCCTTCTACGAGCGCGCTGCCCGCGCAGCCACGGCCGTCTTCGCCCACGCGGAGAGTGTGCGGTCCTGGCAGCGCTGCCTCGAGCTCGTGGGCGAGGCGCCGGCGAGCAGCCAACGCGACCGTCGCGAGCTCGCGCTGCTCGGCGAGCTGCTGCCGCCCCTGAACGCGTGGCGGGGTTACGCCTCGACCGAGCTGGAAGGCTACGAACGCCGACAGGTCGTGCTCGGGGAGCGGCTCGGCCTGACGACGGTGCGGTGCACCGCGGCCATCGCGTTGTTCACCACCACCTTCGTGCAGGGCCACATCGCCGAGTCGCACCGGTGGGGTAAGCAGGCGCTCACCTTGTCGGCGCACCATCCCGACCTCACCGGCCAGGCGCACCTGGCCGTGGCGGGATCGGCTCTCAGCCTGGGATCGGTTCCGTTGGCCGACAGGCATTTTCGGATGGCCTGTGACGGCGCCGGTGAATCCGACTTCCTGCCGATCGGCACCCGCACCGCGGTACACGCCCAAGCCTGGTGGGCGCACGCCAAGTGGCTCAGTGGTGACATCGCGGGAGCGGCCGCCGCGAGCTCCGATGCGGTCCAGCACGCGCGCGACATCGACCACCCATACTCCCTGGCCGTCTCTCTGGCCTACGCCTCGATCACCCTCCAGCTCGTGGGTGACACCCCAGCCCTGCGCGAGTCGGTGGGCGAGCTGAGCGAGCTGTGCGAGCACTACGGTTTCGCCTACTACGGCGCCTGGTCGACGGTGATCGGTGGCTGGGCCGAGGGGGGGATGGCAGGGTTGAAGACGGCCCGTGCCGGCATCGACGCGCTCGAGCTGGAAGGGTCACTCAGCCGGATGCCGTACTGGCTCTCGCTGGTGGCCGAGCTGCACCTGCGCGATGGCAACCCGGCGGCCGCTGTCGCGGTGCTCGACGCTGCCACGTCGTTCGCGACCGAGCACGACGACCGGTGGTGGCTGCCCGAGGTGCTGCGGGCCCGTGCCGCGCTGTCCCCGGGCTCAGGCTCGGCGGTGCGGCTGCACCACGCGATGGCCCTGGCCCGGTCACAGTCGAGCGTGACCTTGCTGGAGCGTTGCCGCGCAGACCTCGACGCCCGACCACCCACCTGACGCGACCGTTCTTCCTGAGCAACCACACGCCGAACGGTAAGGGAACGCTCTGCCCCATAGCGTCCCAGCACCAGGTCGCAGAGGTCAGGTAGACCGCGGCGATGCCGTTCGCTGTCAGGAATGAGCTGTCGGCGCGCCCTTGCTTCCTCGATGGACAGGAGTCCGGCCATGTTGATCGACTTCGACGTACTGCCTGAAGGCACAACCGTGCTCAACCAGATACCAGGGGTGACCCTTCCCGGCTCACCCACCATCATGACCCCCGAGCTCGGCACCAGCTCAGGCGTGCAGGCCCTGTCGAACCTCCAGCCGGGTGAGGAGTTCGACATCGGGCCGTTGACCCCACGAGCGCGAACCCGGTCGCGCCCCGGAGCCCGGTGTCGTGACCAGGGGCTGGCTCGTCTCGACGAGTTCTGGCGTGGTCAGCCGACCACGACGAGGAGACCGGTGATGACCGAGGCCATCACCACGCAGCGGGAGCACATGCCCCTCCTGCCGAACCACAGGGCTCTCGGCCCGGACGACCGCATCCTCTGGGCTGCGTCGCCGGGCGCCACCACATCACGCTCATCGACGAAAGGCGCACGACCATGACCACCACCGTGAAGTCAGAGACCATGCCCACCCCCGCACGTCGGGTTCCCTACGACGAGCTGGCCGCCGTGACCCGCGGCTCGGTCGTCCTTCCGGGCGACGCCGCCGACGTCGTGGCGGGGGTGCGATTCGCGAAGGCACACGGCATCGTCCTCGCGGTTCGCGGCGGTGGCCACAACGCGGCCGGGCTGGGGGTCTGGGACGACGCCCTGGTGCTCGACCTCTCACCGATGCACAGCGTGACGGCTGACCCGCAATCGCACACCGTGCGCGTCGACGGCGGTTGCACCTGGGGCG
>JBDSSS010000080.1:0-17502 GCA_039928615.1 Terracoccus sp. | reverse complement strand
GGACCTGAAGGTCGTGGAGGCGGTGGAGCGGGCCAAGGCTGCGCTCGACATGATCGGTCTGGAGGCGCTGGCCCGGATGGATGCGACCGCGTCTGCGGAGCTGGGGGCGCGGCACGCGCAGTCGTGGGTGGACCGCACACCGTTGTCGGCGCGGGAGGTCGTCGTCTCGGAGGTGGCGACCGCGACGGGACTGTCCATCCCGGACGTGGGCCGGCGGGTGGAGCTCGCGACGGCGCCGGTGGGCCGGTCTGGGTTCCTGCGGGAGGAGCTCGCGGCGGGCCGCACGACCCTGGCCCGGGCGACGCGGCTCGTGGCAGAGACGACCTCCCTGAGCGACGAAGCCGCCGACTCGGTGACACGGCGGGTGCTGGCCCCGACCCGGGACGGGGCCGGGCTGTCGCCGTCGTTGTTCGCCCAGCGGCTGCGCCGGGGCCTGCTGTCGGTGCCCGCAGGTGACGTGGACGAGGCGGCCCGCCGCCGGCAGGTCCGGTCGAGGGTGGGGGCGTTCGCGAGTGTCGGCGATGACGGGTCGGCGACCCTGACCATCACCGACGCCGCGCACAAGGTCGTCGCCGCCCTCGACACCGCCGACACGCGGGCTCGAGCCCTGAAGGCAGCAGGCGATCCGCGGAGCCTGGACGAGATCCGCGCGGACCTGCTGCTCGACCCGGCCGGCCTCGGGGTCGCCGCGAAGGTGTGGCTCGTCGTGCCGGCCTCGACCGCGCTGGGACTGGGTGACGTCCCGGCCGAGCTGCCGGGCCATGGCTACCTCACCGCGTCACAGGCCCGGGAGCTGATGACCGCGCCAGGGTCGGTCTGGCACGCGCTGCTCGCGGACCTCGAGACCGGAAAGGCGCTGGCGCTGTACCGGAAGGGTTACCGGCCCACGCCGGAGATGATCGCCCACGTCCGGGCGGTCGACGGGGTCTGCCGGGCACCGGGGTGCACGGTCCTGGCCGGCCGGTGCGACCTCGACCACGTCGAGGCCTTCGACCGCGACGACCCCGACGCCACGACGACCACCGGCAACCTGTCGGCGACGCACCGTCGCCACCACCGGCTCAAGACCGCTGGCCTCTGGGACGCCGAACGCGACCCCGACAATCCTGACGGCGGCCTGGTGAGGTGGCGCACCGCCGCTGGCCGGACCTACACGACTCACCCCAAGGACTGGCTCGAGCACCTCAGGAGCCCCGAACGGCGCGACCCCGACGGGGCCGTCGACCCGCCGGGCATCGTCCCCGACGGCCCCGTCGATGGCGAGCTGCCGCCCTTCTGAGGAGGGCTCGCACGGTGACACCAGTCGCCCGGTTTGCCTCTACCGACCGTGCGTGCCCCGGCCTACGCTCGGTGGGAGGGGTCCCGAACCAGACCGAGGAGAGAGTCCATGTCATCCAGCCTCAACCCGTACATCAGCTTCAGCGACAACGCCCGCGAGGCGATGGAGTTCTACCACGACGTCTTCGGTGGCGACCTCACGGTGAGCACCTTCGCCGAGTTCGGGCAGCCCGACGGACCGGATGCGGACAAGGTCATGCACGCCCAGCTCCAGACAAACGCCGGCTACCTGCTGATGGCCGCCGACACGCCCCAGGGGTCGACCTTCGAGCCCGGCACCAACGTCGCGGTGAGCCTCAGCGGCGACGACGGTGACGCCCTGCGGGGCTACTTCGACGGGCTCGCTGACGGCGGCAGCGTCTCCGTCGCCCTGGAGAAGCAGATGTGGGGCGACGAGTTCGGCATGGTCACCGACCGGTTCGGGATCGGGTGGATGGTCAACATCGCCGGTTCCGCTCCCGCCTGACCGACACTCACGGTCGGGCGGGGCCTCGCGGTCACACGCCTTCGGGTGCGCGGCTCACCGGGATGTGGCGGGCGTCCGGGGCGCTGAGCCGCTCCGCGTTGGCCTCCGAGTCGGCGAGCTCCTTCTGGGACTCCCGCTCGGCCTCGACCCGGCCGCGGTAGGAGGCAACCTCGTCGGTGACGCGCTGCTCGTCCCAGCCCAGCACCGGCGCCACGAGACGCGCGACCGTCTCCGCGCTGTCGACCCCGCGGCTCATCGTCTCGATGGAGATCCGGGTGCGGCGGGCGAGCACGTCGTCGAGGTGCAGGGCGCCCTCGTGGGTCACGGCATACACCGCCTCGACCTTGAGGTACTCCTCCGCGCCGGGGATCGGCTCGTAGAGCGACCGGTCGTCCTCGGCGAGGGCGAAGAGCTCGTGCACCATCGAGCCGTAGCGCTCGAGCAGGTGGGTGATCCGCCAGGCCGGGAGGTCCTGGTGCCGGGCCAGCCGGTCCACCTGGTTGACGAGTGCCACATAGCCCTCGGCGCCGGAGAGCGGGATGTCCTCGGTGACGCTGTCGCTGACGTCACCGCCGATGTCCTGCCGCGCGGCGTCGACGGCGTCAGCGGCCATGACGCGATAGGTCGTGTACTTGCCGCCGGCGATGGAGATGAGCCCCGGCTGGGGGCGCGCCACGGCGTGCTCGCGGGAGAGCTGGCTCGTGTCCTCGCTCTCGCCCGACAGCAGCGGGCGTAGACCGGCATACACCCCCTGGATGTCGGCGTGCGTCAGCGGCACCTTGAGCACGGCGTTGATGTGCTCGAGGATGTAGTCGATGTCGGCCCGCGTCGCGGCGGGGTGCGCGAGGTCGAGCTCCCAGTCGGTGTCGGTCGTGCCGATGATCCAGTGCGTGCCCCACGGGATGACGAAGAGCACCGACTTCTCGGTGCGCAGGATGAGGCCGCTCTCGGAGGTGATCCGGTCGCGGGCGACGACGATGTGCACGCCCTTGCTGGCCCGGACGTGGAAGCGTCCGCGACCGCCGGCCATCGTCTGGATGTCATCGGTCCACACCCCGGTGCAGTTGATGACGACCGACGCGGTGACCGTCGTGCGCTCGCCGGACTCGACGTCCTCGACGACCGCGCCGACGACGCGTTCGCCGGCCTTGACGAGCTCGACGACGCGGGCCGAGCTGACGACGGAGGCGCCGTAGGCCGCCGCCGTGCGGATCGTCGTCAGGGTGTGCCGTGCGTCGTCGGCCTGCGCGTCGTAGTAGAGCAGCGCGCCGGTGAGAGAGTCAGGGCGCAGGGCCGGGGCCACCTTGAGGGCGCCGGTGCGGGTCAGCTGCTTGTGCCGCGGCACCGAGCGCGCGCCGCCCATCGTGTCGTAGAGGGTGAGGCCGGCGGTGACGTAGGGCCGCTCCCAGCCGCGACCCGTCAGCGGGTAGAGGAAGGAGACCGGCCTGACGAGGTGCGGGGCGATCCGGCTGAGCATCAGCTCGCGCTCCTTGAGCGCCTCTCGCACGAGGTCGAAGTTCATCTGCTCGAGGTAGCGCAGGCCGCCGTGGAAAAGCTTGGACGAGCGCGAGGAGGTGCCCGACCCGAAGTCGCGCTGTTCGACGAGGGCGGTGGACAGCCCACGGGTCGCGGCATCGAGCGCCACGCCGGCCCCGGTCACCCCGCCTCCGATGACGAGCACGTCGAAGTCCTTGGTGCCGAGACGGCTCCACGACTTCGTGCGGTAGGCCTGGTCGAGACGGACCGGACTCGTCATCGTTTCCCCTCGGGTGATGCGCTCGGGTGACAACGCCGTACGGCGCCCTCTGCACTCTATTTGATGGCTCCTGCCGGTGCCGGGCGGCCGGGGTCGCTACGGTCGGGACATGCCGACCGAGCAGCGCAGCCTTGTCGTCGCGATCGACCAGGGCACGACCAGCACCCGGGCCATCGTCTTCGACCGTTCGGGTCAGATCGTGGCCACCGACCAGATCGAGCACCAGCAGATCATGCCGCGCGCCGGGTGGGTCGAGCACGACCCCCTGGAGATCTGGCGCAACACCCGCGAGGTCGTCGGTGGCGCGCTCGGCAAGGCCAACCTCGACGCGACCCAGCTCGTCGCCGTCGGCATCACCAACCAGCGCGAGACGACCGTGGTCTGGGACCGCACGACGGGCCAGCCCGTCTACAACGCGATCGTCTGGCAGGACACCCGCACCCAGGCGCTCTGCCACGAGCTCGGTGGCGACGAGGGCCCCGAGCGGTTCAAGGAGCGCACCGGCCTGCCGCTCGCGACCTACTTCGCGGGCCCGAAGGTGCGCTGGATCCTCGACAACGTGGACGGCGCCCGCGCGCGGGCCGACGCCGGCGACCTCCTCTTCGGCACCATCGACACCTGGCTCCTGTGGAACCTCACCGGCGGTGCGGACGACGGCGGGGTGCACGTCACCGACGTCACCAACGCCTCTCGCACGCTGCTCATGGACATCCACACGCTGACGTGGGACGAGGACATCGCGGCCGAGATGGGCATCCCGCTGTCGATGCTCCCGCAGATCCGCTCCTCCTCCGAGGTCTACGGCGCCTGCCACCCCGGCATCCTGCTCGGGGTCCCGGTGGCCGGCATCCTCGGTGACCAGCACGCCGCGACCTTCGGCCAGGCCTGCCTCACCGTCGGCGCGGCCAAGAACACCTACGGCACCGGCAACTTCATGCTCCTCAACACCGGGGAGGAGCTCGTCGCCTCGACGCACGGCCTGCTCACGACCGTCTGCTACCAGCTCGGCGACGCCCCACCCGTCTACGCGCTCGAGGGCTCGATCGCCGTCACCGGCTCCCTCATCCAGTGGCTGCGCGACAACCTCGGCCTCATCGGGTCGGCCGAGGAGGTCGAGCGGCTCGCATCGACGGTCGACGACAACGGCGGTGCCTACTTCGTGCCCGCCTTCTCGGGGCTCTTCGCGCCGCACTGGCGACCCGACGCGCGGGGCGCTCTCGTCGGCCTGACCCGGTTCGTCAACAAGGGTCACATCGCCCGAGCGGCTCTGGAGGCCACCGCTTTCCAGACGCGCGAGGTCCTCGACGCGATGAACGCGGACTCGGGCGTCCCGCTCACCGAGCTGCGCGTCGACGGCGGCATGGTCGTCAACGAGACGCTCATGCAGTTCCAGGCCGACATCCTCGGGGTCGACGTCGTCCGCCCGCGGGTCAGCGAGACGACCGCCCTCGGCGCCGCGTATGCCGCCGGGCTCGCCGTCGGCTACTGGTCCTCCACCGACGAGATCACCGCCAACTGGGGCGAGGACAAGCGGTGGAGCCCGCAGCTCGACGAGGCAGAGCGGGAGCGGCTCTACCGGACGTGGAAGAAGGCCGTGCAGCGCACACTCGACTGGGTCGACGAGGACACCCCGTGAGCCGGGGCGTCCTCGTCGCGGTGGTGCCGGACCGTCAGCCGAGGGCGGCGACGGCCGCGTCGTAGTTCGGCTCCTGGCTGATCTCGGGGACGACCTCGGTGTGCAGGACCGAGCCGTCGGCGTCGATGACGACGACGGACCGGGCGAGCAGGCCGCGGAAGCCGCCGTCGGTCAGCGTCATCCCGTAGTCCTTCCCGAAGCTCGAGCGGAAGGTCGACCCCATCGTGACGTTCTCGATTCCCTCCGCCCCGCAGAACTCCTTCATCGCGAAGGGGAGGTCGGCGGAGACGCAGATGACCGTCGTGTTGTCGAGGCCGGCGGCGACCTCGTTGAACTTCCGGACGCTCGCGGCGCAGACCCCGGTGTTGACGCTCGGGAAGATGTTGAGCACGACCCGGGTGTGCTCGGGCTGCTCGAAGTCGCCGAGATCTGATCCGGCGAGGACGAAGTCGGGAGCGGGGGAGCCGACCGGGGGGAGGTCTCCGATGGTGTGCGCTGGGGTGCCGCCGAGGGCAGTGATGGCCATGGGAGTGTTTCTAACATGACCGGAGACGGCGCGACGTGCCTGTCTACCCGCTGCTTCTGCGAGGCGGTGCGCGACAGTGGCCTCGCGCAGCCCGCCAACGCCTGGTCCTCGCTCGCCTTCGTCATCGTCGGCGCGCTCGTCGCGACGGCGATCGTCGGGCGCTCCCGCAGCGCAACGGCTCCCGAGGTCGGCCTCGTCCGAGCGCTCGGCATCGCGCTCGCGGCGGTCGGTCTCGGCAGCTTCGCCTTCCACGCGACGCTCACGCTCTGGGGGCAGTTCCTCGACGTCTTCCCGATGTATGCCGTGGGCTCGGTCCTGATCGCCGGCGCGCTCGTCCGGCTCGGCTGGGTCCCCCTCCGGGCCGCCGTCACCGGCGGCGCCCTCCTGCTGCTCCTGCTCGGGGGAGCGCTCCTCGCGTGGCCGGAGTCGCGACGGTGGGTCTTCGCGGCCGTCCTGCTGCCGGGGATCGCGCTGGAGGTGTGGCGCGGCCGCGCCGCGGGGGACGCGGGTCGCGGCTCGGGCTGGCTGTGGACGGGGCTGGGACTGCAGTCAGCGGCATACGTCATCTGGCTGCTCGACCAGTCGGGCGCGGTCTGCGACCCGCTCAGCCCGCTCCAGGGTCACGCGGCGTGGCACGTGCTCGGGGCGCTCGCCGGGGGATGCCTGGCGCTGCACTGGCTCAGCACGTCGGCGGGCCACCGGGTGCGGCGGCGTGACCGCGCCATTGCGTAGGTTGGGTCCATGACGGACGGCGGCGCGTGGGACGTGATCGGTGCGGAGCAGCGCGAGCAGGTGACCGCGCTGGCGATGGACTTCGCCCGCGAGGGGCGCACGGGTGAGCTGACCGAGCTGCTCGACCACAGCGTCCCGGTCGACCTCGCCGACGGCGACGGCAACTCGTTGGTGATGCTCGCGGCCTACCACGGCCGGGCCGAGACCGTCGTGGCCCTCGTCGCCCGGGGCGCCGACGTCGACCTGCCCAACGGCCGCGGCCAGACCCCGGTCGCCGGCGCACTCTCCAAGGGGGAGGACGCCGTCGTGCGGGCCCTCGTCGACGCCGGCGCCGACCTCGACGCGGGCACCCCGACCGGGCGCCAGACCGCAGCGATGTTCGGCGCCGACCACCTCATCGCCGGCTCGGCGGACCACGGGCAGGCCTGAGCCCGTGACGGTCCCGCCCGAGAGCACCGGCGCCGGCCAGCGCTTCGTGATCAACGTCGTCGGCGCGCTCGGCCTCGTCTTCGGCGTGCTGCCGATCGTGCGCTACCTGCTCCAGCTTGACCTCTTCGCGTTCACCGACGCCCCCTACGCGTGGCTGGAGCTCGAGGGCGGGGCCCGCTTCCTGCCACCCGCGATGGTTCTCGTCGTCTGCCTCGGGGTGGCGTTCTGGCTCGAGCGGCGGATGCAGCAGGACTGAGGCCCCCGACGCGATCACGGGTTGCCGTGATCTGATGGTCGTATGCCGGTCGGACCCCCCTCGCGCGAGCGCAGACGCAGGTCGCGTCGTCGCCACGGGTCCCGGTCGGTCTTCCGCGCCGGGCTCGCTGCCCTTCTCTGCGTGACCGGAGCGGCCGGGGTGGCCTCGGTGGGGGCCGGAGCGGCCGCTGCCGCGCCGACGCGAACGACCCTGACCATCGCGGCTGCCGCCGCCCCCGAGGCGGCGATGCTCCCGGTCGGCCCCGAGCCCGACGGCGCGGCGGTCAGCCTCGACGTGTCCTTCTGGCCGCAGGCCGACGGCAAGCGGCACCCGCTCGTGCTGCTCGCCCACGGTTTCGGTGGGAGCAAGGACTCGGTGAGCACGGACGCGGCCGCGCTCCAGGCCCGTGGCTACGTCGTCGCGACGTGGAGTGCCCGCGGCTTCGGCGCCTCCGGTGGACGGATCCACCTCGACGACCCCGCCTTCGAGGTGGCAGACGCCCGAGCGATCGTCGACGCCGCGGCCACCCGCAGCGACGTCGAGCTCGACTCCGCGGGGGATCCTCGGATGGGAGTGATGGGTGGCTCCTACGGCGGCGCCCTCGGCCTCATGCTCGCCGGAGTCGACCCGCGCGTCGACGCCGTCGTGTCCGCCATCACGTGGAACGACCTCGCGACGGCCTTCTTCCCCCAGGCCGCACTGACCGCCGACCCGACGACCGCGGCCGGACGGTCGCCGATCGATGAGCCCGGACCCTTCAAGCAGGTCTGGGCGAGCACCTTCTTCCTGTCGGCGAGCGGGCGTGGAGGCGTCGGGGCCCCGACGTCTTCGTCGACCCCGTCGACGACGCCGGCCGTGACCCCCTTGGCGAGCGGGTCGGCAAATGGTGCGGCCGCGGCGGCCGCCACCTCGTGCGGGCGCTTCGACCCGACGATCTGCCGGCTCTTCGTGCAGACGTCCGAGTCGGGCACCCCGTCGTCGGAGCTGACGGCCCTGCTCCGCGCCCACAGCCCCAAGCCGACGATGGCCAAGGTGACCGCCCCGACGTTCCTCGTGCAGGGCATCGGTGACTCGCTCTTCGGACTCGACCAGGCCGACGCCAACGCGGCGGCGCTCGCGGCCAGCGGCACGCCGTTCGCGATCCGCTGGAGCGATGGTGGCCACGACGCACCGAGCACCCACGAGGCGGAGGAGACCGCGGCGTCCTACGCGTGGCTCGACCACTACGTGCGCGACAAGGCCCCGCGCGAGTCCGCCCTGCCCACAGCGAAGTTCACCTACCCGTTGCCCGCCCAGCGCACCGGCCAGCCGACGACTCTCCACACGCTCCCGGCATACCCCGGCCTGTCGGGAGCGGAGCGATTGACGGCGACGCTGCCCCTCGCGACGACGAGCGGTGGCCTCATCCACCCGCCCGGCGGCCTACCGGCATCACTCATCGCCGTGCCGGGACTCGCCGCGCTCGGCATCAGCCTCTCGACCTACCAGATCGCGGCGCTGCCCGGACAGTCGACGGCGCTCGACTCCGAGCCGGTCGCCACGGCCACGACGGTCGTCGGCTCGCCGACGTTGCGGCTCACCGTGACCTCGAGCACGAGCGACGTGACGCTCTTCGCGTCGGTATGGCGCGTCACCGGCGGCTCGGCCACCCTCGCCAACCCGCTCGTCGCCCCGCTCCGGGTGACCGTCACGCCCGGCACGCCGACCCCGGTGACGCTGTCGCTGCCGGGTGCGACCTACGAGATGCCGGCCGGCAGCCGCTGGCGCGTGCTGCTGACGAGCACCGAGTCGACCTACGCGAACTCGCGGGAGCCGAGCCGCATCGCGGTCAGCAACGCCTCGGCCCTCACCCTGCCCATCGCCACGGGGACGGCCGTCGCCGGCGCCGCGGCAGTCGGCGGGCTCGACACGGAGGCGCTCATCGCGATCGGGATGCTCGCGGCCCTGCTGCTGCTCGCGCTGCTCGGCTGGTTCGTCCGTCGCCGCCGGCTGCGTCTCGAGCCGGCCCGGCCCGACCTCGCCGACATCCCCCTCGTCGTGGAGGGCCTGGTCAAGACCTACGCCGACGGTCACCGCGCCGTCGACGACGTGTCGTGGCGCGCCGAGAAGGGCCAGGTCGTCGGGCTGCTCGGCCCGAACGGTGCCGGCAAGACGACGACCATGCGGATGGTGATGGGCCTGATCAGCCACGACGCAGGGTCGGTCCACGTCCTCGGCGAGGCCGTCTCAGCCGGGTCGCCCGTCCTCGCACGGGTCGGCGCCCTCATCGAGGGGCCCGGCTTCCTGCCGCACCTGACCGGCCGGCAGAACCTCGAGGCCTACTGGGCCGCCACCGGTCGCAGCGCCGCCGACGCGCACTTCGACGAGGCGCTCGACGTCGCGGCGCTGGGCGGGGCGGTCGACCGGCCGGTCAAGTCCTACAGCCAGGGGATGCGCCAGCGACTCGGCATCGCCCAGGCGATGCTCGGGCTCCCCGAGCTGCTCATCCTCGACGAGCCCACCAACGGCCTCGACCCACCACAGATCGCGGCGATGCGCCCGATCCTGCGGCGCTACGCGGAGACGGGCCGCACCGTCGTCGTGTCGAGCCACATGCTCGCCGAGGTCGAGATGACCTGCACCCACGTCATCGTCATGCACGCCGGGCGGGTCATCACCTCGGGGCTCGTCGCCGACCTCGTCGACAGTGCCGACACGACGATCCTCGACCTGCCCGAGGACACCGACCACGACGTCGTCCGCGACGGCGTCCACGCGCTCGAGGCGACCGACGGCATCACGGAGGTGCGCGTCGACACCCCGTCGCGGCTCGTCGTCGTGGCGGACCGCGGCCGCGCCGCGGTCGTCTCGGCGGCGGTCACGGCCGGTCTGCCCGTCATCGGCGTCAGCAGCCGTCGCCACCTCGAGGAGGTCTTCCTCGGTGTCATCTCCACGGCGACGGGTGCCGGCCCCGCCGGGGAGCCCGGTGACGAGGGCGGTTCCCTCGTCGAGCGACTGAGGCAGGTGAGGGCCCGATGAGCGAGACCCCCGTGGCGCGGCCGGAGGCCGACGACGAGCACGGGCCCGGCGAGGCGCTGCTCGACGTGATGGAGCCGGCGACGGCCACCGCCGACGAGCCGATGACGCACGTGCACAGCCCGCTCTCGTGGCGTGCCGAGGTCCGGCGCCAGTGGGGGCGTCGCCGCACGATCTGGGCGTTCGGGCTGCTCCTCGCGCTCCCGCTCGTCCTCGTCGGGTCGTTCTTCTTCGGCGACCGCAACAGCAGCAGCCGCGGCGGCGCGACGACCCGGATCTTCGACCTCGCCCAGAGCGGGGCCGCGAACTTCAGCCTCGTGCTCGTCTTCCTCTCCTCCGAGCTGCTGCTCGTGCTGCTCGCCGCGCTCTTCTGCGGCGACGCCGTCCCGGCCGAGGCCTCGTGGGCGTCGCTGCGCTACCTGCTGATCGCCCCGGTGCGGCGGGCCCGGCTGCTCACGAGCAAGCTCGTCATCGGGGTCGGCTCGACGCTCTTCGCGACGTTCCTGCTGCCCGCCTGGGGGCTGCTCGTCGGGGGCATCGCCTACGGGTGGGCTCCGCTGACGAACCCGATCGGGGAGAACCTGACGTGGGCCCAGTTCCTGCCCCGCCTCGCTCTCGCGATGGGCTACATCTTCCTCACCCTGCTGCCCATCGCGGCGGTGGCCTTCTGGATCGGGACCCGCTCGGACGCCCCGCTCGCCGCCGTGGGCGGCGCGGTCCTCGTGAGCATCCTGTTCAACATCCTCGACCAGCTCGACGCCCTCGAGCCCTACCGGCACGCCTTCCCGGGGCACTACTCGAGGGCCTGGCAGGACGCCCTGGCCGTGTCTCCTGACTACACGGACATGGCCCACGGAGCGCTCTGGTCCCTCGTCTGGGCGGTGGCCTTCACGGTGCTCGCCTACCGCCGCTTCCGGCGGTCCGACATCCTCAGCTGATGGCCGGGGGGCACGCCGTCGGGGTGCGCATCGGCTATGCCGAGGCCCCGCAGTGCGTCCGCGACTGGGTCGACCTCTCGCTGGGCGCAACGGTGGAGCAGGTCGTGGACTGCGTCGGCGGCATGTCGCCGGGGCCCGCCGCCCGGGTGCGCAGCGCCCGCGGTGTGTCCGGGTTCGTCAAGGCCTGCGGCGCCGGGCTCAACCCCAAGACGCCGGGCCTGTTGCGGGACGAGGCGCGGGTGCTTGCGGCTCTGCCGATCCACGCGGGCCTTCCGCGGCTCCTCGACGTCTACGACGACGGCGACTGGGTGGCCCTGCTCATCGAGGACCTGCCCGGCTCCCCGCCGGCGGCCCCCTGGAGCCGCGCCGACCTGGCCCGTGTCGGGGCTCTCCTGCTCGAGCTCAGACCCGTCCTCGACGGGGTCCGGCTCGATGGCGTCGCTCGGGCCGTCGACAGCGCGCCCCTCCTGCTCACCGCCTGGCGGACGCTGGGCAGCCGCCTCGACCTGGTCGACACGTGGTGGCGCGACCACCACGATGCGCTGGCGTGGCATGCGGCGCGAGCGGGCGACCTCATCGCCGGCGACTCCCTGCTGCACTGGGACATCCGCGCCGACAACGTCGTGCTGACCCCGGACCGCACCGTGCTCGTCGACTGGGGCCAGGTGCGTCGAGGAGCCCGGTGGATGGACCATGCCCTGCTGGCGCTGGACTGCTCGATGACGGGTGCGGAGCCCAGCACCGCGGAGGTCGCGGCACTGGACCCGGTGCTGCGCGACCGCGACCCTGCGGACCTTCTCGCCATCGCAGCCGCGGCGGCCATGGCGTTTGTTGCGAGGTCGACGGAGCCGGCACCCCAGGGTCTGCCCACCCTCCCGGCGACGAGTGCCCGCTGGGCCGGCGCCCTCCAGCCCTACCTCGCCAGCACGCTGCTGCGTCTGCGCTGACCTTCGGTCCTGCGCCGGTTCCGACATTCCCAGCCAAGCGCCTGCGGGGCGGGACTTCGAATGGCATTCTGGTCGGATCAGATCGGTGGCGTGCTCTCGTGGGTAGGGGTGGCGGATGTCGAGGATGAGACGAGTCACGGGCCGCGCCGCCCCGCCACCGGAGAACCCCGCCTTCCGGGGTACCTACGGGTACCTCCGTGCGGCGGTGGTCGTGCTCGTCGTGATGCTCGCCGCGGCGGTGCTGCTCGACACCCTCCAGATCGGCGGCCTGCGAGGATCGATCAGCGCCTACTACTACGGCAGCTCCCAGACGATCTTCACCGGTGTCCTGGCCGGGATCGGTATCGCGATGCTCGCCTACCAGGGAAACACCGAGTCCGAGGACCACCTGCTCGACTTCTCCGGCACGATGGCCTTCTTCGTCGCAACGATCCCCACGCCGTCGGACACGAAGGTCCCCCTCGAGGTCATCAGCACGGGCGTCCGTGCAGTCATCCTGGCGTTCGTGTTGGCTCTCTGCGCGAACTGGTACCTCTCCAGGCGCTTTCCCTTCCCGAAGGAGCCGTTGGCACGGGTCGGCGCCATCGCCGTCGGGCTCTGGCTGGTCGGCTACGGGGTCCTCGTCCTCGTCGACCCGGAGCTGCTGGCCGCGATCGGGCACCCGCTCGCTGCCATCCCGATGTTCGTCGCCATCGTCCTGGTCGCGGCCATCAACGCGTTCAGCACCAAGGGTTCGAGCTACTCCGGGTGGTACGTCGGGGTGGCGGCAGCGATCCCCGCGGGCCTCCTCGCGGTCGCCATCACCGTGTGGCGAGGGTCGAGCACCGGTGTCTTCTGGGCCGAGGTCGTCGTCCTGGCCGCGTTCGCCGTCTTCTGGGTGGTCCAGACGGTCGAGCTGACCACCCAACCGGCGCGGACGACCTGACGGGATCGGGACGACCCCGTCAGGTCGTGGCCGGCCCGGCGGCGAGTCGGCGTAGTGCCACCTCTGCGAGGTAGGCCGCCGCGTCACCGAGGACCGAGTCGTCGAACTCGGCACGGGGGGAGTGGTTGTCGTCCGCGTCAGCCGGGTTGTCGTGCGCGCAGGCGCTGAGGTTGAGGTAGGCCCCGGGGACCTCGTCGAGGACGAACGACATGTCCTCCGACCCCAGCTCGGGATCAGCCATCGGCGTCCAGCGGTCTGCCCCGAAGAGGTCGGCCACCACGCCCTGCGCGTGGGCGAACTCAGCCTCGTCGTTGCGGGTCACGGGGTAGCCGAGCCGGTAGTCGACCTCGGCCGTCAGACCGTGGGCTTCGGCGATCCCCTTGCACAGCCGGGTGATCCGCTCCTGCACGCGCTGTCGGGACTCGGGCGACAGGGTGCGGACCGTCGCCTCGAAGACGGCGTCGTCGGGGATGATGTTGTCCTTCGTCCCACCGGCGATCCGGCCCACGGTCACGACGGCCGGGTCAAACACGTCGAAGCCGCGCGTCACCATCGTGTGCAGGGCCACGACCATCTCGCAGGCCACCGGGATCGGGTCGAGGGTGCGGTGCGGTGAGGCGCCATGGCCGCCCCGGCCGACGACGCGGACGACGGCCTCGTCCGCTGCGGCCATGAGCGGGCCGGGTCGGCCGAACCACGTGCCCTTGGGGTGCTCGGCCGAGTAGACGTGCAACGTGTAGGCCGCGCAGACCCGGTGCCCGCTCGCCTCGAGCAGGCCCTCGTCGATCATCGGGGCGGCCCCGCCCGGACCCTCCTCACCGGGCTGGAACATGAACACGACGTCACCGGCGAGTTCGTCCCGCATCGCGTGGAGCACCTGCGCAGCCCCGACGAGGGCGGCCATGTGCAGGTCGTGCCCACAGGCGTGCATCACCCCGTCATGGGTCGAGCGGTGGTCCGAGACGACCTCCTCGGTCACGGGCAGGGCATCCATGTCGCCGCGCAGCAGCACCGCGGGACGGACACTGCGCTCGGCGTCGGGCACCGGCGCGGTGCCACGCAGGACGGCGACGACGGACGACAACGAGGTGCCGAGCGTGATCTCGAGGTCGAGACCCTCCAGCGCGTCGAGCACCGCCTGCTGCGTCAGCGGCAGGTCGAGGCCGATCTCAGGGATCTGGTGGAGCCGACGTCGGAGAGCGACGAGGTCGGGGGCGAGCGTGGTGGCCAGGTCGAGCGTTCGCGACATGGCTGGAGCCTAGTTGGGGCCCGGAAAACCACGGGCCCGGCAGGCTGGCCGAGAGTACGGTGGAAGGGTTCTACAGTCCCCGGGAGGTGGCTCGTGGTGCGAGGCAGAAGCGGTCAGGGCCGGGGGTCGCGCTCCGGCCGCCGTGCGGTCGGCGTCGTGGTCACGATCGTCGCCGTGATCGCCGCCCTGGGTGCCTGCGACGGGACTCTGGGGAACGCCCGCCCTCTCTCGGTGGTGGCGCCCGATGCCGTCATCACGCCGGAGCCCAGGATGACGCGGACCGACCCGCTCCGCGTCGTCGTCGTGGGAGACTCGTTGACCGTCCCGATCCCCGGCTGCGTGGCCGGGGCGCCGAGACGGGTCGCCCCCTGCGTCAGCCTAGAACAGGCCCTCGCGCGGGACCTTGGCGAACTCACCGGGCGACCGGTCGTGACCGTCAACCTCTCGCTCCCGGGTGGCGACGTCGACGGGGTGCTGCTCGGACTCACCTCCGACGAGCGCGAGCGCATCATCGGAGAGGCCGACCTCGTCGTCGTGTCCGTGGGGATGCAGAGCCAGGGCGGGGTCCTGGCCTTCCCGTGCGGGGTCACGGCGTGGACCGGCGACCACGACGATTCCGGACTTGAGGTGCTGGCCCAGCTGTCCGACGCGTGCCTGTACGCGTTCGTGTCGAGCTACCGGAGCCGACTCGGGCAGATCTACGCCTCCATCGAGAGCCTCGTGTCCGACCACCCGGCGGTGCTCGTCGACCTCGGTGTCTTCAACGGCCTCGTCGGGCACCCCGACCTCGAAGCCCTACCCCCGTCCTCGTGGCTCGGACCCGCGCTCGAGCGGTCTCTCGAGCTCACCGGCCGGTGGGCCACCGCGGACTGCGCGGCGGCGACCGCGCACGGGTTCGTCTGCGCGGACCTGTGGCACGCCGTCAACGGGTCCAGCGGACGTGAGCCGGCCTCTGACTACAGCAGCTGGCTCGACGGGTCCCCCCGGCTGACCCAGGCCGGGGTCGCGATGGTCGCCCGACTCGTCGAGTCGCTCGACCTGTCCCCGCTGCTCTGACGTCGCCGTCGCTGTCGCCGTCTCCGTCGCTTCAGAGGGTGTCGACGAGCTCATCGAGCATGGCGTCGACCGAGCCGACGAGCACCGAGAGGTGTCCTTCGCCCTCGAGCAGGTGCGCGGTGACCCCGGGGACGTTCTCGCCGAGCCACTGGCCGTGCGAGAAGGGCACCATGAGGTCCTCCGAGCCCTGCCAGACGAAGGTCGGCACAGCGGTCTCGGCGAGGTCGAAGCCCCACGGCCGGCAGAAGGCGAGGTCGTCGTCGAGCCACCCGTCGACCCCGACCCGCAGGGCCTCGTGGAAGGCAGCGGCGAGGTCCTCCCCGAACTCGTCGGTGACGAGCGCCTGGTCGACGACCGGCAGCAGGCTGCGCATCTCCTCGATGATGTCGCCGGGGCTGGCGGCCCGCAGCCCCGGAGCTGCGTCGTCGAGGAAGCCGCGCAGGGCCTCCTCGCCGCGCAACGCGAGCCCGAACTCCTCGAGGTTGTCCTCACCCATCCCCGCGAGGAAGTCGAGGTCGCTCGCGTCGTGGGGGCCGACTCCCGCGATGGTGAGCACGCCGGCCACCCGGCCCGCGAGACGCGCCCCGGTCGCCAAGGCGTGGGGACCACCGCCGGACCAGCCGGCGACGAGGCACCGGGGTGCGCCGAGGTGGTCGAGCACGGTCTCGACGTCGTCCACGACGTCGACGACGCTGCGGCCGGGCCGCCGCGTCGAGACTCCGTAGCCGGGCCGGGACCACGTGACGAGTCGAAGACCCCGGCTGTGCGCGGCACGCTCGAGGGACCGGAACGCGCGGACCGAGCCGGGGGTCCCGTGGTGGTAGAGCAGCGGGGTCCCCGAGTCGGGGCCGCTGACGGCAACGTCGAGGTGGCGGCCGTCGGGAAGCTCGATCAGGGTCATGCCGGCGATGATGCCACTGCGTCCTGCTGCGCCTGCACGAGGTCGGCGCCGAGGCCCACGGGCGTGGGGGAGACTGGGCCGGTGACGCAGACACCGCCGCCGCTCACCGCCTCGCGACGCTCCCGCGTGGCCCCCTTCGAGGTGATGGACGTCCTCGACCGGGTCGCCGTGCTCCGCGGAGAGGGCCGCGACATCGTGTCGCTCTGCGCCGGCGAGCCGTCGGGGGGAGCGCCCTCGCTCGTCTCCGCGGCCGCGGCCGCGATCCACACGTCCGGGCGTGCCCTCACCTACACCTCGGCCCTCGGCATCCGCGAGCTGCGCACCGAGCTCGCCGCGCACTACCGCCGGTGGTACGACCTCGACGTCGACCCGGCGCGGATCGCGATCACGACGGGGTCCTCCGGCGGCTTCGTCCTCGCCTTCCTCGCCGCCTTCGACCCGGGTGACCGGGTGGCGCTCGCGAGGCCCGGCTACCCGGCCTACCGCAACATCCTCGCCGCCCTCGGCTGCGAGGTCGTCGAGATCGACTGCGGTCCGGAGGTGCGCTTCCAGCCCACCCCCGACCTGCTCGACGTCGCCCAGGCGGGTGGACCGCTCGCCGGTCTCGTCCTCGCCTCGCCGGCGAACCCGACGGGCACGATGGTCGACCGGGTCGAGCTGACGGCGATCGCGCAGTGGTGCGCGTCGCACGGGGTCCGTCTCGTCAGCGACGAGATCTACCACGGGGTGACCTATCCGCAGCCCGGCGCCGCCGACCCGCGCGGGGTCTGCGCCCGCGAGGTCGACGAGTCCGCCGTCGTCATCTCATCCTTCAGCAAGTACTGGGGGATGACGGGCTGGCGCCTCGGCTGGATGCTGCTGCCCGAGGACCTCGTGCGTCCGGTCGACGCGCTCGCCGGCAACGTCGCGCTGTGCCCGCCCGCCCCGGCGCAGTATGCCGCTGTCGCCGCGTTCGCCGAGGAGTCCTACCGCGAGTGCGACGAGGCCGTCGCGGAGTTCGGTCGCACCCGGAAGCTGTTGCTGGACAACGCGTCCCGCCTCGGCTGGGGGGCGGCCGCTCCGGCTGATGGCGCGTTCTACTACTGGGCCGACCTCGGGAGCCGGCTCGAGCGCTGGGGTGGCTCGGCGGCATACGCCCGGGCGCTGCTCGAGGAGGCGGGGGTGGCGATCACCCCCGGGGGAGACTTCGACGACCGTCGCGGGGCGACCGCGGTGCGGCTCAGCTTTGCGGCCGGGAGCACGGCCGTCGCCGAGGCGGTCGCGCGCATCGAGGCCTTCAACGCCACCGCCTGACCCCCACCCCGGTCGAGTGCCCACTTCCCCCCACCTGTC
>JBDSSS010000079.1:0-23846 GCA_039928615.1 Terracoccus sp. | reverse complement strand
GATGAGGTCGACTCCCCCGCGCGAGACCCGCTCGAGGCCCTCGGCGCCGGTGGCGACCCGTTCCACGGTGTAGCCCTCTCGCTCCAGGGTGCGGGTGAGCGGCATGGTGATGCCGTCGTCGTCCTCCACGAGAAGCAGGTGCACGGCCACGGGAGGCAGCATAGGGCCCTTCGCGGCGGCTGCCACCTCGGCCGCCACCTCGGCGGGCCGCTCCGGGCACGCCCCGTCCGTCTCCTCGGGCGCGTCGTCGACCCACCGGTCGACGAAGCCGGCCGGTGTCCTCGGCGCGGGGAGCCGCGTCATCAGCGCACCCATCAGAAGTCCCTGTCCGACGTGCCGAGCTCGGTGACGGGGGTCGTGGAACTGGCCCGACCGAGCAGGTCGCGGACCGCCGAGGAGGGGGTCCAGACCATCGCCGCGGCCGAGCTGGTGGTCCGCAGCAGCCCGCTGCTGCTGTTGCTCCCGAGGTCCACGGTGATGCGGGTGACGCTGACGCCCGCCACGGTCGCGGTCGAGGCCGTCATGATCGCGGAGAAGGTCGTCGACTTGTTGGTCTTGATGTAGTCCTGGCGCAGGTTGACCGAGCCGAGGTTGACGGTCGAGCCGATGCCCTGGACGTCCACGGTGTCGCCCGAGCTGCCCTGCCCCAGCAGGTTGCCGTCACGGACCCTCAGGGTGACGTTGCGGGGCTCGCCGCCCCAGCCGGAGCTGATCGTCGAGAGGTCCGCGAGGTCGTTGTAGGTGAAGGTGAGGCTGTCTCCGGGCTCGATCCGGCCGGCCGTGCCGCCGCCGTTCGACGTCTGGACGTCGTAGGCGCGCAGCGGGGTGTTGTCCACCCGGCGAGCCGAGACCGTGGTGGACACGGTGGTGGCGCCGGTCCCGTCGACGAGCAGGGCACGAAGGTCGTAGAGGCCGTCCTGGACCCCGGTCGTCGACCACGAGCAGCCGTAGGGGCTCGTCGTGTCGGTGCAGACGTCGGTCCACGAGGTCGTGCCGCTCGGTGCCCGCTGGATCGTCACCGACCGGACCCCGGCCGAGGAGCTGGCCGTGGCCGTCAGGGCCGTGGTGCCGGAGAGGTAGTCGCCCGGGTCCTCCATAGCGACGGCCGAGACGGTGTTGTCGACGACGCGGGTGCTGACCGTCGCCGAGGTGGTCGTGTTGCCGGCCGCGTCGGTGGCGACCGACCGGAAGGAGTAGGTGCCGTCGACGACCTTGCTCGTGTCGTAGCGGCAGCTGTAGGGGCTTGTCGACAGGGTGCACACGTCGGTCCAGCTCGTCGAGCCCGAGGGCGCGATCTGGATCCGCACCTGGTCGATCCCGGAGTCGGCGTCGGTCGCCGTGGCTGCCAGGGTCACGGTCCCGCGAAGTGGGCTCCCGGGGTTGATCGTCGTGACGGTGGGCGCGGTGTTGTCGACGAGGACGCCGGCGATGGCCGCCGAGGTGACGCTCGTCGAGCCCGAGGTGGCGATGGATCGCAGGTCGTAGGAGCCGCTTGCGAGGCTCGCCGTCGACCAGGAGCATCCGTAGGGCGAGGCGACCCCCGTGCAGATCGACTTCCACGAGCCGGAGTCGGCGACGGAGTACTCGACCCGCACGGTGTAGGTCGCCGTGCCGCCTCCATAGACGCTCGTGGACAGCGGCACGCTCCCGCGCACGACGTCGCCGGGGTCGGCGAGCACGACGGTGACGTTGTTGGCGACGGTGGTCTGGACGGCGCTCGTCGTCGAGGCATAGCCCGCCTTGTCCGTGGCGGTCGCACGCAGGCCGTAGGTCCCGTCCGCGCCCCCGGCCGTGTTCCACGGGCAGCCGTACGGAGCGGCCGTGGAGGTGCAGAGAGTCGTCCAGGATCCCCCCGGCGGGAGGACCTGGACGACGACGTTCTGGATGCCGCTCTCCGCGTCGCTCGCGGTGGCGCTGACGACGATGCTCCCCCGCACCGGGCTGCCCGGGTTGACCAGCGAGACGGTCGGTGGCGTCCAGTCGGCCGCGGCACTGACGCTGGCCGTGTTGGTCGTCCTCGCCGTGAAGGCGGCCGTGGAGAAGGCCGGCGCCCCGACGCCCGCCACCGCGGCCACGAGGGCCACGGTGAGCAGGGCACGGAGTCGAGGTCGCATGGTCGGTCGTTCACCTTCGGTCAGATCGGGCGGTACGGGCGTTTCGTCTGTTTGGTTCGTCTGGTCCGACGATAGGAGGTCATGATCAACGGGCCGGTAACAAACCCGGCCCCCAGATCCACACTTCGGGCTGATGGCTGAGCTCTCGACCTGCCGGCCAACCCCTCCGGGGCCGGCAGGTCGAGAGCTCGTGCGCCAGCGGAGGCCCCCACCTCCTGCTGCGCGGGATCCGACGGCGCCGGCCCACCCCTCCGGGGTCGGCGCGTCGGGGGGTTCTCAGGCGGCCGAGGTCTCCCCGGCTGCCGTGGCGGGCTGCTCGCCGGCGGCGGTGGCCGGTCGCCGCAGGACGACGACCAGCTCGACGAGCGAGAGCAGGGCGAGCAGGGCCGCGGGGATGCCGATGACGAGCATCCGCGTGTCGCGGTCGGCCAGGGCCACGAAGACGTAGCCGAGGGCCGGCACGGTGAACGAGACGACAGGCTGCGTGCTCTGGGTCAGCTCGAAGGTCCAGGAGTCCGCCGTGGCGTTCGCATCCCCCTTGGTGCGGTAGCTCACCGGCTTCCCCGGCTCCGTCGTGATCTCGAGGATCCGGTGGGTGACGAGGTTGCTCACGCCTGAGTCGGCGGGCGGCAGGTAGGTGATGACGTCACCGACCTCGAGCTGCGAGACCGGGACGCTCCGCTCGAACGCGAGCGACCCCTTCGAGATCGAGCCCGTCATCGACCCCCCGGTGATGACGTACCGGCTGAAGCCGAACAGGCTCGTGGCGAGCCAGGCGATGCAGATCAGGGTCACGACGGTCATCGCGGCGTTGCCGGCGCGCTGCACGACCCGGCGCGTCAGCGACGGCCGAGGCGAAGCGCTGGGCTGAGTGACCTGGTCCATGTCGTGCTCCTCGTTGCGGTGCTGGCTGGTGGCTCGTGCTGCGGTGGTCGTGCAGGTGTCGGGGCGGCTCTCACCGCCCCGTGGGCGTCACTGGTTGGACGTGTCCGCGGCGAGCTGCGTGGCGTCCCACTGGTAGACGGCCGAGGCGCTCTTGCCCTGGTCGACGTTCGCGGCGTCGGCGGAGAGCTTCACGGTGAAGCGGTAGAGGCCGCTGGCCGAGGGGGCGAAGGTGCCCAGGTCGTTCTTCACGCCGTCCTTGAGGCCACCGAAGGTGCCGTCGTAGACGACGGTGCCGCTCGTGGTGTTGGAGATCTTGAGGGTGAGGTTGTCGGCGCTGAAGGCGTTGGTCGAGCTGACCTCGGTGAGGCTGAAGGCGGCCGGGAGCGTGCCGGTGTTGGTGATCGTCAGGTCACCGTTGACCGTGTCGCCCGGCTTCATGTTGGTGAGGGTGAAGATCGCCGCGTTGGACTTGGAGTTGCTCTGGGTCAGGGTGCCGGAGGTGACCGAGCTGATCGTGTTGCTGCTCTGCGAGGTGAAGGTGGCTCCCGAGCCGACGGCGACGGCGGCAGCGGCGACGAGCGTGGCGAGGGGAAGGATGACCTTGTGGCGGTTGGCGATCATGGTGTGTCTCCGTTGGGCTGGGGCCTGTCGGCCGGTGTGGTGGGTGGTGGTCCCTGGTGCTGATGCTCAACTTATGGAGGCGCGATCCACCGACATCCCACGCGAAAGCCACATCTGATCCACACGTTGGCAACGGTTACGTCGCGGTATGTCCCCTTTCGTGCGAAACTGTGCGCGGTGACCATCGTCGAGCGAAGGAGGGATCTGGTGATGCCGGATGTCATCGACAACCGGCGGGAAGCCCAGCTGCGGCTCTACGAGGTCCTCGACTCCGGACCGCCTCGCGACCTGCAGGCCCTGGTCCACCTCGCTGCCCAGATCTGCCACGTCCCCCGGGCCGCCCTCAACCTGATCACCGCCACCGAGCAGCACCAGATCGCGACCGCAGGGTTCGCGCCGTCCGTGTGCGCTCGTGAGGACTCGATGTGCGCGGTCGTGCTCGACGAGCCCGACATCGTCGTCGTACGGGACGCCTCAGCCGACCTGCGATTCCGCGAGAACCCGTTCGTCAACGGCGAGATCGCCAGCGTCCGCTTCTACGCCTCCACCCCGCTGACCACGCCGGACGGCGTCGTCATCGGTCGCCTGTGCGTCTTCGACGAGGCGCCGCGCGACCTGACCGCCCAGCAGCAGCGAGGCGTCGTGGCCCTGGCCGAGCGGGTCGTCGACCTGCTCGAGCTGCGGCGCCGAAGCCGCGAGCTCGAGGCGTCGCTTGCCTCCCTGACGGCGGTGCGCGACGAGCTCAAGCGATCCAACGACCAGCTCGCGCACTTCGCCGGCCAGATCAGCCACGACCTGCGCACCCCGCTCACCGCGATCATGTCCAGCGCCGAGCTGCTCTGCCAGGAGCCGGCCGTGCAAGCAGACCCGGGGCTGGCCCCGCTCGCGCAGACGGCGCACCGCGCCTCGCTGCGGATGGCGGGCATGCTCGACGGGATCCTCGCCCACGCGCTCGTCGGCTCGGGCCTCGCCGTGACGGAGACCGACCTCAACCTCGTGCTCGGTGACGTCCTCGAGGACCTCACCCCTCAGCTGCGGGCCTCGCGGGCGCACGTCGTCGTCGGCAGCCTCCCCACCGTGCGGGTCGACGCCCGGCACTTCTACTCCGTGCTGCTCAACCTCGTCTCGAACGCCGTGAAGTTCACCCGGCCCGGCGCGACCCCCGAGGTCCGCATCGAGTCGCGACACCTCGACGGGGTCCACCGGATCACCGTCTCCGACGACGGCATCGGGCTCGACGAGCACGACCAGGAGACGGCGTTCCGCCTCTTCGGACGGCTCAACCCGTCCATCGACGGCAGCGGCATCGGCCTGACGACCGCGCGCCGGGTGGTCGAGGCGCACGGGGGCCGGATCGGCATCGACAGCACCGTGGGCCACGGCGCCACGGCGTGGGTCGAGCTGCCCGCCTGACCACCTGACGGGTCGGGTCGTCGGGCCGCACACGCGAACGCCGCACCCCGGACAACGGGATGCGGCGTTCACATGTGGTGCGTCGGCGGTCAGTCGAGGTAGTCGCGCAGGACCTGGGACCGTGACGGGTGGCGCAGCTTGCTCATCGTCTTGCTCTCGATCTGGCGGATCCGCTCCCGGGTCACCCCGTAGACCTTGCCGATCTCGTCGAGCGTCTTCGGCTGGCCGTCGGTCAGGCCGAAGCGCATGGAGACCACGCCCGCCTCGCGCTCGGAGAGCGTGTCGAGCACGGAGTGCAGCTGCTCCTGCAGCAGGGTGAAGCTCACGGCATCCGCCGGCACGACCGCCTCGGAGTCCTCGATGAGGTCACCGAACTCGCTGTCGCCGTCCTCACCCAGGGGGGTGTGGAGCGAGATCGGCTCGCGGCCGTACTTCTGGACCTCCACGACCTTCTCGGGGGTCATGTCGAGCTCCTTGGCGAGCTCCTCCGGCGTGGGCTCCCGGCCGAGGTCCTGCAGCATCTGGCGCTGGACCCGGGCGAGCTTGTTGATGACCTCGACCATGTGGACCGGGATGCGGATGGTGCGAGCCTGGTCGGCCATGGCGCGCGTGATCGCCTGGCGGATCCACCACGTCGCGTAGGTGGAGAACTTGTAGCCCTTGGTGTAGTCGAACTTCTCGACGGCACGGATCAGGCCGAGGTTGCCCTCCTGGATGAGGTCGAGGAAGAGCATGCCCCGACCGGTGTAGCGCTTGGCCAGCGAGACGACGAGACGCAGGTTGGCCTCGAGCAGGTGGTTCTTGGCCCGCTTGCCGTCCATCGCGATCCAGTTGAGCTCGCGACCCATCTTGGAGAACTTCTCCTGGCGGCCGAAGCCGGAGATCTTCTCCTCCGCGAACAGGCCGGCCTCGATGCGCTTGGCGAGCTCGACCTCCTGCTCGGCGTTGAGGAGGGCGACCTTGCCGATCTGCTTGAGGTAGTCCTTGACCGGGTCGGCGGTGGCGCCGGCCGTGACGACCGTCTGGGCCGGGGCGTCGTCCTCGTCGTCGTCGCGGATGACGAAGCCCGAGGACTCCGTCTCCTCCTCCGGCGCCTTCTTGGCGCGCGGGTTGCCGGCGTCGTCCTCGTCGTCGTCGTCGTCGTCGGCAGAGTCCGCGGCGGCAGCTCCCTTGGCCGCGGTCTTGGCCGCGGTCTTGGTCGCCCGCGCCTTCGGCGCGGCGACGGTCTCCTCGACGTCGTCCACGTCGTCGGGGACGACGAGGTCGCCCGGCTCCTCGGGTGCCTCGACGGCGTCGGCGTCACCGGCGGCCTTGGCCGCGGCGGCACGCTTGGCAGCAGCCGTCCTCGGGGCCGGAGCCTTCTTGGCCACCGACTTGCGCGTGACGGGCTTGGCCGCCGCGTCGGCGACCTCAGCGGTCGTCGTCGCCTTCTTGGCCGCCGTCTTGCGCGCGGTCGTCTTGGCGGCCGGCGCCGACTCGTCGGCGTCGCTCGTGGGTGCCGTGGTCCGTGTCGCCGACTTCGTCGCCGCGACCGTCTTGCGCGTGGTGGCCACAGTGCCTCCCTTGGTCCCCGAGCGGGGCTTGGTCGTTGTCGAGTGTGGCGCGTCGATGACCACCTCGATGTCGTGAGCCTCGAGCGTGGTCAGCACCGGCTTCATCGCCCGCAGGTCCAGACCGGCGTCGATCTGGGCCTGGGCGATCTCGGTGCCGGTCACGCTCCCGGTGCTCGTGCCGCGCGTCAGCAGCTGCTGGATGGCAGCATGCTGGAACGCCTTGGGCAGGGTCTTCGTGGCTCCAGTGGTGGTTGCCTTCGGCACGGAAGCAGTCGCCTTTCGTCGCAGGTCCCGCCGGCGAACACGTCCGGGTACGGACATGGATCATCACGGCGAGCGAGAATGGGGTTTCGCTCCGGACGTGCCTGGCCAGTCGGGGATGACGGTGCTGGTCGATCCCGCGGTGCGCCTCGTGCGATCCGGTTCTCCACCATTATAAAACGTTGGACAGCCGCTGGGCGAAATCGCGGGTCGATCCGGGGCTCAGTCGGCCTTGACCGCGAGCACGGGACAGGTCGCGTCGAGCAGGATGCGCTGCGCGTTCGAGCCGAGGATCAGCTTGCCGACGGGGCTGCGCCGCCGCAGACCGATGACGATGAACTCCGCATCCTCCTCACGGGCGACGGCGATGAGGTCCTCTGCGGGGTCGTTGCCCCGCACGAGCTGGCGCACCTCGTGGGTCAGGCCCTGCGCCTCGAGCTGCGTCCTGACCCGGGAGAGCTCCTCCTCGAAGCGCCCCGACTCCTCGGCGTCGAACTCCTTGCCACCCCGGTGGGAGCTGATCACGACGAGCTTGGTGTTGCGAAGGACGCACTCGTCCGCTGCGCGCCGAAGCGCTGCGCGTCCTTCCTTGGTCGCGACATATCCAACGACAATGGCCACGTTCGCGGACCTCCTTGGTCGGTAAACACCTGAGCCCGGACGCTACCCGATAAAGCGCCGCCCGGTGGCGCAGACGAGCGCCTCCACCGGATCGTGACCGACCACCCGCTGCTGGCCTCAGCCAGCCCGGTGGACCGGCCGCCCGAGGGCCGCCGTGACGACGGCGCCGACCTGCTCCTCCTCGATCAGGAAACCGTCGTGGCCGAACACGGACTCGATCCGGGCCCGGGTGGCGTGGGGCAGCGCCGCCGCCATCTCGTCGGAGAGCCGCGGCGGGTAGAGCCGGTCCGTGTCGACCGAGACGACCGTGGTGTCCGCGAGCACCGCCCCGAGGGCCGCCTCGACGCCCCCGCGCCCGCGTCCGACGTCGTGGGAGTTCATGGCCTCGGTGAGCACGAGGTAGGAGTTGGCGTCGAACCGGCGCGCGAGCTTGCCCGCGTGGTGGTCGAGGTAGCTCTCCACCGCGAAGCGGCCGCGCTCGCCGGCCCCGAACGGGTCCTCACCGGTCTGGTGGCGCCGGCCGAAGCGCTCGCTCAGCTCGGACTCGGTGCGGTACGTGATGTGGGCGATGCGCCGCGCCAGGCCGAGCCCCGTCTCCGGCGATCGCCCGGTGCCGTAGTAGTCCCCGCCGGCGAAGTCAGGGTCGGCCCTGATCGCGAGCAGCTGCGGCTGGCACCACGCGATCTGGTCGGCCGTGGCGTAGGCGGCGCTGGCGAGCACGATGCACCGGTCGACCCGCGCCGGGTGGGTCGCTGCCCACTCGATCGCACGCATCCCTCCCATGGAGCCGCCGATGACGGCGGCGAGGCGGTCGATCCCGAGCCGTTCGAGCAGCACCCTCTCGGCCTCGACCTGGTCGCGGACGGTGACCGACGGGAAGCGGCTGCCCCACGGCGTCCCGTCGGGGGCGAGGCTCGACGGGCCGGTCGATCCCTGACAGCCTCCGAGGACGTTCGTCGCGACGACGTGGAACCGGTCGGTGTCGAGGGGGCGCCCGGGGCCGATGAGGCCCTCCCACCACCCCGGTGACGCGTGACCGGGGCCGGCCTCCCCCACGACGTGGCTGTCACCGGTGAGGGCGTGCTCGACGAGGACGACGTTGTCGCCCGTGGCGGAGAGGGTGCCCCACGTCTCGTAGGCGATGCGGACGTCCGGGAGCACGCCACCGCGCTCGAGCCGCAGCCCACCGATGTCGACGAACCGACGACCACCGACCGGGTCACCGTGGCGCCAGGCCCCCGGCGAGGCGGGGTGTGCAGGGACCTCGGGCGCACGGTCAGCGGGGTCGGCCTTCGCCGGCGACGGCGCTGCCGCGGGGTCCTCGAGCTGCCGGGGAGCGTGCCCGCTCCCGGGTCGGCGGGTACCCCGACGGTGGGTGATCGTCATGGAGGTGGCTCCTCGGTCGTTCGCGCTTGCACGCGCCCGGTAGGGCACGGCCAGGTCTTCACCCGGGGCACCCCACCGCGAAGGAGGGTTGCCGTCCAGCGAGCCGGGGCTTGTCGCTGGCACTCATGACCTGGGAACAGCATAGGCGAGACGGCCCGCCGTGCTGAAGTCCACCGTCCACCACCCGGACGATCCGGACGCGTCACCGAGGAGGGCGCGACCGGAGCACCGACGTCCAGGCGACCTCCAGGCAACCTCCAGCCGAGCTCAGGCCGACATCGGCGGCCGGACGCCGCGGTCGACGGCGTCGAGCACGAGCCGGCAGAGCCCGTCCTCCGGCTTGAGCAGCAGGCCCAGCTCGGCCGCCACCCGGGCCCGGGCGCCGTCGCCGCAGGTCCACGCGAAGGAGGCGACGACGGAGAGCAGGGGTGGCGCATGGACCGCCGGGGTGAGCCGACACAGCTCCTCGAGCCGGGCCTGGGCGAAGCGGAAGGCGTCGACGGAGTCCCAGTCCGCCGCGAGCGCCGCCGCGAGGCGGAGGGCCTCCCCCGCGGGACCGCCGGACTGCGCCTCGGCGACGACCTGGGCGAGGCGGGTCTCGGGTCCGAGCAGGACCTCCATCCGGTCGACCAGCTCGGGGTCGACGCGGTTGAGGGACTGGCCGCCGGGACAGATCCAGGCGATCAGGGCGTCCCGGACCACCTCGTCGCGCAACACCCCGACGAGCGCGGGGACCCAGTGCTCCAGGCCGCGTCCCACCGTCTCGCCGCGAAGCAGCCCGCCCCAGGCCACGAGCGACTCCTCCACCATGAACTCCGTGGCCGAGCAGGACTCGCACCCGTCCGGCTCGACCGACCCGGTCGGCGCCGTCTCCCGGGCCGTCGCCGGGACACCACGGTCCGCGCGTCTGACCCACTCGTACCGCTCCTGCCAGTCGTCGATGGCCTGCTCGAGAAGGTCGTGGCGTGGCACCGAGGGGTCGAGCGGCCGGACCATCCCCTCGAGCACCGACCGTCCCTCGAGCACCGATCGCCCGAGGGCGACGAAGTCCGCGACCGCCGGGACGTCCGACCGGTCGGGCAGCGGCGTCCCCTCCGCAGGACAGTCGTCGCACCCGAGGTCGAACCAGCGACCGTCGCGCACGACGAGGCGCGCGCTCAGGTCGATGCGCGCGAGGCCGGTCGCAGCGGCGAGGGCGTCGATGAGGGGCATCGTCTCCCCGGCCCGGTCCTCGAAGCCGACGAGCGACACCGAGGTCGGCGCCTCCTGCAGCAGGGCCGCGACCACGTGCTGGGCGGCCGCCGCGGCATGAGCCCGCGGCACGGCGTCGAGCCGGGCGGTCATGCCGAGGCGGCGGCCGTGGAAGCAGACGATGACGACGCTCCGGCGCGGCTCGAATCCGAGCTGGAAGGGGATGATGGACACGAGCTCGGCTAACCCCGAGAGGGTGATCTTCGGCATGCACCGACCCTCGCGCCGCGCACATCCACGCGGCAGCCCCCGCCGCCGCTGTTGTGGACGAGCCCCCATGTCGGCCGGGGATGTGGACGAGGCGGTCAGCGCTCGAGGCGCTTGCGCAGCGACTCCATCAGGTAGTCGGTGGCGGCGTCACGGACACCGGCTGCCGAGCCTCGCCCCGGGCCGCCGTCAGTGCCGAGACCCTCGTCGCCGCGGCCGGTGGAGGACGCTCCGGCCGTCTGCGAACTAGAGGTGCCCCAGGTGGCCGGGGTGCCCCAGGTGCTCGAGCCAGCTCCCCCGCGAGGTCCCCGGGGGGCGCGCACACCCTGGCCGAGCTCCCACGCGAGGAACCGGTCGGTCTCCTCGAGGAAGGCCTTGACCGCCCACGAGATGACGACCGCGTCGTCGGCGGCGCCGAGCACGGGAAGGAAGGCCTCCGGCAGCAGGTCGATCGGCGAGGCGACGTAGGCCACCGCCCCCGCGACGAGGGCGAGACGGCGCACCGTCGTGCCGGCATACGACCCGTCCCGAGTGGCCCGGAGCAGGCGCGGCACCGCCTGGACCCGCTCGCTCATGGCCGGCGCTCCGGGCCGGGTGGCGGCTCGGAGCACCGAGGCGACGGTGGCGGCGATCTTGATCCGTGACGCGGCCTTCATGACCGCGTCAGCCCCCGAACGTCTCGACCGGCGGGAACTCCTTGCGCGCCTGTTTGGCGATGCGCCGCAACAGGTACACGTCGAAGGCGGCACCGATGACGCCGCCGACGACGGGGACGGCACGGCCGAGGCGGGCGAAGGTGCTCTGCCCGATCCGGCTGAGCAGCCGGAAGCCGACCGCCTTGTTGAGGACCATCAGTGCCGGAGCCGGCAGCCGGTCGAAGGCGATCCCCGAGAGCTTGCCGCCCGCCACGTTCAGGCCGGCCTTCTTGAGCAGGTCCTCGCTGTCGGCGCCGACGAGCGTGAGCAGGATCGCCGAGCGGATCTCCGGCTGGTCGATGTCGTAGCCGCGCAGCTTCGCGGTGGCGGCGGTGACCCTCGTGCCCAGCAGGTAGAACTCGAGGACGTTCGCCGGGATCGAGACGGGCATCGTGAAGAAGCCGCCGAGACCGGTGACGAAGCCGCCGATCCCACCCAGCGTCAGGTGGTCGCGCTGGATGATCGTGAGCGCCTGACCGGTGTTGCCGTTTGCGCTCTCGAGTGCCTTGTCGGCGATCTCGGAGGCCGAGCTGAAAGGTCCCCGGCCGTCGATACCCACGTCCAGGAGCCGCTCGACGAGCCGGGTCGCGGCGCCGCTCAGACCGCCCTCGTCGGTCGCCCGGGCCCGCGCGAGCGCTCCCCCGTCGCCCGACCGGACCGCCGCAGCCGTCTCGTCGGAAGCCTGCTTCGCCTCGTCCTTGTTCCAACCCAACACGCCCACGCGCCGTTCCTTCCGTGTTCACCGGTCCCGTCCGGGCCCGGTGCTGCAACTGGTCACCGTAGTGTCCCCGTACCCGCAAACCCAGCCGGAAAACATCCGGGGTCTGCCGGCGCGCGCTCCCCACCGGCCCTCTCGTACGCTCGGCCCATGACTCCGCCGATCCTCGACGCCACGGTCGACGAGCTGCGCCAGGGCCGCACGAGCGTCAAGTGGCGGGTCTACGACCCCGACGTGCTCCCGCTGTGGGTCGCCGAGATGGACGCCTCGCCCTGCCCGGCGGTCGTCAGCGCCGTCCGCGGCGCCGTCGAGCGCGGGGACACCGGCTACGCCTTTGCGGTGCCGTATGCCGCTGGGTTCGCCGACTTCGCCCGCGCGCGCTGGGGGTGGAACCTCGACCCCGGGAGCGCCGTGGCCGTCACCGACGTGCTGACCGGCATCGGCCACCTGCTGCGGCTGCTCACCGCCGAGGCCGGCCCGGTCGTCGTCAGCCCGCCGGTCTACAACGCCTTCTACGACCTCATCGCCTCGGTGGGGCGCCGGGTGGTCGAGGCGCCGCTGACGGCCGACGGACGACTCGACCCGGAGAGCCTCGCCGACGCGTTCCGGTCGGCCACCGCCGACGGGGGGCGGGCGGCATACCTGCTCTGCAACCCGCACAACCCCACGGGAACCGTTCCCACCGTCGATGAGCTGGCCACGGTCGCCCGCCTCGCGCAGGAGCACGGCGTGCGGGTCGTCTCCGACGAGATCCACGCGCCGCTCGTGCTCGGTGACGTGGCCTTCACGCCCTTCCTGACCGTGCCCGGCGCCGGCGCGGGGCTCACCGTCACGTCGGCTTCCAAGGCGTGGAACCTCGCCGGGCTCAAGGCGGCACTCATCGTCCCCGGCCCCGACGCCGTCGACGACGTGCGGGCCCTGCACCCGCTCGTGACCTACGGCGCGAGCCACCTCGGGGTGGTCGCGCAGCAGGCCGCCTGGGCGGACGGGCGCGAGTGGCTCGACGCCCTGCGCGTCGAGCTCGAGACCAGCCGGGCGCTGCTCGCGCAGCTCGTGTCGGAGCAGCTGCCCGGGGCGCGCCTGACGTCGCCGGACGCGACCTACCTCGCCTGGCTCGACTGCAGGGGCCTCGGGCTCGGTGACCGTCCGGGCGCGGTCTTCCTCGAGCGGGGCCGGGTGGCCCTCTCGGAGGGCCGGACCTTCGGAGCCGCCGGGACGGGGTTCGTCCGGGTCAACTTCGCCACGTCTCCCGAGGTGCTGCGCGACGCCGTGGCGCGGATGGCCTCCTGCGTTGGCTGACCGGCCCGGCTCGGCGGCCCGGGCTCCTCTCGTCGCGCTCGTCGTGGGCTCCGTCCACGGCTGCCTGCTCGGCGCGGGCACCGAGGCGGTCTTCCCGGTCGCCGAGTCTGCCGACCGGGTCGCGGCGCTGACGGCGTCGGCCGGTCCTCGCTGGGTGGTGTGGTCGGCCGGGTCGACCCTGCGCCGGCTGCTCGCCGAGGGGGTCGCGGTCGACCGCACCTGGGACCTCGCCGAGGCGCACCGGCTGCTCCACGGCGGCTGGCGTGCGACGCCGGGGCACGTGTATGCCGCCTGCCACGGGCTCGAGGAGGGCGCGGTCCCCGCCCCGCGGGTGGGGCGGCTGTCCGGCTTCGACGGTGACCTCTTCGACACGGTCGAGGCGGACGACGACTCCCCCCTGAGCTCCGGCGGGCACCTGCGAGCCGATGCCCTGGCATGGGCGATGACGCCGTCGCGGGTGCGCGCCCTGGCGGCCCTCGCACTGGACTGCCAGGAGCGACAATCAATCTCGCTGGGCTCGCTCGGCGGCCCGGCGGTGGCATCGCGGATGCTGCGCACGGTGTGGTCGGAGTCTGCCGCCGCTGTGCTCTGCGTCGAGCTGGAGCGTGATGGCCTCCCCGTCGACCGGCTCGCGGCGGAGGACCTCATCAGCGCCTCCGCCGGGCCGCGGCCCGCCGACGACGCCGATGCGGCCCGGATCCGCCGCGACCGCGACGCGGTCGTCCTGCGGCAGGCACCCGGACGCGAGCGCACCGACCTGCGCAACCCCGTGCAGGTCAGGGAGCTGCTGACCTCCGTCGGGGTCGACGTGCCCAACACTCGCGCCTGGGTCCTCGAGCCCTACCGGCACACCCACCCGCTCGTCGAGGCCCTGCTGGCCTGGCGCAAGGACGAGCGGATCGCGACGACCTACGGCTACCGCTGGCTCGACGAGCACGTCGGGGGCGACGACCGGCTCCGAGGCGCGTGGACCGCCTGCGACGGGGCTGCCGGACGGATGACCGCCCAGAACGGGCTGCACAACCTGCCGGCTCCCCTGCGCCCCGCGATCCGCGCCCGCGACGGGCACGTCTTCGTCCGCGCCGACCTCGGCCAGATCGAGCCGAGGGTCCTCGCCGTCGTCAGCGGCGACCGAGCGTTCGCCGAGGCCACCCGCAGCGACGACCTCTACGCGCCCGTCGCGGCCAAGCTCGGCGCAGACCGACCGACCGCCAAGATCGCCGTCCTCGCCGCGATGTACGGCCAGCGCTCCGGGGCCGCTGGAGAGGCCCTCAAGGACCTCGAGCGGGCCTACCCGGTGGCGATGGGCCTGCTCGACCGCACCTACGCGCTCGGGGTGGCTCGCGCACCGGTCCGCACCTGGGGCGGCCGGCTGATCCGGCTCGGTGCCGCGCCGCCCGCCGACACCATCGACACCAGCGCGGACGGGCCCGACCTCGACTCGGGGCCGGGTCCGGGCACCCAGGCGACCGACGGCTCGCGTGGACGCTTCGCGCGCAACGCGATCATCCAGGGCGCTGCCGCCGAGCTGTTCAAGGCCTGGGCCGCGACGGTCCGCCACGCCGTCCGGCCGCTCGGCGGGCAGATCGTGCTGTGCCTGCACGACGAGCTGCTCGTCCACGTCCCGGTCGAGCACGCTGACGAGGCGGTGGCGGCGCTCGACCGTGCTCTCGATGTCGCCTCGCGGTCGTGGGCGGGCACCGACCAGGTCCGATTCGTCGCCGACACCTCCATCGTGCGGCGGTGGAGCGAGGCCAAGCCCTGAGGCCCGGCCCCGCCCGAGGTCAGGCGTCGTCGTCGGTGACGTCCTTGAGGAAGGCCTCGAACTCCGCGCCGATCTCGTCGGCACTCGGCAGGTCCGAGAGGTCGGTCGCGAGCAGGCTGCGCTGCTGACGGCCCTCGAGGAAGGTGTCGTACTGCTGCTCGAGGGCGCGCACGACGGCGGAGATCTCGTCGGAGTCCTCCATCTGGCGGGCGATCTCGGCACGGTTGAGCCCGGCGGTGGCCGACAGGGCACGCACGTCGAGGTCGAGACCGGTCGCGGTGCGGACCCGTTCGAGGCCGAGCACGGCGGCGTCGGCGAACTCGCTCTGGCCGAGGTAGTGCGGCACGTGCACGGCGAAGCCCAGCGCGTCGCGCCCCGCCTCGCCGAGTCGGTACTCGAGGAGCGAGGAGAAGGAGCCCGGCACCTGCATCGTGCCGAAGGCCGGCTCGTTGCCGCTGATCAGCGACGGGTTCGTGCCGTGCGCCGTCACGCCGAGGGGCCGGGTGTGCGGCACCGCCATCGGGATGCCGTGGATGCTGACCGTGAGGTCGACTCCGAGCGTCTTGATGAGCGCGGTGGTGGCCTCGGCCATCCGCGACCACTGGTAGTCGGGCTCGGGCCCGACGAGGAGCAGGAAGGGCACGCCCTCCTTGTCGACGACGCGGTGGAGCAGCAGGGTCGGCTCCTCGTAGGCGCTCCAGTGGTCACGGTCGAAGACCATCATCGGTCGACGGCCGCGGTAGTCGAGCAGCTGGTCGACGTCGAAGGAGGCAACGACCCGCGAGTCGTGGGTCGCGAGGAGGTGGTCGGACATCAGGCGCTGCGTGTGCCCGGCGTCGATGAAACCGCCGAGGGCGACGACGAGCACCGAAGCCTTGTGGTCCGCCAGTGTCGACGGGGAGACGTCGGTCTCGAAACGGAAGAGCTCGGTGGGGTCCTGCACGGGAGTGGCCTTTCGTCGGGCGAAGTCACTGGTTCCAACGCGACCGGTCCCCCCATGATTCCCCTTTCGGCGCCGGCACGGGCCCCTTCACCGGTCAGGGGCCGACTCTCGCCATCGCCTTGATGACCCGCTGGACGGAGATGCTGTATGCCGTCCCGAGTGTCTGCGCGAAGAGCGAGACCCGCAGCTCCTCGATCATCCAGCCGACCTCGACGACGTCGGCAGCGGCCCGCTGGCTCGGGCGCAGCGTCGCGAGCAGGTCGGCATACCGGCCCTCGACGAGGTCGACCTGCTCGAGGGCGAGGGCGTCCTTGGTGAGGTTGGCGGGAGCCTTGTCGAGCCTCTGGACGACGGCTCGGAGGTAGCGGGCGAGGTCGGGCAGCCGGGCGGCGCCGGTCTCGGCGACGAAGCCGGGGCGGATCAGCTCGCGCAGCTGTGCTCGGACGTCGGCGAGCAGGGGCCGCATCGCGGGGTTGCTCGATCGGTCGAGCTCAGGGAGCCGGTTCTCGAGGACGAGGTGGGTGGCGAGGATCGGCTCGACGAGCCCGACGACCTCGACGACCTTGGCCGTCGTGTGGGTCCGCACCGCCGAGAGCGCCCACTCGAAGTCCTCGCGGGTCCGCACGGTCCGGTGGCCCTCGGCCGAGACGGCCCCGGCGCTGATCGCGTCGATGGCCGCGGCGAGGCAGTCGTCGAGCAGCGCGGGGACGCTGCCGTGCGGGTTGTGCCCGAGGGCGAGCTTCTGGTGGTTGGTCAGCCGCGACAGGATCTGCTTCCACGGCGGGGTGATGCCGAGCAGGAGCAGCCGGCGCACCCCGAGACGGTGCTCCGCCTCGGCCTCCTGCCGGGTCGGCAGCACGCGCAGGTCGACAGCGGCGCCCGTGTCGACGAGGGCCGGGAAGCCCTGCACCCCCGACGTGCTCTCGAAGGTCTCGGGCACGACGTCGAGGTTGAAGCTCGTGAGGCCGTGCCGCTCGATCCCGACGCTCGCAGCGCTGACCCGCCGGCGCAGCTGCGGGTTGGCGACGTCACGGACCGCCTCGAGGTCCTTACCCGTGGCAATGGGCGTGCCGTCGGGGGCATCGACGCTGAAGGTGATCCGCAGGTGACCCGGGACGCGGTCCCAGTCGAAGTCCTCGCTGCGGATCGGCGCACCGGCGCGTCGCTGGAGCGCGGCGGCCAGCGACGGGCCGAGCGGGCCCGCGGTCGGGTCCAGCTGCGGCAGAACGGCTCTCGCGTGGTCGGGGGCCGGGACGATGAGCCGACGCACGCCCTTGGGCAGCGACCGGATCAGGGCCGTGATCAGCTCTTCCCGGAAGCCGGGCACCTGCCACTCGAAGCCGTCGGCAGTGACCTGGTTGAGCCGGTCGACGGACACGTGCACGGTGACGCCGTCGGCGGCCGACCCCGGCTCGAACTGGTAGGTGACCGTCAGGACGGTGTCCCCCTGCGTCCAGATGGTCGGGTGGTCGTCGTTGGCGAGGCTCCCCGCCGCATCACGCAGCAGGAGGTCCTCGGTGAAGGTGAGCAGGTCGGGGGTCTCGCGGCGAGCCTTCTTCCACCACGAGTCGAAGTGCCGCCCCGAGACGACGTCGGCGGGAATCCGCTTGTCGTAGAAGGCGACCAACGTGCTGTCGTCGACGACGATGTCACGACGTCGGGTGCGTGCCTCGAGCTCCCCGAGCTGGGTGACGAGGTCGGCGTTCGCCCGGAAGAAGGCGTGCTCGGTGCGCCAGTCGCCCTCGACGAGGGCGTGCCGGATGAAGAGGTCGCGGGCGAGCTCGGCGTCGATGCTCCCGAGGCCGATGACGCGTCCCACGACGATCGGGACGCCGTAGAGGGTGACCCGCTCGGTCGCGACCGCGGACCCCCGCTTGCCGGACCAGCGCGGCTCGGAGTACTGGCGCTTGACGAGGTGGGCACCGAGCCGCTCGGCCCACTCCGGGTCGATCCGCGCGTTGACCCTGGCCCACAGCCGGCTCGTCTCGACCAGCTCCTCGGCCATGACGAACTGCGGCTGCTTGCGGAAGAGCGCCGACCCGGGGCTGATCCCGAAGCGCGCGCCGCGGGCACCGGCATACTCCCGCTTCTGCTCGTCACGGACACCGATGTGCGAGAGCAGCCCGGCGAGCACCGACTGGTGGACCGCGTCACCGTCGAGCTCGCCCTTGCCGCTCCCCGGCTCCGCGTGGAGACCGGCCGACTTGGCCGCCTGCTTCACCTGCGTGTGGAGGTCCTGCCACTCGCGGATCCTCATGTAGTTGAGGAACTCCGACTTGCAGAGCCGGCGAAAAGCACTGGAGGACAGCTCTTTCTGCTGCTCCTTGACGTAGGCCCAGAGGTTGAGCCAGGTGAGGAAGTCGCTCGTCTCGTCGGCGAAGCGCTTGTGCGCAGCGTTGGCAAGCTCCTGCTTGTCCTGCGGGCGCTCCCGCGGGTCCTGGATCGACAGGGCGGCGACGATGACGAGCACCTCGCGCAGCACCCCGCGCTGGTCGGCCTCGAGCACCATCCGCGCGTGCCGCGGGTCGATCGGGAGGGTGGCGATGGTGCGGCCGTATGCCGTGAGCCGCCGACCGGGCCGGCGCCGGCCCTTGCCCGCCGGCGCGGTCTCGTCCTCGGGGGCGAAGGCCTGCAGCTCCTCGAGGAGGCGCACCCCGTCAGTGATCTGACGGGAGTCGGGCGGGTCGACGAAGGGGAAACGGGCGATGTCGCCAAGGCCGAGCGCAGTCATCTGCAGGATGACGGACGCGAGGTTGGTGCGAAGTATCTCGGGGTCGGTGAACTCGGGCCGCGAGTCGTGGTCGTCCTCGGAGTAGAGCCGGATCGCGATGCCCTCGGAGACACGCCCGCACCGGCCGGATCGCTGGTTGGCCGAGGCCTGGCTGATCGGCTCGATGGGCAGGCGCTGGACCTTGGTGCGCTGGCTGTAGCGGGAGATGCGCGCGGTGCCGGTGTCGATGACGTAGCGGATGCCCGGGACGGTGAGCGAGGTCTCGGCCACGTTGGTGGCGAGCACGACCCGTCGCCCGGTGTGCCTCGAGAAGACGCGGTGCTGCTCGGCCGCGGACAGCCGCCCGTAGAGCGGGACGATCTCGGTGACGGGGAGCTTGAGCCCGGTGAGGGCGTCGGCCGCCTCGCGGATCTCGCGCTCGCCGGAGAGGAAGACGAGGATGTCCGAGCTGGACCCGCCGTGCCGCTCGGTCCACAGCTCGAGGACCGCGTCGCTGATGCCGGTGACGAGGTCGCGCTCCTCGTCGTCGGGCCGGTCCGGGTCGACGAGCGGCCGGTAGCGGACCTCGACGGGGTAGGTGCGGCCGGAGACCTCGATGATCGGGGCCGGCTCACCGTCGGGTCCGGCGAAGTGCTCGGCGAAGCGCAGCGGGTCGATCGTCGCCGAGGTGATGATGACCTTGAGGTCGGGGCGGCGGGGCAGCAGCTGCTTGAGGTAGCCGAGGATGAAGTCGATGTTGAGGCTGCGCTCGTGGGCCTCGTCGATGATGATCGTGTCGTAGCGGCGCAGCTCCCGGTCGCGCTGCATCTCGGCGAGCAGGATGCCGTCGGTCATCACCTTGACGAGCGTGTCGCGGCTCGACTGGTCGGTGAAGCGGACCTGGTAGCCGACGGCCGTGCCCAGCTCGACGTCGAGCTCCTCGGAGAGCCGCTCCGCGACGGCTCGGGCCGCGATCCGGCGTGGTTGCGTGTGCCCGATGACGCCATCGAGGCCCCGCCCGAGCTCGAGGCAGATCTTCGGGATCTGGGTCGTCTTGCCCGAGCCGGTCTCCCCGGCGATGACGACGACCTGGTGATCGCGGATGGCGGCGGCGATGTCGTCCCGGCGCTCGACGACGGGCAGCTGCGGCGGGTAGGTGATGGGCGGGACGGTCGCCGCGCGAGCCGCCCGTCGGGCCTGCTGCTGCTCGGGGCTGAGCGCAGGTCGTCGCGCCCGGCCGGCGACACGCCCACGGGGTGCACCGTCCCGGTGCGCGCCCTCCGGAGGTGTGGCCTGTCGAGGGCCGGCTTCCGGCGGCGAGGTCTCCTGTGGTGAGACCGAGGCCGTGGGGCGACCGCGGCCGCGGCCCCGGCGGCGCCCGCTCCGGGCGCGGGGGCGCTCGGTCGTCGGGTCGTCGGGCATGAGGGACAGGATAGGCGGGCCGGCTCGCGGCACCGAACGGATATCCCGCGGCGCCAGCTCGGCGGCTCGGCGGCCCGGGGAACGGCCCGCTCGTGGCCGTCGTCGAAGGGACGGGCTCGTAACCCGGCCGTGGACCCTGCCGGGCCCTACCGGGTCCCTACACCGTTGAACGACCGTCGAAGCGAGGAAGCCGTGTCCGATCCCGTGCGTGGGAGCGACGACGGCCGCCCGCACGTCCCGGACCCGCAGCAGGACCGGCACGTGACCTTCCCAGACGAGCCGGCGCGCGTGACACCGGCGGTGACGCTTCCCCCGGACGCGTGGGCCCCGCAGTCGAACCGTGCGCCCACTTCCGCACCGCGGCGCTACACGGGCACATCCGGTCGTCCGCTGCCTCCCCCGTCCCCGCCCCGGACCGGGGCTGGTCGCAACCGGATGCCGCGTTGGCTCCCCTTCGTCATCGCCGTCCCCGTCCTCTTCGGCGTGGCCAACCACGGGGGCGAGGTGCAGGTCAGCTCTGGTGACGGCGTCTCCGCCGTGGGGGCAGACAGCCCGGGCGACGGCATCTCCGACAACGTCCGACCCGTCGCGGACACCTCGGCCATCGAGCCGCGGCTTGTGGGGTTGCCGACCGTGGCGCCATGGTCACCCACCGACACGCCTCTGCGGGTCGAAGTGGTGTCCGACTCAGGCGGTTCCGCGGACGTGCAGGTCCAGACCACCTCCGCGAGCACCTCATACGAGGAGACCGACTTCACCGACGAGCAGCTCCCCGCGGCCTACGACGTCACGACCGGCCCGGACACGGAGCAGGTCCACGTGTTCGTGACGAGCCGGAGCAGGGACACCGTCCAGTGCCGGATCTACGAAGGCGAAGCGCTCGTCGCCTCCGAGAGCGGTGTCGGCCAGGCCGACTGCACCCTGAGCCCGGCAGGGAGCTGAGTCTCGTGGCTAGCAGTCAGCCGCAGGTCCCCGACCCGCAGCAGGACCACCATGTCGCCTTCCCGGATGACGGGCCGACGACGGCCCCGCCCTCGCTGCCCCCCGACGCCTGGACGCCGAGCACCACCTCCTCCGTGAATGCCGAGGTTCCTCGCTCGTCGCGCCACTCGAACCAGCTACCGGCGCCCGCGATCCTGACCCGACCTCCGGTGCCTCAGCCAACAACGCGGTTGCCGCGCTGGCTACCGGTGGTCCTGGTGGTGCCGCTCGTCCTCGGCCTGGCCAACCGAGGCTCTGAGGTGCACTGGGGTCCCTCTGACCAACCTGGGAGCCTGAGCGCACCCATGGCTGGCCCCGTCGACATGCACGATCAACCGGACGGTCCACACGTCGTCACCCTCGTCACCGACGGCCCACCCATCGCGCCCCGTCTCGTGCCGTCACCACCACTCCTCCCGTGGAGGTCGACGGCGACGCCGCTCCGCGTCGAGGTCGTCTCGGACGGGCCGGCGCCGGCCGACGTGGTGGTGCAGGTGTTCAACGACCCGGGCACGAGTCCGGGCGGCGACCCGCTCGAGATCTTTCCGGGCGCGATCGGGAGCTCCTCCTACGTGGTCACAACCGACCGGTTCACCGCCCAGGTCGAGGTGATCGCGACGGGCGAGCGCGGGGACACCATCCAGTGCCGCATCTACAGTGGCACCGACCTCGTCGCGATCGCCACCGCCCAAGGAGCCGCGGACTGCATTGCGGCCCCGCCGACAGACTGAGGCACCGTGACCCACGAGGAGCGCCCGGGACCCACTCGTCAGGGAGGCGTCCCCGACCCGCAGCACGACCGGCATGTCGCCTTCCCCGACGAGCCGGCTCGCACGACGACTCAGCCGACTCAGCCGACTCAACCGACTCAGCCGACTCCGCCGACTGCGCCGGCTCCACTCCTGCCGGACGCCTGGGCCCGGCCCGGCGAGCGACCGGAGGTGCGGCGTCCGGCACGGTCGCGCAGGAACCACCGTCGCCGCTGGCTCTCGCTCCTGCTGGCGCTGCCCTTCATGCTCGGGATAGGGCACCGTGGTGTCGACCTCGTCGTCAACGGGACCGACCACGGGTTCGGGGTCTCCGCGGGGGTCCTGGATGTGGATGACAACCCGGGGTCGGGGACGGTCGTCACGCCCGTCACGGACGATCCTGCCATCGCGGCGCCCCTACCCGGGCGACCCGGGGTCGAGCCCTGGTCGACCGCGGAGTCACGCCTGCGCATCGAGGTCGTCTCGGCACTGACCGGGACCGCCAACGTGGCCGTCAGCGGGACGTTCGCGGCAGGCAGCTGGGGACCCAGGGACTTCGACGGCATACCCCTCCCGGTCGCCTACGAGGTCGTGCTCGGCAGGGGCACGACCGGGCTTGAGGTGACCGCGAGCGCCCGAACCCCGGAGGCGATGATCCAGTGCCGCGTCTATGCCGGTGCCGACCTCGTCGCCGTGGCCACCGGCCGCGGGGAGGCCGTCTGCACGATCGGGGAGTAGGCGGCCCCGACCGCGCTCAGGTCACCGGCGTGGGCGTGGGGCCGGGCCACTCAGACGTCGGCGTCGGGGCTCGCAGCGGACCCGAAGCGACGCTTGTTGACGGCGACGCGCAGCGCCATGGCCCGGTCGAAGGCGGTGTGCCAGAACCGGCTGATCACGAGCTCGCGCTCGCCGACCATCTCGACGACATCGGCGCCGGCGCCGAGCTTGAAGAGCAGCAGGCCGGTCAGCGGCGACGTCGCACCGAGCGAGGTGCTGAAGCCGCGGAAGTCGTAGGAAGTGCAGCCCGCCTCGATCGCGTCCTGGACCGCCTGCCACTGCAGCGCGTTCGAGGCGCGGGCGTCCCGGTTTCGCTCGGTGGAGCCGCCGTAGAGGTAGGAGAAGGTGTCCCCGACGCGGAGCATGATCGCCGACGCGAGCACGTCCCCGTCGACGTGGGCCTCGTAGACGTGACCGATGACCTGACCGTCACCGGGCGCCGCACCGAACGCGGCGAGCATCTCGGCGAAGTACGCCTTGGGCCGGGGGTGGAAGTGGTCACGCTCGGCCGACTCGACGTACAGCCCGTGGAAGGTGTCGACGCCCTCGACCCCGGTGCGGCGCACCTGGACGCCAGCCTTCGTCGCCTTCTTGATGTTGCGCCGCCACTGCTGGTTCATCCCCTTGAGCACCTCCGGGGCCTGACGGCCCGCGAGGTCGAGGATGCAGAGGTAGCGCGGCTGCCCGACGGCCGCGCCGGACCCGGCACCGATCGGCAGCCAGTCGCTCCGGTCGAGGTAGGCCTCCAGCGACCGCGCCGCGGCGTTGTCGATCTCCGGGGTGAGGGAGGTGAAGGAGAGCAGACCACCCTCGGCCACCTGCTTCTTGACCGGCTCGGGCGTCCAGGTGCGAGAGCGCACGGGGAAGCCGAGGCGCAGCGCGAAGGACCCGGCGGACTTCGCCCAGGCGACGAGCGGGTCGAGCCAGGCTGCGGGATCGGCCGCGACGGCGTCCCACGGCAGCGCCGGGCCCTCGGGGAGGTAGGCGAAGGTCTTGCTCAGCCGGGGGATGTTGCGGGCGAGCACGAGCGCCGCCCCCACGCACTCCCCCGACGCGTCGAACCAGCCGAGGTGCTGGCGTCGCCAGGCCGGCTTGGTCCGGGCCCACTCGGGCGTCTGGAGGAAGCTGCCCCCCACCGAGAGCAGCGCCGAACGGGCCTCGTCCGGCGTGACGGGTCGGACGGTGAAGGGTCCCTGGGGGTGGCTGTCCTGATGCATGGCCGCCACCTTATCGGCGCATGACCCCGGCCCCTGGACCCGGCACAGCGTGGCCATTAGCCCCTTCGACGGCCCGGTTGTTCTGCATGTCACATGACAAACGGGAACGTTCCCAACCACGCAGGATCCCCTTACTACTACAGTAAGTAGTACCGACAGAGGAACTGCCGGAACGAGATCCAAGTTCTGGAGATGAGATCAATGAGCACCATCGACCGCAAGCGCGAGACTCCGAACACCACCGACACCTCAGCGGGT
>JBDSSS010000078.1:0-39171 GCA_039928615.1 Terracoccus sp. | reverse complement strand
ACGACGAGGTCGCCGAGGCGACCCGTCACCCAGTGCACGACGGTCCGCCCGTCGCCGCTGACGGCCTGCCGGGCCGACGTCGGCCAGGGCGGGCCGTGCTGGGCCAGCCGGACCATCGGGACGCCGGTCAGCTTGGCCACCACCTCGGCGGCGCACCACCTCGGCCAGAAGGTCGCGGGGTCGTCGTCCCCCCAGCGCCGCGCAAGCACCGGCGGGACGGGCTGGCGCGCCCGCTCCACGTCGACCGCGAGGGCCGGCGTCCGCGGCATACCGTCGCCGGCCCAGCAGACGAGGCTGCCGTCCCCCGCGTAGGAGTGCACGCGAGCCGAGCAGCTGTGCCGGGTGCGGTCCTCCCCGTCCAGCCGGACGAGACGGGACCGTGCGACGAGCTCAGCGAGCCGGGTGGCCCGCTCGTCCATCAGATGCTGCCGCCGCCGTCGACGGTGATGACCTGCCCGTTGATGTTCGTGTCGTCGAAGAGCAGCGTGTGCACGACCGGGACGATGTTGTCCGGCTCGACGAGCCGACCCGACGGGGTCCGCCTCGTGATCGTGTCGAGCTGGGTCTGGCCGAGCACCGAGCTCATCTCGGAGGCGAAGAAGCCGGGGGCGACGCTGTTGACGAGCACTCGGCCGTGCATCTCCCGGGCCATCGTGCGCATCGCGCTGTCGAGCCCGCCCTTGGTCGCCGAGTAGGCGACGAGCCCCGAGTAGCCCCGCTGGGCGCAGACCGAGGTGACCATGACGATCCGGCCGCGGTTGCCGGCGGCCATGATCCGGCGAAGGACCGCGCGGGCGAGCAGGAGCGGCGCGGTGAGGTTGGTCTCGATGATCCGCGCGATCTGGTCCGGCGAGGTGTGGACGTGGAGGCTGTCCTGGCCGATCGCCGCGTTGTTGACGAGCGCGTCGATGGGGCCGAGGACGGCCTCGGCCTGCTTGAGGAAGGCGGTGACCGCCTTGAGGTCAGTCACGTCGACGGACGCCGCGTGGACGCGGTCGGGGTGCGCCGCAGCGAGGGCCTCGAGCTCGGGCGTCAGGGTGCGAGCGAACGCCGCGACCTTGGCCCCGGAGCTGAGGACGTCCTCGACGATGGCGAGGCCGAGGCCGCGCGACCCGCCGGAGACGACGACCACCGACGCAGGGGCAATGGGTTCGGTCTTGTCAGACATTGCTCTTCAGGGTCTCCTTCATCGGGATGTGCTCGAGGAACCGGACCCGTCGGGGCACGGCGTAGTCAGGCAGCCTGGCCGCGCACCAGGCGGTCAGCTCCGCCTCGGTCACCGGGCCGGTGAGCACGACCTCGGCGGTGACGATGTTGCCGACGATGGGCGCCTTGCGACCGCGCACGGCGGCCCAGGCGACCTGGGGGTGGGCCTGCAGCGCCTCGCGAACGGCCCCGGCCGAGGCCTTCGCGCCACCGACGTTGATCTCGTCAGAGGCCAGCCGGCCGACGATGAGGACGCGCCCGTCGACGATCTCGACCCGGTCGCCGGTGCGCAGCAGCGCGTCGATGCCCTCGCCCCGCTTGGGAGAGGAGATGAGCAGCTCGTCGTGCTCCACTGCGAGGCCGGCCCGGCCCTCGACCGAGCGGCCGAGCCACGACTCGGGGAAGCCGGCCCGCCCGTCGTGGACCGCGATGGTGGCTCCGGCCTCGCTCGAGGCGTAGATCCACGAGACGCGGGCGTCGGGGAACATCTCGCTCAACCGGGTGAGGATCGCCTGGTCGACCGGCTCGCCGCCGAGGGTCACCTGGGCGAGCGGCAGCGCGGCGACGGCATCCGGGTCGCGGTAGAGGGCCTGGCGCCAGAAGGTCGGGGTCCCGGACGCCGCGGTGACTCCCGCCTCGAGGGCCAGCGCGGGCCACGAGTCGAGCTGGTCGGGCTCGATGAAGAGCACGTCCTGGCCCGGGATGGCGATGCTCAGGGTGACGACCTGCCACCAGGCGTAGGCGCCGATGGCGTAGGGGCACAGCCAGGTGCGCCGGGGCTGGTCGCCCCCGACGGTCGTGAGGGAGGCGACGGTGTGGGCGACGCGCTTGGGGCGCCCGGTGCTGCCGCTCGTGAGCAGCCACACCCGTCCCGGTGTCGCGTCACGCGGCGCGTCGGCGGGCGTCACCGCGTCGCCGTCGACGACGGCCAGCCCCGAGCTCCTCAGCTCGTCGGCGAGGTCGTCGGTGATCCGCCCTCGCGAGGCGACGAGCACCTCGGAGCCGGTCGTCGCCGCCGCCCAGACGACCTCGGCGGCCTGCCGGTTGTCGTCCACGAGCACGGCGGCCGCGGCCGGGAGCTCGCGCTCGGCGAGCTCGCCCCACGTCCCGTCGAAACCCCGGGCGATGACCCGGTTGCCGGAGCCGGCGGGAAGCGGTGCGACGACGCTCACGCGGCCTGGAGCTGCTCGAGGAAGTTCAGCACGTCGGAGACGGTCGCGATCTGGCGCAGCTCGGGAGCGTCGAAGTTGAGCTCCTCGCCGATCTCGTCCTCGACCCGCAGCGCGAGCTCGGAGAAGTCGAGCGACCGGAAGCCGATCTCCTCGAGGTTGGCCTCGTCGCTCGCCGGCATCTGCTTGCCCTGCGCCTGGAGGACCTCGGCCATCATCGTCCGGATGCCGTCACGGCTCAGTGCGCTCATGTTTCCGCCTTGGGAGTCGGGGAGGGGGCCTCGGGTAGTATACCCACCGACCGGCGAGTTCCCCACCGCCGCTGGACCTTCCGCGCACCTCAAGAGGAGGTCACCCATGCTCCGCATCGCGACCGACGACGACTCCGCCGACGTCCTCCGCTGGCGCAACCACCCCCAGGTGCGAGCCGTCTCGCTGACGCAGCACGAGATCGGCGAGGCGGAGCACGCCCGCTTCTGGGAGGCCACGAAGACCGACCCGCGGCGCGAGGTCTACCTCTACGTCCGCCACGACGTGGCCTCCGGCGTCGTCACCTTCTTCGACATCGACCGGGCGGCCGGCTCGGCGTCGTGGGGCTACTACCTCGACAACGACGGGCTCCAGTCCCGCGGTGAGCTGCTCCCGGCGTGGATCGAGATCCAGCGCCAGGCCAAGCGGTTCGCCTTCGACGAGCTGGGCCTGTCGGTCCTCGAGGGAGAGGTCCTCGAGGACAACGAGGCGGTCCGCCGCTTCAACCGCCGGAATGGCTTCGTCGAGACGGAGCGTTACGAGCGGGACATCGACGGCGTCGCCACCCCCGTCCTGCGGGTGCGCGCCACCAAGCCAGACTGAGAGGCAGCCATGACTCCCACGACCACCGACGCCCCCGCCAGCGCGACGAGCTCGGGCCCCGCCGCGACGATCATGATCGGCGAGGTCCCCGTCGGGCGCGACCACCCGCCGTTCATCATCGCCGAGATGTCGGGCAACCACGACGGGTCCCTCGACAAGGCCCTCGAGATCGTCCGGGCCGCGGCGCAGGCCGGCGCCCACGCGATCAAGCTGCAGACCTACACCGCCGACACGATCACGATCGACGTCGACAGCGAGGACTTCCGGCTCTCCGACGACCACCCGCTCTGGGGCGGCCGCACCCTGCACGACCTCTACGAGGAGGCGCACACCCCCTGGGAGTGGCACCAGCCGATCTTCGAGCTCGCCCGCGAGCTCGGGCTGCTCGCCTTCTCGAGCCCCTTCGACCCGACCGCCGTCGACTTCCTCGAGAGCCTCGACGTGCCCGCCTACAAGATCGCCTCCTCGGAGATCGTCGACCTGCCCCTCGTGCGGCTCGCCGCCGCCACCGGTAAGCCGATCATCATCTCCACCGGGATGGCCTCGGTCGCCGAGATCCACGCCGCCGTCGAGGCCGCCCGCAGCGTTGGAAACGACCAGATCGTCGTGCTGTCCTGCACGGCCTCCTACCCGGCCGACCCCGCGGCGTCCAACCTGCGCGGCATCCCGGTGATGGCCGACGCCTTCGCCACCCCCATCGGCCTGTCCGACCACACGATGGGCATCGGCGCGGCGGTCGCCTCCGTCGCCTTCGGCGCGGTGCTCGTCGAGAAGCACGTGACGATCTCGCGCGAGGAGGGCGGGGTCGACTCCGACTTCTCCCTCGAGCCCGACGAGCTCGCGGCCCTCGTCGCGGAGACACGGACGGCCTGGCAGGCCCTCGGCGCCCCGCGGATCGGCGCCACCGCCTCCGAGCGCGAGGGGCTGCGCTTCCGCCGCTCCCTCTACGTCGTGGCCGACGTCCGTGCGGGCGACCTCGTCTCCCCGAGCAACGTGCGCTCGATCCGTCCCGCCAACGGCCTCGCACCCGACGACTACGGCCTGCTCGAAGGCCGTCCCTTCAGCCGTGACGTCCCCCGCGGCACCGCGATGTCGTGGAACCTCGTCTGAGGCTCACCGGGGGCTCACGGGGGCCAGACTCCTGGCCTGACAGCTGGCTGACAGCTGGCTGACGGCTGGCTGACGACTCAGGAGTCCTCGGACACCTCGCGCGGCGCGGGGACCGGCTCCCCGGCCCGCGGCCGGTCGGCGCGCCGGTCCGCTGCGCTGCGCTCGTCCGAGTCCGGGGAGTCCCGGACCTCTCGTGAGTCGTTGGCATCTCGCGAGTCGCGCGTGTCGGACTCGGTCTCGTCGTGCTCCTGGGCGCTCGGCAGCTCGGGGTGCAGGATCTCGGAGTGCTCGGCGTCACTCGGGGCCCGGTGGCTGTCCGCGGAGCCGGCACCCCGCGAGCGCCGGCTGCGTGAGGCGGCGGCGAACAGATCGAGCGGCGGAGCGGGCGGCGGGGTCCCGGGCTCGCTGATCTCCGGCCACCACCCGAAGGCGTCGATGACCTCGGCCGGCGAGAGCATCTCGTCGGCGCCGAGCTCCGCGAGGGCCACGGCCTCGGCATACGCCGCCGGGATGTGGGACTGGTGCATCTCCGGCCACATCCGCCGCGGCTTGCCGGCGCCGCCGAGCACGGCGTGGTCGGCCTCGAGCTCCATCGGGTCGCCGTAGATGCCGACCTCGACCCCCGCCGAGGCGGCGTAGAGGATCGCGCTGCTCATCCGGTTGCTGACGACCCGAGCGTGGCCGCGCATCTCGTGCAGCTGGCGGTAGAGGAAGGACACGTCGGTGTCCTTCCAGAGGTAGCCGCGCTGGCCGTGCGTGACGACCCGCACGCCCGCGTCCTCGTACTCGCGGCGCACCTTGGGGTTGTCATACTCGTTCCAGTGCAGGCAGACCGTGATCGGGACGTCGCCCTCGACGCTCTTGACCTCTTCGATGTAGGCCGTGTGGCTGCCGACGACCTGCTGCCCCTCCCAGCCGTGGAAGGGGTAGACGATCGTGCCGGTCGGTCGGGGAGCCGTCCGTCGCCACTGCTCCTGCCGCTCCAGCTCGAGCAGGTAGAGCCACGGCGCCGCGACGACCATGTAGTCGCGCAGGCCGGCGGCCCAGCCGCGTCGGGCGCAGGCCTCGGACCAGACGAACTTGCGGTACGGCGAGGTGAAGACCGTGCCGACGGCGAAGCCGTCGTGCATATTCCACCCGTGCTGGAGATAGCCCCAGATCCGCGGCGGTTGGTCGAGCCCGACGTAGCGCGCCATGATGTGGGCGTGCCCGTAGAAGTGGTTCGCGTGGTGCACCGGTCAGCCCCGGACCGCGAGCCGCACGGCGTCGACGACCTGGTCGATCTGGTCGTCGGTCAGCTCGGCGTGCATCGGCAGGGAGATCTCCTCGGCGTAGAAGGCCTCGGCGTTGGGGCACATCCCCCGCTTGAAGCCGAGGTCCTCGAAGAGGGGGTGCCAGTAGACGGGCAGGTAGTTGACCTGGACGCCGATGCCGGAGGCCCGGAGGCTGTCGAACACCTCGCGGCGGCGCCCCTCGAGGACCCGCAGCGGGTAGAGGTGCCAGATCGGGTCGACGTGCTCGCGCTGCGTCGGCAGCCGGATCCCCTCGACGTCGGCCAGGCCCACGCGGTAGCGCTCGAAGACCTCGGCGCGGCGACGCTTGAACGTGTGCAGCCGGGTCAGCTGGCTCAGGCCCAGAGCAGCCAGCACGTCGGGCAGCCGGTAGTTGAGGCCGTACTCGTGCACCTCCTGGTGCCACGGGCCCTCGTCGGGGTAGCGCATCTCGTCACGCTCGCGGACGAGCCCGATGAAGTGGAAGCGGTGGGCCCGCTTGCCGAGCTCGGCGTCGAGGACGGCGACCGCGCCGCCCTCGGCGGTCGTCATGTTCTTCGTCGGGAAGAAGGAGAAGGTCGTGAGGTCGGCGAGCGACCCGACGGGGCGGCCCTTGTAGGTCGACCCGATCGAGTGGGCGGCGTCCTCGAGCAGCAGGGCGCCGACCCGGTCGGCGATCGGCCTGATCGCGTCGACCTCGATCGGGTGGCCGGCGTAGTCGACCCCGGCGATGACGGCGGTCCGGTCGGTGACCGTCGCCTCGAGCGCGGCGGGGTCGATGTTGGCGGTGTCCTCCTCGACGTCGGCGAAGCGGATCGTCGCCCCGAGGGCGAGGGCGCTCGACGCGGTCGCGACGAAGGTCATCGGGGTCGTGACGACCTCGTCCCCGTGACCGACGCCGGCTGCGGCATACGCCATGTGGAGGGCGGCCGTGCCGCTCGTGGCACTGACGCAGCGCAGCGCACCGCTCTCGCGCTGCAGCGCCTCCTCGAAGGCGGTGACCGTCGGACCGGTGGTGAGCCAGTCACCCCGGAGCACGGCGGCGACGGCCTCGATGTCCTCCTCGCTGACGGACTGGCGCCCGTAGGGGATCACCTCAGACACCCAGCTCGAGCAGCTCGCGGATCTCCTCCGGACCGATCCAGAGGTCGTTCTTGTCGGACGCGCAGTGGAACCCCTCCGGGACCGGCTCGCCGTCCGTGCGGGGCTTGTAGCCCCACGTCGCGACCTCGGGCTCGAGCACGTAGTACTTGCCGTCCATGATCATGACGGCGCGGCGGCCCTCCTCCGGGCTGATCATCTCCTCGTGGAGCTTCTCACCCGGGCGCAGGCCGATGTCGTGCATCTCGGCGCCGGGCGCGACGGCCTGGGCCAGGTCGGTGACGAGGTGGGAGGGAATGTGCGGCACGACGAGCTCGCCGCCCTGCATCAGCTCGAAGGTGTCGAGGACCATCTGCACCGCCTGGGGCAGGGTGATCAGGAAGCGGGTGCAGCGCAGGTCGGTGATCGGGACGGACTCGCCCGCGGCGTGCAGGGCCCGGAACTTCGGGATGATCGACCCGCGCGAGCCCGTGACGTTGCCGTAGCGCACGACGGAGAAGCGCGTCGGGTACTGGGCGGCGTAGTGGTTGCCGAGGATGAAGAGCTTGTCGGCCGTGAGCTTGGTCGCGCCGTAGAGGTTGATCGGCGAGCTCGCCTTGTCGGTCGAGAGGGCGACGACCTTCTTGACCCCGGCGTCGATGCAGGCCTCGATGACGTTCTGGCTGCCGAGGACGTTCGTCTTGACGAACTCGTGCGGGTTGTACTCGCCCGTGTCGACCTGCTTGAGCGCCGCGGCGTGCACGACGTAGTCGGTGCCGTGCATGGCCCGACGCAGCCGGGGGAGGTCGCGCACGTCGCCGATGAACCAGCGCAGGCGGGGGTCGTCGTTGAAGAGCTGACGGGCCTCCCACTGCTTGAGCTCGTCGCGACTGAAGATGATCACGCGCTTGGGGTTGTGGTTCGCGAGCACCTCGGTGATGAACGCCTTGCCGAATGACCCGGTGCCACCGGTGACGAGGATCGAGGATCCCTCGAGAATGCTCACGGACAACCTCCTGCTGATGGACTGTGCTCTCGGATCCCCCGTGGGGCGCCGGCCGGGCGCACACGAGGCGCCACCCGCGAGGTTACACGCTCGGGTGAGGGGCGAGACGCGCCTCGCCATGCGGCAGGATGGCGCCATGCACCCGACCGTTGCCCTGCGCTGTGACGCGAGCCCTCGCCGGGGTGTCGGCCACGCGCTGCGGTGCCTCGCGCTGGCGGACGAGCTGCGAGACCGCGGGGCGCGGCCGTTCGTCGCCGGCGCCATCGAGGTCGACTGGGTCGCCGCGGAGTATGCCCGTCGGGGTGTCGCGGTGGTCCCGGCGCCGGACGCGCCCGAGGCCCTCGCCTCGACCCTCACGGGGTCGGGCGCCGATGCGGTCGTGCTCGACCACTACGGGCTCGACACCGGCACGGCCGGGGCGCTGCGGGCCGCGGGGCTGCCGACGCTGTCGATCCTCGACGGGTCCTTCGGGGCGGGCCAGGACGCCGACCTCTTCCTCGACCAGAACCTCGGGGCCGAGCGGCGCACCGACCTGCCCCCGGAGCGGGCCCTGCTCGGGCTCGGCAACGCCCTCTTCCGCGACGAGGTGCTGGCGCGACGCGGACCGCGCCCCCTGCGCGAGCCCGGCGCCGCGCTGCGAGTGCTCTGCGTCTTCGGCGGCACCGACGCACTCGGGGCCGCCGGCACCGTCGTGCCGATCGTCCTGTCGCTCGCGGAGCCGGTGCACGTCATCGCCGTGACCTCGGATGCCGCCCTGCGCGAGAGCCTGTCCGACGCCGTGCGACCGGGAGGCCCGACGCTCGAGCTCGTGGGCCCGACCCCCGACCTGCCGACCCTCGCCGCCTCGTGCGACCTCGTCCTGACCGCGGCCGGCAGCTCGGTCTGGGAGTTCCTCTGCATCGGCGTGCCGATGGCGGTCGTCTGCGTCGTCGACAACCAGGAGGAGGGCTACGAGCAGATCGTCTCGCGTGGGTGCGCCGCCCCGCTGGGGCGCCTCGAGTCGCTGTCCGCCGAGGCACCGGCCCGCGAGGCCGCCCTGCGGACCGTCGAGCGGCTCGTCGCCTCACCCAGCACCCGGGCGGCCCTCGCCGACCGGGGTCGCGCGCTCGTCGACGGCACCGGCCGGGTCGCCGTCGTCGACGCGCTGCTCGCCCTCGTGGACCGTCCGTCCCGACCGCTGACCTCGTGACCGCCCAGCCGTCCCCCGCTAGGAGAACCGTGCGCCGCACCCGCGTGATCATCCAGTCCCGACTCAACTCCTCCCGACTGCCGGGCAAGGCCATGCTCACCATCGGGGGCATGCCCCTCATCGAGCTCGTCGCCCGACGGGCGGCTCGTGGCGGGCACGAGGTCGTGGTCGCCACGAGCGAGGAGCAGTACGACCGGCGGATCGAGCGCCACCTGCAGGCGGCCGGCATCGCCGTCGTGCGTGGCTCCCTCGACGACGTCCTCGACCGCTTCGTGCAGGCCACCGCCGACCTCGACGACTCCGACCGCGTCGTGCGGCTCACCGGGGACAACCCGTTGGCGGACTCCGACCTCGTCGACGAGCTGGTCGCCGCCCTCGACGCGTCCGACCAGCGCTACGGCCGGGTCGACATCGAGCACGTGCCCGAGGGGCTCGGCGCGGAGGCCTTCACGGCCGGGGACCTGCGCCGCGCGGCCGCGAGCACCACCGACCCCTATGACCGCGAGCACGTCACCCCGTGGCTGCGCCGCGAGCTCGGTGAGCTGCTCTTCGTCCCCGCCGACTGCCCGGCCGACATCCACGCCTACCGTGCGACCGTCGACACCCTCGGCGACTACGACCGCGTGTGCGCGCTCTTCGACGACGAGACCGACCCGGTGGGGCGCCCGTGGCTGGAGCTGATGCGCCGGCTCGCTGCACGGGTGGACTCCGAGGGCGGGCGGATCCGGGCGACCTCGACCCCGATCGGCCGCCTCTCCCGGGTCGTGGTGTCTGCTCGCGAGTTCGACGACGGCATCGAGGCCGGTCCGGCGCAGCGGGCCGAGCGACTGCGGTCGCTGCTCGCCGCGGCGGTGAGCCGGGGCGTCACCCACGTCGACGTGGGCGGGGCGGACGGCCGCGGCGCAGAGCTGCTCCGGGCCAGCGCGGAGCCGGCCCTCGTCCGGCGCTTCGGGGTCATCTGCCGCGTGCCGGTGCCCGACTCGGCGGCCGCGGCCGACGACGCCGAGGTGGCGGCGCTCGCGGTCGAGTCCGGCGTCGAGCGCACCTTCGCCGTGCTCGGCCGGCGCGGGGTCGAGGTCCTCGTCTTCCCGGACGTCCCGTCGGCGGCCCGTGGCTGGGAGCGTGCCCTGCGCTACCGGCGCGACGGCCTGACCGCTGCCCTCGGCGCGGTCGTCCACGACGAGACCAACCTGTCGTGGGCGCTCGACCACCCTGACGTCGCCTACCTCGAGGTCCGTTGCGAGACCTCCCCGGAGGGTGAGGACATGCTCACCCGACTGGCCGCCCGGGGGTGCGTCATCACCGTCGCGTCCGGACCCGAGCGGCCGGCTGCCTGGGTCACCGCGACGATCGTCTCCCACGTCGACCCCGCCGCGCTCCAGGTCGCCGCGGAGCGGTGGGAGGCCTGAGCGGCCGGCTCAGGTCGGCTCAGGCCGGCGGACGGGGGGCCGCCGCCGGGCCGGGCGTCGCGGTCGGGCCGTTGTAGAGGTCGAGGACCTCGTCCATGTCGCCGTCGGCGACGAGCTGCCCCGCCCGGAGCAGCAGCCCCCGCGTGCAGAAGCGGCGCAGGTCGGGCTCGGAGTGGGAGACGAGGAACAGGGTGCGACCCGCCGAGAGCAGGTCCTCCATCCGGCCGTAGCACTTCTCCCGGAAGTCCTTGTCGCCGACGGCCAGCACCTCGTCGACGAGGATGATCGGCTCGTCGAGGGCCGTGACGAGGGAGAAGCCGAGTCGCACCTGCATCCCCGACGAGAAGTGCCGGAACGGCATGTCGAGCCCGGCCCGGACCTGGGGCCCGGCGAAGTCGACGATGTCCTCGAAGCGCTCCTCGATCTCCGTGCGGGTCAGGCCGTGCAGCCCGGCCATCAGGTGCAGGTTCTCCCGGGCGGTGAGCTCGCCGAGGAACCCGCCCGTGAGCTCGATGAGCGGGGCCACTCCCCCGTCCACCCGCACCGTGCCGGCGTCCGGGAGCAGCACGCCGGCGATGACCTTGAGCAGGGTGCTCTTGCCGCCGCCGTTGGAGCCGACGAGGCCGACCGCCTCACCCGGCCCGACGGCGAAGCTGATGTCGCGCAGCGCCCAGAACGTCTCCTTCGGCGCGGTGTTCTCGCGCTTGAGGACGATCTCGCGCAGCGAGAGCCGACGGCGCCGGGAGCGGTAGAACTCGATCCCCATGCCGTCGACCTCGATGACCGGGGCCGCCGGGGCCTGCTGCTGCGCCATGTCAGATCTCCTTCAGCACGGCGCGCTCGAGGCGCGCGAAGACGAGGATCCCTGCCACGAGCAGCCCGACGGACATCAGCGCCCCCATGATGAGCGGGGCCCGCTGCAGGGGTCCGGGGAAGAACCCGGCCCGGTAGAGCTCGAGGATGCCGCTCAGCGGGTTGAACCACAGCAGCTTCTGGAGCCAGACCGGGGCGATGTCGAGCGTGTAGATGATCGGGGTTCCGTAGAAGAGCAGCCGCAGCGCGATCCGGACCACCCGGATCGTGTCGTCGGCGAGCACGGTGGCCGGGGCGAGCAGCAGCCCGATGCCGATCTGCAGCACGAACTGCATGACGAGGGCCACGGGGAACAGCACGAGGCGCCAGTTGAGCACGGTGTCGCCGCTGATGACGTAGACGACGACGAAGACGGCGATGATCGGCAGCGAGAGGAGGAACTCGATCCCCTTGGCGATGACGAGACGCACCACCCACAGCTCGCGCGGCAGGTTGGTCGACCGGACGAGCTTGGCCTCGGCGAGCAGGGCCCTCGCGCTCTCGTTGACCGAGGCGTTGAACCACTGCCACGGCAGCAGCCCGAGGATGAGGAAGAGGAAGTAGGGCTTGTGCCCGGCATCAGGTCGCTTGAAGATGATGACGAAGACGACGAAGTAGATCAGCGCCATGGCGAGCGGGTCGATGATCGTCCACACGTAGCCGAGCCAGCTGCGGGCGTAGCGGACCCGGAGGTCTCGCTCGACGAGGGTGCGCAGCACGGCGCGCCGTTTCCAGACCCGTCGGTAGCGGTCGATGATCATTGTGCTCCGTCTGTCGCCATGAGGTGGTTGGGCCGGCTCGTGAGGAAGCCCCAGCCCCAGCTGAAGTGCATCGTCGCGAGGACGACCGGCAGCCGGGCCGCGACCGTGGGGTCCTCGTCGCGGGCGATCGCCACCCCACCGACGCCGACCCCGGCGAGGTAGGCCGCGGGGACGAGCCAGAGGGGCCGCCAGACGAAACCGCCGACGAGACCGAGGGCGCAGGCGGCGAGCGCCGTGGGCGGGGCGAGGTAGCGCAGGTTGATCGAGCCCTGGTGCCGCACCGCGACGACGCGTCGCCACCGGCCGTAGTCGCGGTACTGGAGGGCCAGCTGGCGCAGCGTCGGACGGGGTCGGTACTGGACGGTGAGGTCGGGGTCGAACCACACCACGCCCCCACCCTGCCGGATGCGGTAGTTGAGCTCCCAGTCCTGCGCCCGGGCGAAGCGGGCGTCGTAGCCACCGACCGAGTCGAGGACCTCGCGGCGGAAGACCCCGAGGTAGACCGTGTCCGCGGGACCGGGCCGCCCCCCGGTGTGGAAGCGCGCGCCGCCCACGCCGAGCGGCGAGCGCATCGCGACCGCGACGGCCTTCTCGAAGTCGGTGACACCGACCGCGAGCATGACCCCGCCGACGTTCGCCGCGCCGGTCTGCTCGAGCAGGCGCACGGCGTGCTCGATGTAGCCGTGGCTGAGGAAGCCGTGGCCGTCGACCCGCACGATCACCTCGTTCGAGGCGGCGGCGAGAGCGAGGTTCAGGGCGTCCGGGGTGCGGCCCGAGGGGTTCTCGACCACGACGATCCGGTCGTCGGCGGCGGCGAGACGGCGGGCCACACCCAGCGTGTCGTCCTGGCCGGGACCGACGGCGAGCACGATCTGGAGGTCACCCGGGTAGCCCTGGTCGACGACGGCCGCGACCGCGTCGGCCAGGTGCCGCTCCTCGTTGCGCAGCGGCATCACGACACTGACCGCCGGCATGGCGTCAGGAGTCACGTCCACTCTGGGCTTCCTTGTCGTCGGGGGTCCACGGGGGCAGGTGCCCGACCGTCCCGTTCGAGCGGCGCCCAGCCTACTTGAGGCTCGTGGGCCCGGGACCACGCTGGGGCAACCTACCCCGGGCCGCCGGGAACGGCCCGGGCCGTCCACAGCTGTGGAGCGTCGCGCCGAGTCCGACGACGGTGGCCTTGGCTGGGGTCCGGGAGGTGCGCGGGTGCGGTTCAGGGTCACGGTCATCGATGCCGTCTCCATGCTGCCCCCGCTGGAGTTGGTCGTCCAGGCTCCTGTCGGCGCCCGGTTCGCCGACCTCCTCTCGGCGCTGGCCGAGCACGTCCCGAGCAGCCGTGGGGACACCTCCATCGGGTTCGACGTGGCCGGCGCACCGGTCGGCGACGACGACCGTCTCGGGACGGGCGCACTGGTCCAGGGCGCCGTCCTGTCGGTGCGCCGGGGACCGGCCCCGGCCCGGGTGGCGCCCGGCTGCCCGCTGCTCGAGCTGCACGTCGTCCACGGTCGCGGCGCCGGGAGCCGGTTCCCGCTCCGGGCCGGCCGACACCTCGTCGGCCGTGGAGTGGGCTGTCCGATCCGGCTCGTCGACCCGGGCGTGTCGCGGACCCACCTCGAGGTCGTCGTCGGCGACGACGCCGTCCGGGTCCTCGACCTCGAGCCGAGCAACCGGTCGCTCGTCGACGGGGTCCCCGTCCCGGCCGGGGGTGCGTCCTGCCGGTGGGGTCGCGGCTGCTCGTGGGCCGGACGACCCTCGAGCTGCGCCGCACCGACGCCTCCCCCCAGCAGCTGCTCGAGCCGGCCCGCACGCCGACGCTGCCTCGACCCGCCGGCGACGGCTTCGTCACGGTCCGCCCCCGGGACCGCCGTCCCCGCCGCGACCCGGCCGAGACGGTCACCTTCCCGGGCCCGCCGCACGACGGCGCCCGCACCGGCGAGACGCCGCACCCGCCACCGCTGCTCGCCGTCGTGGCACCCCTGGTCCTGTCCGTCGTGCTCGCGGTCGTCCTGCGCTCGCCGACCCTGCTGCTCCTCGGGCTCCTGTCACCCCTGCTCGTGCTCGGGCAGTGGTGGGGTGACCGTCGGCACGGGACCCGGACCGGCCGGCGGCACCGGTCCCGGCAGCGCAGCGCGACCGTCGCCGCCGAGCGGTCGCTCGAGGCAGCCCTGCGGCGGGAGCAGCTCGCGCGCCGCCGGGACCATGCCGACCTCGCCCTGCTCGAGGTCCGGGTCCGGGCTCGGCACCCGGACATCTGGGCCCGGCGCCCGGGCGACCCGGACCACCTCCGGATCGCCTGGGGCAGTGGGGACCAGCCGGCCCGGGTGCTGGTGACGGACCGGGGCGACCACCCGCCACCCGTCTGTCGCGACGTTCCCCTCGTGTGGGACGCGGCGGCCGAGCCGGTCCTCGGGGTCGTGGGCGACCGCACCGACGTCCTCGCGCTCGTGGGCGCGGTCACGGTGCGCGCCTGCTCCTGGCACGCGCCCGCCGACCTGTCCGTCGTCGTCGTGACGCACGGGGACACCCTCGACGACTGGGGATGGGCGACCTACCTGCCACACCTGTGCGGCGAGGACCTCGGCCACCCCGCCCTCGCCTCGCTCGACGAGCCCGACCGCGTCAGCACCCTGCTCGCCGACCTCGCTGCGCCTCCGGGACCCGGTGACCCCACCCAGCCTGGTCCGACGGCCCGCCCGACGACAGGCCCGACCGTGCTCGTCGTCCTCGACCTGGCCACGTCACCGTCCGGCCATCCCGACGTCGACGCGCTGCTGCGGGCCGGGCCGTCGGCGCGCGTCGCCCTCGTGGTGACGGCGGCCTCCGCCGCCGAGCTGCCCCGACGGTGCTCACGCGTCATCGCCACCGGTGACGGACCGGCCACCCCGGACCTGCCCACCCGCGGCTGGCTCGAGTCGGTGGCTCGGTCCCTCGCGCCGCTGCGGGACCCGGACCGCGCCCAGGGGGTGGGCACCCTCCCGGCGTCCCTGGGTCTCGCCGCGGCCCACCGGGCCGTCGGTCTCGACCCGCTGTCGGTGGCCGGGGTCGTGCACGCCTGGCGGACGGCACCACCCGGACCGACCGCCGTCCTCGGACGGTCCGGTGGCGGACCACTGCAGGTCGACCTGACCCGGGACGGACCCCACGTCCTCGTGGGCGGGACGACGGGGGCCGGCAAGTCCGAGCTGCTCCAGACCCTCGTCGCGGGCCTGGCGTTGTCGACACCCCCGACCCGGCTCTGCTTCATCCTCGTCGACTACAAGGGCGGTGCCGCCTTCCACCGGTGCGCCCAGCTCCCCCACACCGTCGGCCTCGTCACGGACCTCGACGAGCACCTCACCGTCCGCGCCCTGACCTCCCTCCAGGCCGAGATCCGCCGCCGGGAGGGCCTGCTCGCCGGGGTCGGCGCCACGGACGTGGACGCCTACGAGCAGCGGCGGCCCAGCGGCTCCCCGGTCTTGCCGCGGATCGTCATCGTCGTCGACGAGTTCCGCCAGCTCGCGGACGAGCTGCCCGACTTCGTCCGCGGGCTCGTGCGCATCGCGGCGGTCGGCCGGTCGCTCGGCATCCACCTCGTGCTCGCCACCCAGCGCCCGGCCGGCATCGTGTCCGCCGACATGCGCGCCAACATCGCGTTGCGGATCGCCCTGCGGGTGCGCGACCGAGCCGACAGCGACGACGTCATCGACGCACCCGACGCCGCCACGATCAGTGACCGGGCGCCGGGCCGGTGCTGGGTGCGCACCGCCGGACAGCGCCTCATCGAGGTCCAGACGGCGTATGCCGGTCTCCCCGTCGCGCCCGAAGGGCGCCCGCCCGCACCCGTGACGGTGCGCGAGTTCTCCGACGCGGGAGACATCCCCGGCGCCTCCTCGGGCGCACCACCTGCGCCGGGGACGTCCACGAGCGAGCTCGAGACCTTCGTCGTGTCGGCGCGGGCCGCCGCAGAGTCGCTCGGGCTCGCGGCCGCACCCGCTCCCTGGCTGCCAGCCCTGCCGGACGCCCTCCCGCTCGCCGGCCTCGACGTCCTCACCGACCGCCTCACCGACCGCGACACGTGCGTGGACCGACCGGGCCCTGCAGACGCGGTGCTCCTCGGCCTGCTGGACCTGCCCGGCGAGCAGCGTCAGGACCTCGCCCTCTGGTCGCCCACGCAGGACGGGAACCTCGGGGTCACCGGGGACCCGCGCAGCGGCCGGACGACGACGTTGCGCACCGTCGCAGCCGGTCTCGCGCGGCTGGCCCCCTCGGACGTGCACCTCCAGGTCCTCGAGGGCGAGCCCGGCAGCCTGTCCGACCTCGCCGGCCTCCCCCACACCGGGACGGTCGTCAGCACCGCGGACCCCGACCTCGTCCGAGCGACGGTGCAGCGTCTGGCGCGAGAGGTGGCGGCCCGGACGGGTGGGGCCGGTGGCAGCGACCGGCGGGGTCCCGTCACCGTCGTGCTCGTCGACGGCTGGGAGCAGGTCGAGGAGTCCCTCGACGGGACCGGTCTCGGAGCCTCGGCCGACCTCCTCCTCGGACTGATGCGCGACGGACCCTCCCGCGGGGTGCGGTTCGTCGTCGCCGGGGGCCGAGCCCTGCTATCGGGGCGGCTCGCCGCCGTCCTGCCACGGCGCATCCTGCTCCCCGTGGCCGACCCGGTCGCCCGGTCACTGGCCGGGCTGCCCGCGACCGGATCCTTCTCCCGGTCCACCCCGGGGCGGGGTCGGGAGCTGCCCGCCGGCACCGAGCTCCAGGTCGCGCACACCGGCGCCACCCCGGCCCCGGCCGACCAGCGGGCCGCGGTGCGCGAGGCAGCACGGCGGGCGACCGAGCGCCACCGGGGCCGTGGGCCGGTCCCGTGGCAGGTGCGAGCCCTCCCGACGCGGGTCGGCGCCGAGGCGCTGCGCCGCCGGCCCGGGCTGCTCGCGGTCGGGGTGGGCGGGGACGACGGCGCCACCGTCGGCTTCGACACCGCTCGCGGGGTCCGGGCCGTCCTCGTCGCGGGCCGCCGACGCACGGGGCGGTCGACCGCGCTGGCGACCATCGCCCTGGAGCTGCTCGGGGCCGGCCGCGACGTCGCCGTCATCGCCCCACCCCGGTCGCCACTGCGCGACCTCGCCCCGCAGCACGGGCTGACCGTCCTCGGCCCCACCGACGTCGAGGCGTTCGTGGGGCTGCGCCGCGCGCGACCCGACCTCTCCGTCGTCGTCGACGATGCCGAGACGGTCGAGGGCTCTGCCCTCGAGGCTGTCCTCGTCGAGGTCGCCCACCGACTGGTCGACACCGACGGCAGCCTCGCCGTGGCGGCCGACCTGGCCCGGTGCGCCGCCGTCTACCGGGGGCTCGTCGCCGAGACCGCCCGCGGAGGCTCCGGCCTCGTCCTGTGCCCCACCGCGGCGGCGGACGGTGACCTGTTCGCCGTCCGGCTCGACGTCCCACCCCGGCACCACCCCGGGCGAGGGGTCGTCGTCGAGGACGGCGTCGCGCTGCCGGTGCAGGTCGCGGTGGCCGGGGACCGGCCCCGGGACCCCGTCGTCAGACGGTGAAGACGACCTTGCCGAAGAGGTCCCCGCCGACCATCCGGGCGAAGCCGTCCCGCGCGTCCGCCAACGGCATCGCCGTGTCGATGACCGGCGTGATCTGCTGCTGGGTCACGAAGCGCACGAGGGCGCCGAGCTCCTCCCGGGAGCCCATCGTCGACCCGACGACCCGCAGCTGTTTGAAGAAGATCTTCGTCAGCTCGGCCCGCTCCGGGGCGTCCCCCGAGGTGGCACCGGAGATGACGATCGTGCCACCGGGACGCAGCGCGTTGACCGAGTGGGACCAGGTGGCCGCCCCGACCGTCTCCATCACGGCATCGACCCGCTCGGGCAGGCGCTCACCCGAGGCGAAGACGCGGTCGGCGCCGATTCCGGCTGCCCGCTCGCCACGGGCCTCGTCCCGCGAGGTCACCCACATGCGGTAGCCGGCGGCCGAGCCGAGCTGGACGAGCGCGGTCGCGACACCACCGCCGGCTCCCTGGACGAGCACGGTTCCGCCGGGCCGCACGCCCGAGTTGACGAAGAGCATCCGGTAGGCCGTGAGCCACGCCGTGGAGAGGCACGCCGCCGACTCCCACGCGAGCGCCGCCGGCTTCGGCACGAGGTTGTGCGACGGCACGAGGACCTTCTCGGCGAGCGTGCCGTCGTGGACCTCGGAGAGCAGGGACCGGCGCGGGTCGAGCGTCTCGTCACCGTGCCAGCCGTCGGAGGCGACGACCGCGTGCACGACCACCTCGTTGCCGTCGTCGTCCACCCCCGCCCCGTCGCAGCCGAGGATCATCGGCAGCCGGTCGGCCGGCAGCCCCACGCCACGCAGCGACCAGATGTCGTGGTGGTTGAGCGCCGCGGCGCGCAGGGTGACGAGCGACCAGCCCGCGCGCGGCTCGGGGTCGGGGCGCTGCCCGACGACGAGGCCCGACAGCGGGTCGGTGGCGGACTGGGCGGAGGCATAGGCGGCGAGCATTCCAGCACCCTAGCGACCCAGTCGATGACGCGACCGCCGCCGATGGTCGATGATGGGTCGCATGAGCGACGAGCCGACGCCCGCCGACCCCTCCGCCTCCCCCACCGGCGCCCCCTCGACGAAGCCGCGCGGCCGCAAGGCGGTCCGCTGGTTCGCCGCCCTCGCCGTGCTGGTCTGGCTCGCCGTCGGAGGGGTGGGTGGTCCGCTCGTGGGCCAGCTGTCCGACGTGGCGACCAACGACAACGCGAACTTCCTGCCACCGTCGGCGGAGTCGACCGGGGTGAGCCGGGTCGTCACGCAGATGACCGACACCGCGACGCTGCCCTACCTCGTCGTCGTCGAGCGCCCCGGCGGCCTCACCCCTGCCGACCAGGCCGCCATCACGTCGTTCGTCTCCGAGATCCCCGGGATCGCGCTGGCCGACCCCGCACAGACGGTGGGCGACTTCCTCGAGGCCCCGCCGCGGGCCGCGATCCCCAGCGAGGACGGCGCCGCCGCGCTCATCCCCGTGTCCTTCGTGGCGGACCGCGCCGAGGTGACGGTCGACGGCGACACGGCGCTGTATGCCGTGGCCGAGGCCCTGCGCGCGAGCGGGGCGGAACGCCTCGGCTCCCTGGGTCTCACCGTGCACGTCACCGGGGCGGGGGGCTTCTTCGCCGACTTCATCATCGCCTTCAGTGGCATCGACGGGATCCTGCTGCTCGTCGCCCTCGGCGTCGTCTTCGTCATCCTGCTCGTCGTCTACCGCAGCCCGATCCTGCCCCTCGCGGTCCTCATCAGCGCCGTCTTCGGCCTCTCCGTGGCGGCCCTCGTCGTCTACCCGCTCGCCAAGAACGGCGCGATCAGCCTCAGCGGCCAGAGCCAGGGCATCCTGTCGATCCTCGTCGTCGGTGCGGCCACGGACTACGCGCTGCTGCTCGTGGCTCGCTACAAGGAGGAGCTGCACGACCACGACTCGACGTGGGAGGCGATGAAGGTCGCCTGGCGGGCCTCCTTCGAGCCGATCGCGGCGAGCGCCGCCACCGTCGTGCTGGGGCTGCTCTGTCTGCGACTGTCCGAGCTCGGGAGCACCAAGAGCCTCGGCCCGGTGGGTGCCCTGGGCATCGCCGGCGCGTTCGTCGCCTCGCTGACCTTCCTACCCGCGCTCCTGCTGCTCATCGGGCGCCGGATCTTCTGGCCCCAGATCCCGCGTGTCGACCACGTCCACCGCGGTGACCTCGCCACGACGAAGGGGATCTGGGCACGGGTCGCGGGTCTCGTCGGGGCACACCCGCGTCGCACCTGGGTGCTCACCTTCGCCGCGCTCGTCGCCTGCGCGGCCTTCGTGCCGACCCTGCAGGCCAGGGGTGTCGGTCAGTCCGACCTCTTCCTCACCACCGTCGACTCCGTCACCGGCCAGAAGGTGCTCGCCGAGCACTTCCCGGCCGGGTCCGGCTCTCCGGTCCAGGTGCTCGCGCCGCAGGACAAGGCCCAGCAGGTCCTCACCGTGCTCCAGGACGAGCCCGGTGTGCGTGACCCGCAGATCGGTCTCACCCCCGGCCAGCCTCCCACCGTCGTCGACGGTCAGGTGGTGCTCCAGGCCACGACCGTCGACTCGGCCGACAGCGTGGCGGCGGAGACGACCGTCGAGGCCCTTCGGGCCGACCTCGACGCGATCGGCCCCGAGGTGCTCGTCGGTGGCAGCACCGCCACCAACCTCGACGTGCGGCTCGCGAGCGAGCGTGACCTCAAGGTGATCATCCCGGCCATCCTCGCGGTGATCTTCATCGTGCTCACGCTGCTGCTGCGGTCGCTCGCGGCGCCCCTCATCCTCGTCGCCGCCAACGTGCTGTCCTTCGCCGCGACGATGGGCGTGGCTGCCATCGCCTTCAACCACATCTTCCACTTCCCGGGCTCGGACCCGTCGACGCCGCTCTACGGCTTCGTCTTCCTCGTGGCGCTCGGGATCGACTACTCGATCTTCCTCATGACACGGGTCCGGGAGGAGTCGCGCATCCGCGGCACGAGGCCGGGCATCCTCGTGGCTCTCACCGTCACCGGTGGCGTCATCACGAGTGCGGGGATCGTGCTCGCCTCGACCTTCTCGGCGCTGGCCGTGCTGCCGATCCTCTTCCTCGTCCAGATCGCCTTCATCGTCGCCTTCGGAGTGCTGCTCGACACCCTCGTCGTGCGCAGCCTGCTCGTCCCGGCCGTGTCCTACGACCTCGGTGACCGCATCTGGTGGCCGCTCGGCCTGCGCCGGGCGGGCGCCCACGAGCGCCGCAACCCGCGCGACCCGGACGGGCAGCAGGCCCAGCAGGATCGGCAGGAGGACGACTCAGTCGACCGGGTCGGTGATGCGCAGCACCCGTAGCAGGGCATCGACGACGCCGGGGTCGTACTCGTAGCCGAGGCCGAGGTAGATCCGCTCGACCGCGGCGTCCCTGGCCCGCTCTCCGCGGTGCCCCCCGGTGAGGTCGTCGTAGGCGTTGCACACCTTGATGATGCGGCTGGCGAGGGGGATCTCCTCCCCCAGCTCGCGGACCCGCCGGTAGGGAGTGGTCTGGTGCTCGAGGATGACGGCGACGCTCTCGAGCACCCCCGTCTCCCGCACGATGGCGACGGTGTCGGCCTCGATCCGACGCTGGTCGGCGGGGGCCGCGAGCACGGTCGCACCCCCCGGGATCGGGTCGACGAGGGCCACCTGCCCGATGTCGTGCAGCAGGGCGGCGTACTCGAGGTCGAGCATGGCCCGCTCGGTGAGACCGAGCGACCGGCCCACCGACCGGGCCAGCGCGGCGACCCGCTCCGAGTGACCCGCCGGGGTGTAGCCGGAGGCGTCGGTGAGCCGGGAGAGCGTGCGGATGCTCTGGAGGTAGGTGGCGCGGATGCTCACGTAGCGGCGGAAAGCGAACTGCGTCAGCACGAGCGGGACGAGGAAGAGCGGCAGCGCGATGACGCCGAGCGGGACGACGGCGATCGCGATGAGCACCCCGGTCACCGCGATGGCGATCGACACCGCGAAGGAGGTCTGGGCCTGGTCGAGGACCGCTCGCCACAGGCCCGCCCGGTGCGGGAAGGCGCGGGCCAACGAGGTCACGACGATCTCCACGGCGATCGCGAGCAGCGAGATCGTGAGCAGGAGCACCGCCTGCTGCCACGGTTTGAGCCCGTCCGGCGGGGCTGCCGTCCCGGGCTGCTGGCCGAGGTGGATCGACCGGTAGACGACGGTCGCCACCGTGACCGCGACGAAGCGACCGACCATCTCGTGCAAACGGATGTCCTGTCCCACCGCGTAGCGGGCCAGGGCGGCCAGCGTCATCGAGCCACCGATGACGAGCAGCACGAAGCTCGAGGCATACGCCACCCGGTGGTTGGCTGGGACCTCGACCGCGTAGGCGAGCCCGAGCGCGGCGGCGCTCGCGATCGGCGCCGAGCCGCGGTAACCCGGTGCGGAGAGCTGGAAGAACTCGCCGAGCACGATGGCGAGGGCGAAGGCGAGGATGATGCCCAGGCTCATCCGGTCGGTGAAACCCGGGGAGTCGGAGGTGCCCAGGGCGAGCAGGGTCAGGCCGACGAGGCCGAGCAGAACCGCCCCGAGGGCATAGGGGTCGCGCCGCGCCGGGTCGGTCATGCCGCTCCTCCCACGACGGTCCCGGTCTGGAGCCGGTGGGCGGCGAGCGCCTCACGGGTGGCGGCCACGACGAGCGGGTCCCAGCGCCGGCCGTCGGCCTCGAGCACGCGCAGCGCCTCCTCGATCATGCGGGGCGACGCGTCCTCGTCGCCCCGGGTCAGCTCGTCGAAACCCGCCACGACGGCGACGATGCGGGCGGCGATCGGGATCTCGTCGCCGGCGAGGCCGGCCGGCCCGCTGCCGTCGAAGTGCTCGTCCTGGTGGCGGATGCCCGACCGGGCGTCCTCGAGGAAGTCGATGCCCTCGATCATCTGCGAGCCGAGGTCGGCGTGCCGGTCGAGGAGGAACTGGTCCCGGGAGTCGAGCTGGCGCCCGACGCGGCGCAGGATCCGGGTGGGCACGCCGAGGTGCCCGATCTCGTGCAGCGTGGCGGCATGGCGGACGACCCCGATCTGGTGCGGCCGCAGGCCGAGCTCCTCGGCCACCCACGCGGCGAGCGTGGCGGCCCGCTGGCTGCGCGCGATGGCCGGCGGCTCCTTCGTCCCCAGCGCGGTGACGAGCGTGTCGACGGTCCGCTCGTGGGAGCGCATCTCTTCGCCGTACTGGATGAAGGCCCAGCGGGCGGCGAGCAGCGGAGCCATGATGAGTATCGCGCTGAAGGCACCGAGGTGCGCCGGGAACCAGAGGATGACGAAGAGGAATCCGATGATGCCGTAGCCGATGTAGGCCACGCCCGAGCTGACGAGCAGCCCGCGGACGGCAACGACGAAGGGCACCCGCTGGTAGAAGTGCAGGATGCCCGAGATGAGCAGCGCGTTGATGAGGCAGCCGACGACGTCGGCGAGCATCAGCGGCAGCCCGACCTGGAGAGCCAGCTCCTCTGCGCCGGTGAGGCCGCGGAAGTCAGTGGCGCCGTTGGCGAAGACGTAGACCCAGCCGCCGGCCGCACCGATCATGCTGGCCATCGCCATGTTGAAGACGACCTGGAACCAGTTGGCGGCCTTGCGGTCGATGGCCACCGACACCACGCCGATGATCCACGCGCCGAGTGGGCCGACGATGGCGGCCGAGCTGAGCATGATGATGCTGAGGAAGGAGAACCCCACCCGTGAGCCGACATCGGGCTCACGGAGGTTGAAGCTCACCACCCCCATCCCGCAGAGGAGCACGAGCGGCGCGAGCTCCGGGGAGCGACCGTAGTTCCCGGACATCGCCCCGAGCACCGACAGGGCCCCGAGCAGCAAGGAGCCCGCCGAGACGACTGCGATGTAGACGAGCAGCCGTCTGGGGTAGACGGGCTCTTGCGTCGTCGACGGCGGGCGCCGATCGCTCACTACCGGACTCGATCCTCTGGGGTGCGACAGCTAAGGGCTGTCGCGCAGTCTAGCTCCGGGGTGGGCGGCGTGGGTGGGTGGACTCAGCCGCCCCAGCTCCAGATGTTGAACAGGACCGACACGACGTTGAAGGTGGGGGCGGCGGCGGCGGTGAGGAAAGCGAACATGGGGAGCTCCTTGAGAAGGTCGTACTTGGCGGGGTGTCACAGCAGCTCCTCCGGCAGACGTACATCGGCTCGGAACCGGAGACTGGTCATACCATGACAAAAGCCGCACCAGATGGGAAGCCCCGCAGAGCCAATCCGTCGAATCCGGACCAAGTCTTGATGGCATGCATGCCAGTTCTTTACGTTTCCAGCCTCGTCACGCCGGGGGACGAAGCCGTAGGGGCGTCCCTGTGACTCGCCAATTGTGCCCTACCACGAGGGGTGTGGGAGAATCTGGTTTCGTGCAATGCACGATGTCTGAGATGTCCCGCACCGACGAAAAGAGCCGACGATGAGCAAGCGCGCCCGCAAGCGCCGCTCCCGCAAGGGCAACGCTGCCAACCACGGCCGCAAGCCCAACGCCTGAGCCGCACCCGTGAGAGAAGGCCCGACCCCCCTTGGGGATCGGGCCTTTTCGTTGTCAGTGGGCTCAATGCCCCTGAGGCGGTGCGGCGGTCAGGGCCCGTCGACCCGCATCACGGACATCGAGATCCGAGACATGATCGTCAGCCGCAGGGTGTCCGGAGCGGACTCGCACCCGCACGACCGCTTGATCAGCGACTTGAGGGTCGTGTCGAGGTCGTACTCCTTGAGGCAGGGCCCGCACTCGTCGAGGTGCGCCTGGATCTTGGCGCAGTCGTCGGGTCCGAGCTCGCCGTCGAGGTACTCGTAGACGCGCAGCAGCGCCTCGGAGCAGTCGGTGCGCTCGCTCTCCGCGCTCATGACCGAACCCCTTCCGCGGCAGCAGCCTTCGTGGCCTCGGTGGCGAACCCGCGCTCGGCGGCATACTCAGAGAGCAGCTCGCGCAGCTGGCGACGGCCGCGGTGCAGCCGGCTCATCACGGTGCCGATCGGGGTCTGCATGATCTCGGCGATCTCCTTGTAGGCGTAGCCCTCGACGTCGGCGAAGTAGACCGCGAGGCGGAACTCCTCGGGGATCGCCTGCAGGGCCCGCTTCACGTCGCTGTCCGGGAGGTGGTCCAGCGCCTCCGCCTCGGCCGAGCGCAGCCCGGACGAGGTGTGCGACTCCGCACGCGCCAGCTGGTAGTCGGCGATCTCCGGGGAGTCGGACTCGAGCGGCTGGCGCTGCTTCTTGCGGTAGGTGTTGATGTAGGTGTTGGTGAGGATGCGGTACATCCACGCCTTGAGGTTGGTCCCGGGACGGTACTGGTGGAAGGCGGCATACGCCTTCGCGAACGTTTCCTGGACGAGGTCCTCGGCATCACTGGGGTTGCGCGTCGTGCGCAGCGCAGCGCTGTAGAGCTGGTCGAGCAGCGGCATCGCCTCACGCTCGAAGCGGGCCCGCCGCTGCGGCTCGGTCTCGGTCGCGACGTCAGCGTTCGCGTCGGCGAGCGCCACTGCGTCAGCAGCGTCCTCGGCCGGGTCGGTGGCGTCGACGGGATCGACGAGCGCGACGGCCGACATGGGGTCGGTGTTCTTGTCCTTGGTCATCGCCTCCCAGCCTAACGCGCTGGGCGTGGCCGGGACGGAGCGCAGTGGCGCGGCGACCGGACGGAGGTCCGTTGAGGAGCAGGTGACCATGCCGGTGCAACGACGCCTAGCCGGGCAGCATTCCCATCACGTCGGCCAGGACCGCTGCGAGGGCCTCGCGGGACCGGGCGGTGAAGCTGTGCCCACCCGGCACCTCGAGCACCGAGGTACCCGCGGCGGCGAGCGCACGCACCTCCCCCGGCGTGCCGAAGGGGTCGGCAAGGCCCTGCACCACCCACGACGGCGCCGGGGCGAGGACGAGCTCGTGGTCGCGCAGCCGGTCGGGTCGACCGGGCGGGTGGAGGGGGAAGCTGAGCAGCAGCGCTGCGTCGGCCTCGAGCTCGGCGGCGGTCCGGCAGGCGACCCGGGCCCCGGCGCTCCGGCCCCCGACGACGAGAGGTCGCGGCAGGCGGGCCCGCCCCGAGAGCAGTGCGCGCACCATGGGGAGCCAGGCTGCGTCGAGCGTCGGCGGCGGTCCGGCGATGCGGCGACCCGCCACGAGCCACGGCTGCTCGACGAGCACGAACGCCCAGCCGGCGGCAACGGCCGCCTCCCTGGCGAGGTCGAGGTCGAGCGCTACCAGCCCTCCCCCGGCCCCGTGCGACAGCACGACGGTGCCCCTGGGCCGGACGGGCCGCACGACGTGCGCCCGCCCGGGGCCCTTGGGGGTGGGGATCTCGCGGAGGGCGCGCCTCACCCGCCGAGCACCTCCCCGGTCATCGGGTCGACGACGCCCTCGAGCTCGGTCTCGGAGACCGGCTCGAGCAGGGCGGGCCCGTTGTTGACCGTCGCCCCGACGGCGCGGCCGACCGGGCGCGCCACGAAGCGGCCCGGGTCGGCGAACTCGAGCGCCGAGCGCACGAAGTCCGGGTCCTTCTCGCCCGGGTCGAGCCACCGCTCCCACTGGGTGGGCTCGAGCACGAGCGGCTGGCGGTCGTGGATCCGGTCCATCCCGGGGTCGGCCGCGGTGGTGATGATCGTGAAGGTGGTGAGCCACGCGTCCGGGTCGTCGTCGGGCCGCTCGCGGTCCCGCCAGAACTCGTAGAGGCCCGCGAAGCCGACCGGGGCCCCGTCGGCGCGGTGGATGAAGAACGGCTGCTTGCGGGGCTTGCCCTTGGCGTCCACCGCGGTCGGGGAGACCTGCCACTCGTACCACCCCTCGGCCGGCACGAGGCAGCGCCGGGAGAGGGCGGCCCTGGCGAAGGCCCCCTTGTCGAGCACCGTCTCCGCACGGGCGTTCGTCATCCGCAGGCCGACCTTGACGTCCTTGGCCCACGACGGCACGAGCCCCCACGTGAGCAGCCGCAGCTGGCGGGCCGCCTCAGCCCCCTCGTCGGCGCCGCGGGGCGTCCGGGTGAGCACGACCGGGGCCGCCTTGCTCGGCGCCATGTTCCAGTCCGGCTCCCCCGCCGGCGGGGTCTGGGGGTTCTTGAGGATGCTGCGCACCGGCTCGGCGGTGTGGTCCTCGTCGACGTCGAAGGCCTCGACAAGCTCATCGGGCCGGGCGCTCGCGGCATACCTCCCACACATGGGAGCCAGCGTATGCCGGGAGCCGCGCCCCACGGGGCGGGCGGGGACCCTCGGGGGCGGGGTATGTCGCTACCGTAGGTGTCCACCCGACCCCCACGGGCCGCGCGCCCGTGGGCCCCGCGTCCCCCCAGGAGGCTGTTCCATGATCGTCCGTCGTCTTGCCCGCCCGCTGCTCGCCTCGGTCTTCGTCGCCGCCGGCGTCGAGGCGCTGCGCAACCCCGCCGCCCGCACCGCGCGGGCCGCGACCCTGCTCGAGAAGGTCCCGACGCCCGAGTCGATGCCGGACGACCCCGACCTGTTCGTCCGGGTCAACGGCGGCGCCCTCGTGGCCGGTGGCGTGCTGCTCGCGACGGGCCGGTTCCCGCGTCTGGCCTCGACGGTGCTCGCGGCCTCGATCATCCCGACGACCGCCATCGAGCACGCCTTCTGGGACGAGAGCGACCCGGCCAAGAAGTCCCAGAGCCGCAGCCTGTTCTTCAAGAACGTCGGACTGCTCGGCGGGCTGCTCCTCGCCAGCGTCGACACCGCCGGCAAGCCGGGCCTGGCCTGGCGCGCACAGAACGTCACGAAGACGACCAAGCGCGAGGCCAGGCACGCCAAGGGCACCGCGTCGCGCGAGGCCCGTCTGCTCGCCCACCAGGCCAAGGACGTCGTGAGCTGACGGTGAGCCCTGCCGACCACAACGACTGGGACGCGCCGCTCGCCGACGGCCCCGTCGACGCGACCGTCGTGCTGCCCGGCAGCAAGAGCCTGACCAACCGCTATCTCGTGCTGGCCGCCCTCGCCGGTGACCGGTCGCGGCTGCGTGCGCCGTTGCGGTCACGCGACACGCTCCTCATGGCGGAGGCGCTGCGCTCCCTCGGGGTCGTCATCGAGGACGTGGCCGCGGACGGCTCGGCCGAGGGCGCGCGGGTCGACTGGCTGGTCACGCCCCCGGAGCAGCTGCGCGGTGGGACCGGGATCGACTGCGGCCTCGCCGGCACGGTCATGCGGTTCCTGCCCGCCGTGGCCGCTCTCGCGGACGGTGACGTGCGCTTCGACGGGGACGCGCAGGCACGGATCCGCCCGATGGCTCCCGTCGTCGACGCCCTGCGCAGCCTCGGCGCCGAGATCTCCGACGACGGCTCGGGGTGCCTCCCGCTCACGGTCCACGGCCGGGGGCGGATGCGCGGCGGGTCGGTGACGATGGACGCCTCGGCGTCGTCGCAGTTCGTCTCGGCGCTGCTGCTGGCCGGTCCCCGCTACGAGCACGGCGTGACCGTTCACCACGACGGCAAGCCGGTGCCGAGCGAGCCGCACATCCTCATGACGGTGGAGACCCTTCGCGACGCGGGCGCGGTCGTCGACGACTCCGAGCCGAACACGTGGCGCGTGGAGCCGTCGGAGGTCAACGCGCTCGACGTCTCCGTCGAGCCCGACCTGTCCAACGCCGGCCCGTTCATCGCGGCGGCACTCGTCACCGGCGGCACCGTCCACGTCCCCGGGTGGCCGCAGCACACGACCCAGGCCGGGGACCTGATGCGCGAGATCCTGGACACGATGGGCGCCGACGTGCGGCTCGACCGCGACGGCCTCACGGTCTCGGGCACCGGCGAGCTCGTCGGGATCGACATCGACCTGCACGACGCGGCCGAGCTGACCCCCACCGTCGCCGCCCTGGCCGCCCTCGCCTCGACGCCGTCGTGGATCCGGGGCGTCGCGCACATCCGTGGCCACGAGACCGACCGCCTGGCCGCCCTGACGACCGAGCTGGGCCGCTTCGGCAGCCCCGTGACCGAGCTCGACGACGGCCTGCGGATCATGCCGGCCGTGCTGAGCGGCAACCGGTTCCACTCCTACCACGACCACCGGATGGCGACGGCGGGGGCGATCCTCGGCCTCCGGGTGAAGGGCACGACGGTCGAGGACATCGGCACGACCCGCAAGACCATGCCCGACTTCGTCGGACTCTGGGACGGCATGCTCGCCGACTCCCGTCCGGCCCAGCGCGCCGCGGCGGGCGGGGCCGGACGGTGAGCTGGCGGGACCTCGACGAGAGCGACGTCCGGGTCCGCGCGAGCCGCAAGAACTCGCGGCCGCGCACCAAGGACCGGCCCGCGCACGACGACGCGCTCGTCGCGATGGTCATCGGCGTCGACCGCGGCCGCTACACCTGCCTCCTGCCGGCCGGAGCCCTCGGCAAGAAGGAGCGCGAGCGGGTCGTCACCGCGATGAAGGCCCGCGAGATCGGCCGCACCCGCATCGTCGTCGGTGACGAGGTCGCGATCGTCGGGGACGTCGCCGGCGGTCCCGACGCCCTCGCCCGGATCGTGCGGATCGAGGAACGGCGCTCGGTGCTGCGTCGCACCGCCGACGACACCGACCCCTACGAGCGGATCATCGTGGCCAACGCCGACCAGCTCGTCATCGTCACCGCGCTCGCCGACCCCGAGCCGCGTCCCAGGATGGTCGACCGGTGTCTCGTCGCGGCCTACGACGCCGGCATGACGCCCCTGCTGGCGCTGACCAAGTCCGACCTCGTCGACCCGGCGGAGTTCCTCGCCAACTACGCCCCCCTCGAGGTCGCGCACGTCGTCACCTCCCGCGTCGAGGGCGACTTCACCGGCCTCGAGGCCCTGCGCGACCAGCTGGCGGGCAAGATCTCCGTCTTCGTCGGCCACTCCGGCGTGGGCAAGAGCACGTTGGTCAACGGTCTCGTGCCCGGCGCCGGCCGGGCCACCGGCATCGTCAACGACACGACCGGCCGGGGCCGGCACACCTCCTCGAGCGCGGTCGCCCTCCGCCTGCCCGACGCCGATGGCAAGCACGCGGGCGACGGCTGGGTCATCGACACGCCGGGGGTGCGCTCCTTCGGGCTGGCCCACATCGACGTCGACCGCATCATCGACAACTTCCCCGACCTCGCCGAGGGCGCCGAGAACTGTCCGCGAGGGTGCAGCCACGACGAGCCGGAGTGCGCCCTCGACGCCTGGGTCGCGGACGGGCACGCCGGCTCGGCCGGCCCCTCCCGGCTCGAGTCCCTGCGACGCCTGCTCGGCAGCCGCGGGACGGCCGAGGAACGTGACGACAGAGAGAACCGCGAGGACCGCGGACGCTAGGTTGACCCGGTGACCACTGACCCCGAACCCCCGTCCGGGCCCCACTACGACGACGACCTCCGTCTGGCCCACGTGCTGGCCGATGCGGCCGAGCGGATCACGATGGCGCGTTTCCTCGCCGCGGACCTCGCCGTCGAGAGCAAGCCGGACCTCACACCCGTCACCGACGCTGACCGCTCGGTGGAGGAGCTCATCCGCGCGCAGCTGAAGCGGACCCGACCCCGGGACGCCGTCGAGGGCGAGGAGTTCGACACGACCGGCCACGGACCGCGACGGTGGGTCATCGACCCCATCGACGGCACGAAGAACTTCGTCCGCGGTGTGCCCGTCTGGGCGACCCTCATCGGTCTCGTCGACGCCGGACGCCCCGTCATGGGCCTCGTGGCCGCCCCCGCGCTCCAGCGTCGGTGGTGGGCGGCGGCCGGCTCGGGCGCCTGGACCGGGCGCTCGCTGACGTCGGCCAGGCGGCTGACCGTCTCCGGCGTCGGGCGGCTCGGCGACGCCTCGTTGTCCTACTCGTCGCTGTCCGGCTGGCGCGAGCGGGGCCGACGCGACGACTTCCTCGCCCTGGCCGACGACTGCTGGCGGACCCGGGCCTACGGCGACTTCTGGTCCTACATGATGGTCGCCGAGGGCGCCGTCGAGCTGGCCGCCGAGCCCGAGCTCGAGGTCTACGACATGGCGGCCCTCGTCCCGATCGTCGAGGAGGCCGGCGGGCGCTTCACCGGTCTCGACGGTCGCGACGGGTGCTGGAGCGGTGACGCGCTGGCGAGCAACGGCCTGCTCCACGACGAGGTGCTGGGCCGCATCGGCCGGGAGCCGTCGTGACCACGCCGGTGACGGTTCGGCCTGCAGCCGGAGACGACGTGCCGGCGCTCGCGCGGGTGGCGGAGGCGACGTTCGCCCTGGCCTGCCCGCCGTCGATGACCCCCGAGCGCATCGAGCGCTTCGTGTCCGAGGTGCTCTCCCCCGAGCGCTTCCACGCCTACCTCGCGGACCCCGCCCGCGCCGTCCTGCTCGCCGAGGGTGACGAGCCCCTCGGCTACGCGATGCTCGTCCACGGCGAGCCCACCGACGAGGACGTGCGGGCCGCCGTCACGGCGAGACCCACCGTCGAGCTGAGCAAGATCTACGTCCTGCCCGCCGCCCACGGCACCGGCGCGGCCGGTGCCCTGATGGCTGCCGGGCTGGCCTGGGCCGCCGGGCGAGGCGCGGCCGGCGTCTGGCTCGGGGTCAACCAGCAGAACGCCCGCGCCCAGCGCTTCTACGCCAAGAGCGGCTTCGCGGTGGTCGGCACGAAGCAGTTCGACGTCGGCGGCCGCCTCGAGGACGACTTCGTCATGGAGCAACGCCTCGAACGTCGCCCCGACGGCGCCACCAGCGACTAGGCGTCTCGCACGACGGTGACCGCGCCGAGGCCGAGGTTCTCGAGGGGGGCCACGAGCGTCGCCGCGTCCCCGACGAGGACGATGGTCCAGCCCTGCGCTCCCTCGCCGATGCCGGCAGCGTCGAGGAACGCCGCCCAGGCGGCGTCCGCGCGTGGTGCGTCCACCGTCGCGAGGTCGTGCAGGTTGCTCGTCGTGAACTCTGTCGTCCGGCCGTCGAGCGCCATCGCGATCGCCTCGTCCGCGATGGCGTCGGCCGTGGCGTAGCGGCCCGGTGCCGTCTTGCCGATGAAGTCGACGCCTGACCGGATCTCCTTGTCGGTGAACCCGTTCCGCGCTGCACCGAGGATCTCGACGAGTAGGCGCACCGACTCGACCGTCGAGTCGGCGCGGACCGATCCCGAGGTGAGGAACAGGCCGCCGGCCCGGCGGGGGCGGAAGCCCGAGCGGATGCCGTAGGTGTAGCCCTTCTCCTCGCGGAGCACCGCGTCGACGCGGGCGTTCGGCGACCCGCCGACGACGAAGCCGGCGACGGGGTAGGGCGACCAGCCGCCCTCGACGGAGCGGTCCGGGCCGGGGGCGCCGATGACGACCTCGGTCTGCACCGACCCCGGCCGGTCCACGAGCACGATCCGGGCGCGGTCGACGGCGAGCGCCGCCCTCCGCTGGAGGTGGCGCGGACGCTCGGACGGACCGTGCGTCCAGCCGCCGAGTGACTCCTCGACGAGGGCCGGCACGTCGACACCGTCGAAGTCGCCCGCGACGGCGACGGTCACCCCGGCCGCGACGACGTGGCGGGCGTGGAAGGCCGCGACGTCCTCGCGGGTGACCCTGGCCACGGTCGCCCGGGTCCCGGCCGCGGGCCGCGAAGACCGGTCGGCGGGGTCGTAGAAGGTCCGCACCAGCTCGAGCCCGGCCCGGGCGGATCCGACCGACCGCTCCTGCTCGATCTCCGAGAGGCGCGCGCGGACGTGGCGGGCCACCTCGGTGGCCGGGAAGATCGGCTCGGTGACCATCTGGCGCAGCAGGTCGAGGGCCACGGCGAGGTTGCCCTTGACGACGTCGAGGTCGATCGAGAGTCCGGCCTCCGACATGCCGGCACCGACGCTGACGCCCTTGCGCTCGAGCAGGCGTGCGAACTCCTCGGCGGTGTGGTTGGCCGTGCCCTCGTCGAGCGTGCGCGCCATCAGGGTGGCGACGCCCTCGCGGTCGCCCGGTTCCTCCGTGAGCGACACGGGCACCCCGACCCGCACGGACACGACGTACTGGCCGGGCACGTCGTAGGTGACGAGGCGGATGCCGTTGGGCAGGTCGTGCGTCGTGGCCTCGGGGAAGTCCCACGGCTCCGGGGGCGCGACGACGGGACGGGCGACGAGCGGCTCGGTCACGTTGCTCATGCGGCCGCCTCCGCCTCGGCGCCGGCGAGGTAGCGCACGACGGCACGCGACCCCGGGTCGAGCCAGGCCGCTGCGGCCGCGCGGACGTCCTCGGCGGTCACCTGCCGGAGCCGGTCGACGAAGGTGTTGACGTAGTCGGGGTCGCCGGTGAGCAGCGCGTGGTGGCTGATGTGGTCGGCTCGTTCCTCGATGCTGGCGAGGGCGCTGAGCCAGGAGCGCTCCGTGTCGGCGACGACGGACTCGAGCTCGGCGGCATCCGGACCATCGGCGATGAAGCGCGTGATCTCCTCGCAGACGGCCTGCTCCGCAGCCTCGGGGTCAGCGCCGTCGGCGATGTCGACGGTGATCGAGGCGAGCCCGACCCCGTCGACGAGGCCCATGGTCCAGCCCCCCACGGCGACGGCTGTCTCGTCGGTGCGCACGAGCCGGCGCATCAGCCGGGAGGTGTCGAGGCCGCCGAGGACGTCGACGGCGATCGAGCACGCGAGGTAGTCGGGCGTCGCGTCGACGGGGAGGCGGAAGGCGAGGTAGATCCGGTCGTTGGGCACGTTGCCCACGCGGTCGACGCGCACGGGGGCAGGCAGCGGGGGCAGCTGGGGGTGGCGGGGCCGGGTCTCGAGCTCGATCGGGGCCAGGGGCCCGAAGTAGCGCTCGGCGGCCGCGAAGCCCTCCTCCGGTGTCACGTCGCCGACGAGCGTGAGCACCGTGTTGTTGGGCCCGTAGTGCGCCCGGTAGAAGGCATGCACGTCCTCGAGCGTCGCCGCATCGAGGTCTTCCATCGAGCCGATCGTCGGGTGGTGGTAGGGGTGGCCCTCGGGGAAGGTCGTGGCGTAGAGGTCGATCAGCGCGGTGCCGTAGGGCACGTTGTCGTAGCGCTGGCGCTTCTCCTCCTTGACGACGTCCCGCTGGTTGTCGAGGTTCTCCTGGGTCAGGGCGTCGAGCAGGTGACCGTGCCGATCCGCCTCGAGCCAGAGCGCGAGCTCCATCGCACCGGTCGGGACGGTCTCGAAGTAGGTGGTCCGGTCAAACCACGTCGTCGCGTTGAGCCGGGCCCCCTCGTCCATCAGGGCGCTGAAGTGCTCCCCCGACGTGACGTGCCGGCTGCCCTGGAACATCAGGTGCTCGAAGAGGTGGGCGAAGCCGGTGCGCCCGGGGCTCTCGTGGCGCGAGCCGACCCCCACCCAGAGGTTGACGGCGACGGTGGGCACGGTGTGGTCCTCGGAGACGATGACGCGCAGGCCGTTGGCCAGGGTGCGCTCGGCGAGGGGGTAGGCGATCTCGGTCACGCATCCGACCCTAGGCGATCCCCGCGACCCGATCGGCCGGTCCGCCCCCGGGCCCACCCCCTCATCTAACGCCATGTTATGGATTGCGTCCAAAGCATCACTTTTGCTATTCTGCTGGCCATGGCCTCCTCCACCCCTGAGCCCACCGAGCAGCACGGCGCCGCGCTGATCAGGGCGATCCGCGACGGGGTGATCGGGGAGGACCAGGTGCTGCCCGGCCCCTACGGCCCCCGACGGGTCACCTACGCCGACTACACCGCCAGCGGGCGGGGGCTCGACTTCATCGAGGACTTCATCCGCGACGAGGTCCTCCCCCGCTACGCCAACACCCACACGGAGAGCTCCGGCACCGGCCTGCAGACCACCCGGCTGCGTGAGGACGCCCGCCGCGTCATCCGTGACGCGGTGGGTGGCGACGACGAGACCGTCGTCGTCTTCGCCGGGTCGGGCTGCACCGGCGCCATCGACAAGCTCGTCGGCATCCTCGGCCTGCGCGTCCCCTCCAACTTCGAGGACCGCTGGCACGCCAGCGAGCTCGTCCCCGCCGACCAGCGCCCGGTGATCTTCATCGGTCCCTACGAGCACCACTCCAACGAGCTGATGTGGCGCGAGTGCGTGGCCGACGTCGTCGTCATCCCGCAGGACGCAGACGGCCACATCAGCTGCGACGCCCTCCGGACGAGACTCGAGGAGTATGCCGCTCGCCCCCTCCTCATCGGGTCGTTCTCGGCGGCCAGCAACGTCACCGGCATCGTCACCGACACCGACGCCATCTCCACCCTGCTCCACGAGCACGGGGCCCTCGCCTTCTGGGACTTCGCCGCAGCGGCGCCGTACGTCTCGATCGAGATGTACGGGCGCGGCGGCGCGGCAGTGGGCCCAGCGGCATACAAGGACGCGGTGTTCATCAGCCCGCACAAGTTCATCGGCGGGCCGAGCACGCCCGGGGTCCTCGTCGTGCGGCGGGAGCTGCTCACCAACCGGGTGCCCGACGTGCCCGGCGGCGGCACCGTCACCTTCGTCAACGAGAGCGCGCACGACTACGTCGGTGACCCCGCGCACCGCGAGGAGGGCGGCACCCCGGCCATCATCGAGTCGATCCGCGCGGGACTCGTCTTCGGGTTGAAACAGGCCGTGGGGGTCGCCACGATCCGGGCGCACGAGGAGCGCTTCCTCGCTCGCGCCGTGGCCGCGTGGTCGCAGGAGCCGTCCATCGAGATCCTCGGCAACCTCGACGCCGAGCGGCTCTCGATCGTCTCGTTCGTCGTCAAGGACGCAGGCGGCCGGCATCTGCACCACAACTTCGTCGTCGCCGTCCTCAACGACCTCTTCGGCATCCAGTCGCGCGGCGGCTGCTCGTGCGCGGGACCCTACGGCCACCAGCTGCTCGGCATCGACATCGAGCGGTCGGCGGCCTTCGAGCGCGAGATCGGCCGGGGCTGCGAGGGCATCCGGCCGGGCTGGGTGCGGATCAACTTCAACTACTTCATCTCCGACGCCGTGGCCGACTACATCATCGAGGCGGTCCGGCTCGTCGCCCGCGACGGCGCCCGCCTGCTCGGTGACTACGACTTCGACCCCGCCTCCGGCCGGTGGCGACACAAGCACGGGCCGGCCGAGCCGCCGCTGCGCCTGTCCCAGGTCGGCTTCGCGAGCGGCCGGCTCACCTATCCGGTCCAGACGGAGCGGGCCGGTGAGGACGCGCTCGCGGGCTATCTCGTCGAGGGCGCCCGGGTCATGCGTGAGGCCGGTCCGGTCGAGCCGGTGGAGGCGCACGTCAACGCCGACTTCGACGCGCTGCGCTGGTTCGCGCTGCCGACCGACAGCCTGCCGGTCTCCTGACGGACGGCGCTCGTCGTCAGCGCACCGAGGGCAGGTGGACGACGAACGCCGCGCCGCGGCCCGCTCCGGCGCTCTCGGCGACCAGGGCCCCTCCGTGAGCCTCGACGATGGCCCGGCTGATGGTCAGCCCGATGCCACTCCCGGTGCCGTCGCTCGACCGGGCAGGGTCCCCACGGTAGAAGCGCTCGAAAAGGTGCGGCAGGTCCTCGTCCGCGATGCCCTCGCCGTCATCACTCACCTCGATCTCGACCACGGAGGAGCCGACCGGGCGGGTGGACACGGTCACCTCGCCGCCGGGTGGCGTGTGCCGCAGGGCGTTGGCGAGCAGGTTGGCCAGCACCTGACCCATCCGGTCGGGGTCGGCGCGAAGGACCTGACGCGTCGTCGCGCGCAGGGTGAGCCGCACGCCCTTGGCGTCGAACCCCTCGGCAGCGGTGGCGACCGCGGCTTCGACGAGGTCCCCCGCGGCGACGGTGACCCGGCGCAGCTCGAGGCGTCCCTCCTCCACCCGACTCACCGTGGTGACGTCCTCGGCGAGCCTGCGCAGTCGTCCGGTGCTCCCGTGCAGGATCGCCAGGGTGTCACCGTCGAGGTCCCGGACGCCGTCCTCTACCGCCTCGAGGTGCGCCTCGATGCTGGCCAGCGGGGTGCGCATCTCGTGCGCGAGGTCTGCGAGGAGCCGCCGTCGGGTCGTCTCCACCTCGTCGAGACGCTGCGCAAGAGCGTTGATGGTGTCGGCGAGCTGGTCGAACTCCGCCCCGAGACCGACGCTCGGCACCCTGGTCTGGTACTGCCCCAGGCTGATCCGCCTGGCTGACTCCGCCACGGCCGCCGTCGAACGCTGCACGCGCCGGCTGAACCAGGCCGTGACCGCGAGCGCGATGACGAGCGAGGTGAGCAGCGCCACGCTGAGGGCGATGAGCAGGGCGCTGGTGAACGCCCTCTCGACGTGGGCCGCCTCGTCGGTCGTGTGCCCGATCCCGGCCTCGACGAGGTGCGTGTGGAAGATGCCGGGGCCGACCGTCGAGGCCACGACCCAGGCCGTTCCGGCGCCGCCGAGCAGGAGCAGCGCCTGGGCCACGAGCAGCCGCGCCGACAGGCCCGAGCCCGATCGAGGTGGGGTCACGTCCCGCTCCCCATCCGGTAGCCGACCCCGCGCACGGTCCGGATGAAGCGGGAGGCGGTCGCGTCGTCGCCCAGCTTTCGGCGCAGGTGCCCGACGTGGACGTCCACGAGGTGCTCGTCGCCGACCCACTCGCCTCCCCACACGGCGTCGATGAGCTGTCGGCGCGAGAACGCCATCGAGGGTCGAGCCGCCAGGGCGGCCAGCACGTCGAACTCGGTGCGCGTGAGCGCGACGGCCTCACCGTCGAGCCACACGTCGCGACCCAGCGAGTCGATGACGAGCGGCCCGAAGTCGCGCCGGTCCGGCCGGTCCGGCGCGAGGAGACCGAGCGGTCGTGGGCGACGCAGCATCGCCCGCAGCCGGGCCACGAGCTCGCGGGGGCTGAACGGCTTCGTCATGTAGTCGTCCGCGCCCACGGACAGTCCGATGAGCGTGTCGACCTCGTCGCTGCGGGCGGTGAGCATCACGACGTAGGCGTCGGAGAACGTCCGCAGGCGCCGGCACACCTCGACCCCGTCCAGCCCGGGCAGGCCGAGGTCGAGCACGACGACGTCCGGGTCGAAGTCCCGGGCGAGCGCCACGGCGGCCAGCCCGTCGTGGACCTGCTCGACCTCGAAGTCCTCCCGCTCGAGATAGCTGGCGAGGAGCGCCGCCATCGACCGCTCGTCCTCGACGACGAGCGCGCGACGCCCGGGTGGGTCGTGCAGGGGCGTGTCCATGCGTCCATCGTCCCAGCCGGAAGGGGTGCATCCGCCCGGCGCGGCAACCTTCAGGGAACCTTCATCGAACGACTACGGCGCACCCGGGGCGACCGGCGGATGCTGAAGGCTCAAGACACAACGAGAGGACCAGTGGTCAGGATGATGTGGGGATACGGGATGGGTTGGGGCGGATGGCTGCTCATGGGTCTCATGATGGTGGGGTTCTGGGCGCTGGTCGTCGCCGCGATCGTCGCGGCGTTCCGCAGCTCGTCCAGGTCTGAAGGATCAGGTCGGTTCGGACGCACCGGACGTGACGCTCGTGACGGTGGAGACGCCGCCGCCCGCCGCATCCTCGACGAGCGCTTCGCTCGGGGAGAGATCGACGAGCAGGACTACACCGCTCGTCTCGGCGTCCTCGGCGGGACCCGGTGACCGCCGCGCCTGGCGGCGTGGTGTCGCCAGGCGCGCCAGGCCCCCGTGCACCAGAGCGCCCAGATGACGAGCAGCGGCTGGAAGAGCAGCCGGATGCCGCGCGCTGCGTCGCTGTCGAGACCGAACCCGTCGCGGCCCTCGGTGAACTGCGCGATGTTGCCCGGGAAGACGGCGACGAAGAAGAGGGCCACGACCCAGCCCACCTGCACCCGCCACCGGGCCAGCGCGACGAGCGCGAGACCGAGGCCGAGCTCGACGACGCCGGACGAGACGACGACGAGGTCCGGGTCGAGCGGCAGCCACGACGGGACCTGCGCACGGAACTCCGCGCGAGAGATCGTCAGGTGCGCCGTCCCGGCGAACAGCAGGAAGGCCCCGAGCGCCCATCGCGCGATGCGCTGGGGCCAGGTCGCGCCGAGGGTGGTGTCAGCAGAGCTCATCCGGTCAGTCTGCGGCATACGACGGGCACACGACGAAGGCCCTCACACCATGGTGTGAGGGCCTTCGACTTTTTTGTAGCGGGGGCAGGATTTGAACCTGCGACCTCCGGGTTATGAGCCCGGCGAGCTACCGAGCTGCTCCACCCCGCGTCGGTACTCCGTAAGGTTACACGGCCCGCGGGGACAACACCAAATCGGGGCCGTCGGCCTGTGGCAGCGCGCGGATCTCACGCTGCCACAAGCTCGTTCGCATCAGGGCGACGCGGTCGGTGCGGTCGTCGCCGTGCCCTGGGGCGAGGCACCGACAGCCCGGCTCAGCGCGTCCTTCAGCTTGGCCTGGGCCTCGCCGTAGGCCGCGAAGTCACCGGCCTTGAGGGCCGTCTGACCGGCCGCATACGCGGCCTCGGCATCCTTGAGCGCCTGCGCGAGCGCAGTGGCGTTCGGGGTGGCCGTCGGGGCCGGAGTCGCCGTCGTGGTCGGGGACGGAGTCGCCGTGGCCCCCGGCGTGGGGGTCGTCGTCGGCGTGCCCCCGGCCTCCGGCACGACCGGCGTCGTGGTGCCCGTGTCACCGGCCTGCGCACCGGACGAGCCTCCGAAGAGGTCGTTCAGCGCGTCGTCGAGCGAGCCGGCCCAGGCGATCTTGTCGCCGAAGGCGACCGCGACCGCCGACAGGCGCGGATAGGAGCCGCCCGCCTTGGCCTGGACGAAGATCGGCTGGACGTAGAGCAGTCCGCCGCCGACCGGCAGGGTCAGCTGGTTGCCGAAGGTCACCGTGGCGGCGCCCTGGCTCTGGGTCGTCGAGATGAACTGAGCCAGGGTCAGGGTCAGCTGGGGGTCCTTCGACGACACGGGCGAGGTGCGCATGTCGTTGTAGACCTGGCCCGGACCGTTGACCGTGCC
>JBDSSS010000077.1:0-7684 GCA_039928615.1 Terracoccus sp. | reverse complement strand
GGCGAGTGGGCACTTTCGTCCGCCCGTTCACGGGTCAGGCCTCGAGGAACCAGCCCTCGACCATGCCGTCGGGACGGGCCGGCTCGATGTAGTGCTCGCGGGCGAAGCCGACGGCGAACATCTGCTCGGGCATCTCGAGCATGCCGCGGGCGTCCGACTGGCTGGCGTGGGCGGCCAGGGCGGCCCGCTTCGTCGGCAGGTACGCGGAGACGTCGCTCGCCCAGCTGAGCTCGGCCTCGCTGCTGCCGAGCGGGTTGCCGTCATCCATCGCCGCGCTCGGGTCCCAGTCGCCGACGTCGAGTCCGGCGCCCTTGACGACCTCGAAGGCGCGGATCATCGCGTCGCGGTTCATCGAGCCCTCGAGATAGCGACGCGTGCCAGCGAGCTCGGCGGCGCGCTTCGTCACGGCGTGGACCTTGACGTGGTCGGGGTGGCCGTAGCCGCCGTGCCAGTCGTAGCCGACGACGACGTCAGCGTCCTCCTCGCGCAGGATCGCCGCGACCCGCTCGGCCGCCTCCTCCGTGTCCGCCCGGGTGAAGCTCTCGTCGTGGTCGTTCTGGGCCCAGCCGCTCATGCCGGAGTCGGCGTAGCCGAGGAACTCGACCCGGTGGGTGCCGATGATGGCGTTCGAGGCGGCCGCCTCAGCGCGCCGGCGCAGCACGACGGTCTCGCCCTCGGCGAGGTCCTCGGCCGCGTCACCGTGGTCGCCGTTGGTCGCGACGACGAGGACGACCCGGTGCCCCTCGGCGACGGCGCGGGCCATCGAGCCGGAGGACTGGGAGGCCTCGTCGTCGGGGTGGGCGTGGACGAAGACGACGGTTGACATGCGCCAACCCTCTCACCCCCCACGGCCGAGGTGACACCGGACCGCAGGGGGTCCGGTGTCACCTCGAACGGGTCAGGGTCAGGCCTTCTTGGCCGTCGTCTTCTTCGTCGCGCGCTTGGCCGTCTTCTTGGCGGTCTTCGCTGTCTTCTTCACGGTGCGCTTGCGGGTGGTCGGGCCCTTGGCCCGCTTCTCGGCGAGCAGCTCGAAGCCGCGCTCCGGGGTGATCGACTCCGGGTCGTCGTCCTTGCGCAGCGTCGCGTTGGTCTCGCCATCGGTGACGTAAGGGCCGAAGCGACCGTCCTTGACGACGACCGGCTTGGCGCTCACCGGGTCCTCACCGAGCTCCTTGAGCGGCGGCGCGGCAGCGGCGCGACCCCGCAGCTTGGGCTGCGCGTAGATCGCGAGCGCCTCCTCGAGGGTGATCTCGAAGAGCTGGGCCTCGCTCGTCAGGGACCGGGAGTCGGTGCCCTTCTTGAGGTAGGGCCCGTAGCGGCCGTTCTGGGCGGTGATCTCGAGGCCCTCGGCGTCGGCCCCGACGACGCGCGGCAGGCTGAGCAGCCGAAGCGCGTCCTCGAGGGTGATCGACCCGAGCTCCATGTCGGAGAAGAGCGAGGCGGTGCGGGGCTTGGCCTTGACCGCCTTCTTCTTCGCCTTGGGCTTGGCTCCCGTCTCGGTGGCCGCCGCGGCCGGCGCCTCGTCGTCCTCGATGACCTCGGTGACGTAGGGCCCGTAGCGGCCGGCCTTCGCGACGATGTCGCGCCCGGTCTCGGGGTCCTGGCCGAGCACCTTGCCGTCGTCGGCCGCCTGCTCGAGCAGGGCGCGGGCCATCGCCGGCGTCATCTCGTCGGGGGCGACGTCATCGGTGATCGTCGCGCGGCGCGGCGTGCCGGTGGAGCCTTCGGCGACCTCACCGGTCGCGGGGTCGACACCCGCGGGCACGATCTCCTCGACGTAGGGCCCGTAGCGCCCGACCCGCACGACCATCCCGTCACCGAGCTGGATCGTGCTGATCTCCTTGGCGTCGATGTCGCCGAGGTCCTCGACGAGGCTGCGCAGGCCCTCGGCCGAGCTGGCCTCCTCACCGAAGTAGAAGCGCTTGAGCCAGTCCACCCGGCTCTGCTCACCGTTGGCGATCCGGTCGAGGTCCTCCTCCATGGAGGCGGTGAACTCGTAGTCGACGAGGGCGCCGAAGTGCTCCTCGAGCAGCCGGGTCACCGCGAAGGCGAGCCACGTCGGGACGAGCGCCTGCCCCTTCATGAAGACGTAGCCGCGGTCCTGGATCGTGCCGATGGTGGCGGCATACGTCGAGGGTCGCCCGATGCCCCGCTCCTCCATCGCCTTGACGAGCGTGGCCTCGGTGTAGCGGGCCGGCGGGCTCGTCTCGTGGCCGTCGGCCTCGGCGCGGAGCACCTCGAGGGCGACCCCTTCGCTCAGCTTGGGCAGGCGACGGCCCTCCTGGGCGGCCTCGGCGCGCGCGGTGGCCTCGTCGTCGCGGCCTTCCTCGTATGCCGCGAGGAAGCCCTTGAAGGTGATGATCGTGCCGCTCGCGCTGAACTCCACGGCCGCGGCGCCCTCGACGGCCGTATCAACCCCGAGCTTGACCGTGGCGGTCGACCCGCGCGCGTCGGCCATCTGCGAGGAGATGGTGCGCTTCCAGATCAGCTCGTAGAGGGCGAACTCCTCGCCGCGAATCTCACCGGCCACCTGCGCGGGCGAGCGGAAGCGGTCACCGGCGGGCCGGATGGCCTCGTGGGCCTCCTGCGCGTTCTTGACCTTCTTCTCGTAGCGGCGCGGGCTCTCGGGCACGTACTCGGCGCCGTACATGTCGCGCGCCTGGCTGCGAGCGGCCGTCGTCGCGGCGTCCGACAGCGAGGTGCTGTCGGTGCGCATGTAGGTGATGTAGCCGTTCTCGTAGAGCCGCTGCGCCACCCGCATCGCGTTCTTGCTGCTGAGCCGCAGCTTGCGCGAGGCCTCCTGCTGGAGGGTCGAGGTCGTGAAGGGCGCCGACGGGCGGCGGGTGTAGGGCTTCTCCTGGACATCGGTGACGCGGGCGTCGAGCGTGCGGCACGCCTCGGCGATCCGGGTCGCGAGCGCCTCCTCGACGTGGACGACGTTCCGCCCGGTCAGCTCGCCGGTGTCGGCGAAGTCGCGACCGCTCGCCACGCGGGCGCCGTCGACGGCCGACAGCCGGGCGGTGAACTGCTGGGCCGAGCCGCCCGGGGTGAAGTCACCCTCGACGTCCCAGTAGGAGGCGCGGACAAAGGCCATCCGCTCGCGCTCGCGCTCGACGACCATCCGGGTGGCCACCGACTGGACGCGGCCGGCCGACAGTCCCTGGCGGACCTTGCGCCACAGCACCGGGCTGACCTCGTAGCCGTAGAGGCGGTCGAGGATGCGGCGGGTCTCCTGGGCGTCCACCATCGCGGTGTCGATCTCGCGGGTGTCGTTGACGGCGCGCTGGATCGCCTCGCGGGTGATCTCGTGGAAGACCATCCGCTTGACCGGGACGCGCGGCTTGAGCGCCTCGAGCAGGTGCCAGGCGATGGCCTCGCCCTCGCGGTCCTCATCGGTGGCGAGGTAGAGCTCGCTGGCGTCCTTGAGCAGCCGCTTGAGCTCGGCGACCTTCTTGCGCTTGTCGGGATCGACGACGTAGTAGGGGTCGAAGCCGTTGTCCACGTCGACGGCGAAGCGCCCGTAGGGGCCCTTCTTCATGTCGGCGGGCAGCTCGGACGGGTTGGGCAGGTCGCGGATGTGACCGACCGATGCCTCGACCTCGAAGTCGCCCCCGAGGTAGCCGGCGATCGTCTTCGCCTTGGCGGGCGACTCGACGATGACGAGCTTGCGGCCCTTGCCTGCAGCCATGGTTCACCTTTCGCTTCTCGTCCCACGTGCAGCGGATTCGTCGCGGCATGGGCGTGGACGGCCCGACCGTAACAGTCCGGCGAGGGTCGGGGCGCACGCGTTCGTTGCTGCGGGAGCCGCGCCACGGTGCGAGGAGGATGGACCCGGCACGTGGCTCGGAGGCGTACCGTTGATGTATCAACCATCGGGAGGATCCGTCATGTCGACCCCGCTGCTCTACCTCAGCCACGGCGCTCCGCCGCTCGCCGACGACGACCGCTGGACCGCCGAGCTGGCGCAGTGGTCCGCCGGCTTCGAGAAGCCGAGCAGCATCCTCGTCGTGTCCGCCCACTGGGAGGACGCCCCGACGACGCTCGGCAGCACGACGGGCGCTCCGCTGCTGCACGACTTCTGGGGCTTCCCCCAGCACTACTACGACGTCACCTACGACGCTTCGAGCGCGCCCGGCCTGGCCGACGACGTCACCCGGCTGCTCGGCGGCACCGGGCCCGGTGCGGGCGCGGTCCACCGCGACGAGGCACGGGGACTCGACCACGGCGCCTACGTGCCGCTCAAGGAGATGTTCCCCGAGGCCGACGTGCCGGTGCTCCAGGTCTCGATGCCGACGCTCGACCCGCGCGGGCTCTTCGCCATGGGCCAGCGCCTCGCGCCGCTGCGCGAGCAAGGGACGATGATCGTCGGCTCCGGCTTCACCACGCACAACCTGCGCTGGTTCGACCCGGCGGGCGGACCCGACGGTGCGGCGCCCGCGGCCTCCGCGGAGTTCGACCACTGGGCCGCGGAGGCGATGGGAGCCCGTGACGTCGACGGCCTGCTCGACTTCCTCGCCAAGGCCCCGGCCGCGCACGAGGCGCACCCCCGCACGGAGCACTTCGCGCCGCTCTTCGTCGCCCTCGGCGCGGCCCAGGCCTCCGGTGGGCTCGACAACGAGTCGGTCATCGACGGCTTCTGGTTCGGCCTGTCCAAGCGCAGCTGGCAGTTCGGCTGACCGAGCAGACGGGACCGGACCCGAGCGGTGGCCTGCCGGAACTCGGGTCCCGCGCCGACCGTTCTCAGGGTGTGGGTCCTCCTCCCACCGACGTCCGCGGACCGAACCCCCCTGACACCGGTCCGCGGACGTCACGGAGGTGGGAGCGGTGGGCACGGCGACGCGCCCACGAGCCCGGGAACCCCTGCGATCGCGGCCGCGTCCGAACGCCGCGGCCCGTAGAGTGGCCGACACGCTCGAGGAGCTCCGGGGGACCCTCCGGGAAACCAGGCCGGTATGCCGCTCACCGGGCGCAGGGAGTGCCGTCGCGTCAGCGGCGCCGCCAGGAACGGGGAAGGACACCTCCACGATGACCGACCAGCCCGCAGCCCAGGCCGCCCAGACGGCGCCGCTCGAGCCCCCGCCCGGTGACCTCTTCGCCCTGACCCCGCCGCCGGCGGTGGCCCCGGTCGCCGAGACCGCTGCGCCGAAGATGGCCCCGGCCGTGCCGCCGGCCGCGCTGCCCGCCCTCGACGCCAAGGTCGAGACCTACCTCGGCAGCCTGATGGAGGCCGCGACCCGCTCCCCCGACTGGGAGACCAAGGCCGCCGACGTGCGCACGATGGGCAACGACGAGGTCCGCTACGCCGCGGAGAGCTCGAACCGGATGCTGAAGATGCCGGTCAAGGCGCTCAACGAGGGGTCGCTCTCGCAGGGCTCCAAGGTGGGCAAGACGCTGCTCGACCTGCGCCGCACCGTCGAGGACCTCGACCCCGGCCAGGCGACGGGGACGAAGAAGTTCCTCGGCATGATCCCGTTCGGCGAGCGGGTCACCGACTACTTCCGCAAGTACCAGTCGTCGCAGTCGCACCTCGACGGCATCCTCCACTCGCTGCAGTCCGGACAGGACGAGCTGCAGAAGGACAACGCCGCGCTCAACCTCGAGAAGCGGGCGCTGTGGGACTCCATGGGGCGACTCAACCAGTACGTCTACGTCGCGGAGCGGCTCGACGCCAAGCTCGCGGCGCAGGTCGCGACCCTGGAGTCGACCGACCCCGAGAAGGCCAAGGCGCTGCGCGAGGACGTCCTGTTCTACGTGCGCCAGAAGCACCAGGACCTGCTGACCCAGCTTGCCGTCTCGATCCAGAACTACCTCGCGATCGACATCATCATCAAGAACAACATCGAGCTCATCAAGGGCGTCGACCGGGCCACGACGACGACCGTGTCGGCGCTGCGGACGGCCGTCATCGTCGCGCAGGCGCTCAACAACCAGCAGCTCGTCCTCGACCAGATCAGCGCGCTCAACTCGACGACCTCGGGACTGATCGAGCGCACCTCCGAGCTGCTCAAGACGAACTCGGCCCGGATCCAGGAGCAGTCGGCGAGCTCGACCCTCGACATCGAGTCGCTCCAGAAGGCCTTCGCCAACATCTACGAGACGATGGACGCGATCGACGCCTTCAAGGTCCGCGCGCTCGACAACATGGCAGCGACGATCGGCAGCCTCGAGACCGAGGTCGTCAAGTCGCGCAGCTACCTCGAGCGGGTCCAGTCGCACGACGCGCGCCAGGCGGCCGGCGCCGCGCCGGGTCTGCTCGACCTCGGCCCGGGCTCGCGCTGAGCGGGACCTGCCGGGCGATGGTCGGCCGCAGCGCGACATGATGGGAACCGGCCGGCGCACCGCCGGACGAGGCGACACGAGAGCGGCGACGCCAGCACGACAACGGCACGACAACGGCACGACGACGGCACGGGACGAGGGAGCAACGACGTGGGGATCCGGTCGTGGTTCGGGCTGGACAAGCCCGAGGCGCCGGAACCCGTGCGCCCGGGGCCGCCGTCCACCGAGGAGCTGCTCGGGGCCCTCGACGGCGTCGAGCAGCAGGCCCGGGACGGCAAGGTCCCCGGTGTCGTGCTCTCCCGGCTGCTCCGTGTCACCCGCATCGTCCGACAGACCCTCCCCCGGCTCGCGACCCTCGGCCTGGGCAGCGCCCAGGGGTTCAGCGTGATGGCGACCGCGACCGACTACCTGCCCGTGGCCCTGGGCAACTACCTGCGCCTCCCCCGCGACTGGGCCGACACCCGCCCGATCTCCGCGGGCAAGAGCTCGGTGATGCTCCTCGTCGACCAGCTCGACCTGCTGGGCGCGACGATGGACAAGGTGTACGACGCGGTCTGCCGCGCCGACGCCGAGGCGATCCTCGTCCACGGCGCCTTCCTCGAGGCGAAGTTCGGCCAGGCAGCCGGCGGTGGGCAGCTCTCACTCAGCGACACCCTCGGCGACTCCCCGGGTGACCCCACCCAGGCGGCCGTCGGCCTCGCCCCGCCACGCCCCGTGATGGCGGCCCCGCCGCTCCCCCCGCCCGCCCGCGACCCCGGGCCCCTGGCCCCGCCGGAGTGACCATGTCGACCGCCGCCTCGCGCCTCGCCGAGAGCCTCACCGACCTCACCGACCTCGCCGCCGAGGCCGGGCTCGACCCGCGCGCGGCCCACACGGAGGGGCTCCACCTCGCGGCGGCGCTCGCCGAGGCCGTGCCCGGAGCCGCCGGCGGGTGGGCCGAGGTCGCGCTCCCCGGCGTCACCGACCTCGCCGCCGTCAACGAGGCCTTCTTCGACGCGGCCTCCCGCGGCCGGCGCTGGCGGTCCGGTCCGACCGCGCACCTGTCCCACCTCGTCGCCGCCCGCAGCTCCCTCGCCGGCGAGTATGCCGAGGCGCTGACCGAGGTCGCCGCCGCCGCCGTCATGCTCGGCACGGCGCCGCGCTGGGTCATCGACAACGCCACGGCGGCGAGCGCCGCCCACCTGCGCGCCGCCGGGTCGACCGGCGGACCGGGCCCGGTCACGAGCGCGAGAGGGTCGGTGCCACCGCTGCCCGCCGGACCCGGGACGGATGCGGTGCTGCGCGCCTGGGGTCTGACCCGTGACCCGTCCAGGGGGGACGAGGTCGACGCGGGCGGCATCGGGCCCAGCGGCATACCCGCTGTTCCGGCCACCCCGGCAGCGCCAGCGGATCCGGATCCTGCGCC
>JBDSSS010000076.1:0-3750 GCA_039928615.1 Terracoccus sp. | reverse complement strand
GACCCGGGCGCCCTGCGACCGTCCGATCCAGTTGCGCTGCATCGTCTTGACCTTCTCTGGCCAGTCGACGCCGTCGAGGTCGTCGGCCAGCCGGTCGGCATACGCGGTGATGCGCATCTTCCACTGGCTGAGGTCGCGGCGGAAGACAGGGAAGTTCCCGCGCTCGGACCGCCCGTCGTTGGTGACCTCCTCGTTGGACAGCACCGTGCCGAGGCCGGGGCACCAGTTGACCGGCGCCTCGTCGGTGTAGGCCAGGCGGAAGCCGTCGAGGACCCGCGCCCGGTCGGTGGCCGACAGGTCCGCCCACGGGCGCCCGTCGGAGCTGAGCACCGAGCGGTGCCCGGCCTCGAACTCTGCGGCGAGCTCGCTGATCGGCCGGGCCCGGCCGCGGCCACCGTCGGGACGCACGGCGTCCTCGTCGTACCAGGCATCCCAGATCTGCAGGAAGATCCACTGCGTCCAGCGGTAGTAGTCCTCGTCGATCGTCGCGAAGGTGCGCCGGTTGTCGAAGCCCAGACCGAGGCGCCGCAGCTGGCGGCGCATGTTGGTCATGTTCTCCTCGGTGGTCTTCCGAGGGTGCTGGCCGGTCTGGACGGCATACTGCTCCGCCGGCAGGCCGAAGGCGTCGTAGCCGAGGGCGTGCAGGACGTTCTTGCCGAGCATCCGGTGGAAGCGGCAGTAGACGTCGGTCGCGATGTAGCCGAGCGGGTGACCGACGTGCAGGCCGACACCCGAGGGGTAGGGGAACATGTCGAGGACGAGCAGCTTCTGCCCGAGCGCGCCGACCTTGTCCGGCTCGGCCCACGGCCCGGCGGGGTTCGGCGCCTCGAAGGTGCCCTCCTGCTCCCAGCGGTCCTGCCACGCGATCTCGATGTCCTGCGCCATCGCCGCGGTGTAGCGGTGGCGCGTCTCGCTCGCGTGGGTGCTCGGGGCCTGGCTCATGTCGTCTCTTTCGTTGCGGTGCGGTCGGCGCTTCGGGGCAAAAAGAAACCCCTCACGAGGGAGGGGGCCGCGTCGACGTCAGGAGGTCAGCGCGGCTGCGGAAGAAGAAGCCGTCCAGCCATGCTCCTAGGTTAGCGCAGCCCCGGCGCCGCCCCCGGTTCGATGTATCTGCGCGCTCCCCGGGGCGCGCAGTTACATCGAACGGCGGGGCGGGTCAGCGCAGGAGGCCGACGACGACGAGGACGTGCGCGACGTGGTGGACCGCGACCCCCTGGACCGGCGCCCAGCGCCGCTCGAGCACGAAGCGGTCGTGGCCGACGACCGTCGCGGCCACGACGAGCAGCAGGGCCCCGACGACGACGACCTCGTCCCCGCGCCACCCGGCCACCGCGACGAGCCCGCCGAGCACGAGCTGTGAGGCGAACAGGGCGAGGCGCTCGGGCCCGGCGTGCCGCACGACGTCTCGTCCCCACCTCGCGAAGAGCACGCCGAACGCGAGCAGCGCCGGGGGCAGCAGCCACGGGAACCCGTAGGGCCCGACACTCTCGAGGATCGCGAAACCGTAGGCGCAGTAGGAGGCCACGAACGCGCCGAGCCCGAGCAGGTAGCGGCCCCGGGTCGCGCGCAGCAGCGCGAGGTCGCCGGCGAGGCCGAGACCGACCGCGAGCAGGACGGGCGGCAGCGTGGGCGCGCCGGGCACCCGGCCCTCCCCGTGCAGCGCCCAGGCGAGGCCCAGCAGCAGCACCATGAAGGTCGGCGTCGTGATCCGCCCGACGACGAGGTCGCCGCGCGCGACCGACACCCAGTTGATCAGGGACGTGATCGCCAGCGACACGAGCAGAACCCAGACGGGGGTGGTCACGCGGCAAGGGTGGCAGCAAACGCGCGGACCCGCCTCCGGACACGCGGGGCCGGGCGGGACCCGTTGCCGCCTCGCCCAGGGGTCACGTTCCGGACTCACGCTCTGGGCGGACTACGGCGGCCCGTCCGTTCTCTGTCAGACTCGACCAATGCCCATGCGACAGTTCCAGCACACCGTGACCGCCGAGGACACCTCCGTCGTGGTCGGCAGCGGTGACCTCGACGTCCTCGCGACCCCGCGACTGATCACCTGGTGCGAGAACGCCGCCTTCCAGGTCTGCCAGCAGTCGATCGACGCCGACCACACGACCGTCGGCACGACGATCAAGATGGAGCACGTCCGCGGGAGCGCCGTCGGCACCGAGCTGACCGTCCACTGCGCCGAGCCGATCAACGACGGCCGCCGCCTCGTGTGCCACCTGCGGGTCACCGACTCCGAGGGCGAGGAGCTCGCGCGCGGCGAGGTGCACCGCGCCGTCGTCGACCCCGACCGCTTCATGCGCAAGTGCCAGTCCGTCAGCTGACGGGCGAGAGAGCCTGAGCGGCTCAGAGTTCGCAGGCAGCAGGCGCGTCGGAGTTCCAGCGCTGCCTGTCTCTCGTGTGCCACTGGGTCGTGGCGCGTCCAGTCGTCCGCTCGAGGCGGACGACCACGACGAGGTTTAGACCCGGGGGAGACAGCGCAGGAGCCGGACGGCATACCGTCCGGCTCCTGCGTCTCGGTGGAGCTGAGGGGACTCGAACCCCTGACCCCCTGCATGCCATGCAGGTGCGCTACCAGCTGCGCCACAGCCCCTTTCGGGTGTCACTCGCGTGGAGCGACTGCGCCACTGTAGCCAATGACCGGCCCCGACCTCAAATCGTCCGGGCGCGGGGCCGTCACGGCAGGGACGGACCGAGATTCCAGCCGGCGATGCGCCAGCGCGACGCGGTCGAGTAGCTCTTCGCGACCTCGACGAGCTCGGTCCAGTGGGCGTTGTCCAGACCCCGGAACAGGTCGTAGGACAGGTCCTGCGGCAGACCCACGAGCTCCGCGGCCGCAGCCCGCCCGGAGATGCCGTGGGCGACGACGATCGCCGTGCGGCCGGGGGCCAGCTCGGCGACGACGTCGTGGATCGCAGCGCCCGCTCGCTCGGCGACCTGGACCCGCGTCTCCCCGGTGACCCCCTTGGGCACGTCCTCGCCCCGGTCGAGCGCGGCGATCACGTCGGGGTAGCGCTGGCGCACCTCGTCGGCGGTGAGGCCCTGCCACTGGCCGACGTGGACCTCACGCAGCCGCGGGTCGAGACGCACGTCGAGGCCGACGAGCCGCCCCACGCCCGCCGCGGTGTCCACAGCGCGCTGGAGGTCGCTGGACACGATCGAGACGGGGTCGTAGGCCGCGAGGTGCGGTGCGGCGGCCTCGACCTGGGCACGGCCCCGCTCCGAGAGCGGGGAGTCCTTGTGGCCCTGCCAGACGCGGGCGGCGTTGTCGACGGTCTCGGCGTGCCGGACGACGACGATCCGCCGGGGGGAGCTCACTCCTGCGCGTCCTCGGAGCCCTCGTCGTCCTGCGACCCGGGGGCCACGTAGGGCTCGACGTCGGCGAGGTCGACCTCGGGGCAGTCCTTCCAGAGCCGCTCGAGGGCGTAGAACTCGCGCTCCTCCTCGTGCTGCACGTGCACGATGACGTCGCCGAAGTCGATGAGCACCCAACGCCCCTCGCGCTGGCCCTCGCGGCGGATCGGCTTGCAGCCGACGTCGCGCAGCCGGTCCTCGACCTCGTCGACGATCGAGGCGACCTGGCGCTCCGACCCGGCGGAGGCGATGACGAAGACGTCGGTGAGCGGCATCTGCTCGCTGACGTCGATGGCGACCACCTTCTCGGCGATCTTCTCCTCGGCGGCCAGGGCGGCGACCTTGGCGAGCTGGAGCGAACGGTCGGTGGCGGTCACGAATCTCCTCGGGAAG
>JBDSSS010000075.1:0-11297 GCA_039928615.1 Terracoccus sp. | reverse complement strand
GCGGAGCGGGGTGATGATGAACGCATTGATCAGCCGCGCATGTGGCGCGAGGTCCACGACGGCGACGGGGGCATCGCCGCGCTGCTCGAGGCGGTGCTCGACCGCAGCGGCTACATCACCGAGCTGCGCGCGAGCCACGACCCACAGGACGAGACCCGCGTGGAGAACCTCGCCGAGCTCGTCGCCGTCGCCCAGGAGTTCGACGAGCGCCGCGCCCAGGAGATCGAGGAGTCCGGCGGCGAGCTCGCACCCGGCCAGGAGCCGGAGGACGTCGGCCCCGCGGGGGCGCTCGAGGAGTTCCTCGAGCAGGTCTCCCTCGTCGCCGACGCCGACGGGATCCCCGACGGTCCCGACGGGGCCACCGGGCCCGACCTCGGTGTCGTCACCCTGATGACGCTGCACACGGCCAAGGGGCTGGAGTTCCCCGTCGTCTTCCTCACCGGCCTGGAGGACGGCACGTTCCCGCACCTGCGCTCCCTCGGCGACCCCAAGGAGCTCGAGGAGGAGCGGCGGCTCGCCTACGTCGGCATCACCCGGGCCCGTGAGCGGCTCTACCTGTCGCGGGCCGCCGTCCGGTCCGCGTGGGGGGCGCCGCAGTACAACCCCGCCTCCCGCTTCCTCGACGAGATCCCGGCCGACCTCGTCGACTGGCAGCGGCTCGGACCGTCCTTCAGCGGGGCCCGAGGGGCGGGCTCACCCGCGGTGGCGACGCTGGCGGCGCGTCCGGGGGTGCGCAGCCCCGGCAAGCGGCCGGTCATCTCGCTCGCCGCCGGTGACCGGGTGACGCACGACGCCTTCGGGCTCGGCACGGTCGTGCGGGTCGAGGGCGAGGGCGACAAGTCGATGGCTCACGTCGACTTCGGCGAGGAGACCGGGACCAAGCGGTTGCTGCTGCGCTACGCGCCGCTCGTCAAGCTCTGAGGGGCCAGGGCGTCAGAGCCGGACGCCGCGTGCGGCCAGCCAGGTCATCGGGGCGACGGGCTTGCCTGCGCCGGGGTGGATCTCGAGGTGCACGTGGGGCCCGGTCGAGTGACCGCTGTTGCCGCTGCGGGCCACGACCTGCCCCGGGGACACGGTGGCTCCGGCCGAGACGTCGATCCGGCTGTTGTGGGCCATCCAGGACACGGTGCCGTCCCAGTAGCGGATCTTGAGGAGCCGGCCGTAGCCGGTCGAGTCCCACCCGGCGGAGACGACGGTGCCGGACGAGAGGGCGCGCACGGGGGTGCCGACGGACGTGGCGAGGTCCTGCGCCGCGTGCATCTTGCCCCATCGCATGCCGTAGCCGGACGTCAGCGAGTAGCCGGCGAGCGGGGCGACCCAACGCCGAGCCTTGGCCAGGGCAGCGGCCTCGGCCGCCTTTTTGGCTGCAGCCTTCGCGGCCGCTGCCTCCTTGGCTGCCGTCTCCGCGGCTGCGCGGGCCGCCGTCGAGGCTGCCGTCGCGACGTCGGCGGACCCGGAGGTCAGCGTGGCGACCGCGGCCCGGTCGCTGTCGCGGGAGATCCGCGCTGCGTCGGCCCCGCCGGTCCGTGCGGCCACGAGCGCCCGCGCGTCGGCACCGACGCCGCCGGCGCCGGCGGCGCCCTGGGCCGAGACGAGGCCGGGGCTCAGCTCGGCGGCACCGGCGGTGCGGATGGCGAGGCCCCCGGCTGCCGTCGTGGCGATGAGGACGAGGGGGACGACGATCTTCCGGACGCGCGAGGGCGATGCCGCTGAGGCGGGGCGATGACGACCCAGGTAGCTGGGGTGGGGCACGGAGGGATCACCCTTCTGAGGCGGTGGCGGAGTGACACACCCTAGCGTGACCGTTTCGTTATCAGAAATTGTCATCCACAAGCGTGCTTTTGACCATCGCGTGACGAAGGTGGCTCAGATAGGGTCGGCCGGCCGCCTCCGCGTGACCCGACGGGCCGGGGTGGTGGGGTGGTCGCGCCGGGTCCGCAGGGTGCTCACCCCCGGGGTGACCGTGGCGCCCGTGACGTCGAGGTGGGCCAGCGCAGTGCTGATCCCGTGAACGACGGTGCTCGTGATCGGCAGGCTCATGTGGCCGACGCCGTGCAGGGCGATGTTGTGGAAGAAGAGGTCGTCGTGGTGCAGGGCGGCGTTCCGCTGCGGGACGATGACCTGGTCGAGGTCGGACCAGTAGACGATGAACCGGGTCTGGCAGTCGCGGACCGGCCCGGCGAGCTCGGCGTAGAGGCTGCTGCCGGGGCGGAGCTGTCGGGTGAGGCTGTTGTTCCACCCGTAGGCGAGGTAGCTGCCCTCGTGCGGCGTGCCCAGGGTGACGAGGGTGTGCACGTGACGGTCGCCGCCGAGTCTCGTGACGTAGTAGCGCGCGATGAGGCCACCCATCGAGTGGCCGATGACGTGGATGCGTTCGTAGCCCGTCTCCTGGGTGATCCGCTCGACCTCGGTCCCGAGGCGGGCGGCCGCGGTGCGGATGTCGCCGGTGAGGATGGAGTAGTTGATCGTCTCGATCCGGCCGAAGCCCCGGCGGACCAGGCCCCGGCGCAGCACGGTGAAGATCGAGCGGTTGTCCACCATCCCGTGGATGAGCAGGATCGGGGTGTCGGCCGCCTCGACGTCGGAGATCGCCAGCGCGCGCTGGCTCGGGGGCAGGTGGTCGACGCGGTAGCCGTCGCGCCGCTCGGTCGAGCCGGACCCGAACAGGCCGAGGGGGTAGAGGGCCAGGTGCAGCCCCATCCAGGTGGCCTCGACGGTCGCGCCGGCCAGACCGGCGGGCCGCAGCAGCGCTCCGGCGACGTCCCCGATCGCAGCGAGCACCCCTCCGACACGGCTCCTGCCGTCGTCGGAGTCGTCATCCCGCGTCGGCGTCCTCGCCGTGCGTGCTGCGTCGACCACCACCTGACCGTACCCGAGCGGATCCGGGCGGCGGCGGTGGCCACGACCGGCGGGTCGGGGTGGGCGGGAGTGGGCGATGGGTCACGTTCCTGCGCCGGTCCCCGGCCCTCTGGCTAGAGTGCGCGGCATGAGTGAGGTCGTCAGTGAAGTCATCCGCGTCGTCGTCGCCAAGCCGGGTCTCGACGGCCACGACCGTGGCGCCAAGGTCGTGGCCCGGGCGTTGCGAGACGCCGGCATGGAGGTCATCTACACCGGTCTGCACCAGACGCCCGAGCAGATCGTCGAGGCCGCGATCCAGGAGGACGCCGACGTCATCGGGCTCTCCGTGCTCTCCGGCGCCCACCTGACCAATTTCGCGCGGGTCGTCGAGCTGCTCCGGGAGCGGGACGCGGCTGACATCGTCGTCTTCGGCGGCGGGATCATCCCTGCCGATGACATCCCCGATCTCGAAGCGCTCGGCGTCGCCAAGATCTTCACCCCGGGCGCGACGACGATGGAGATCGTCGCCTGGGTGCGCGAGCACGTCGCCGTCGAGTGACCCCACCCGCCCCGTCGAGTGGGCACCCGCCATCTCCGGTCGAGTGCTCAATTCTCCACGCGGGTATGCCGCTGGGCGGGGTCCGGGGGCGGGTGGAAGTGGGCACTCGACTTTCACCCCGTCGAGTGGGCACTGTTCCCCGCCAGTTCCGGTCGAGTGCTCATTTCTCCACGCGGGTATGCCGCTGGGCGGGGTCCGCCGGCGGGAGGAAGTGGGCACTCGACTTTTCACCCGGTCGAGTGGGCAGCGTGGTCCGAGGTATGCCGCCGGCGCGTCCCCGAGTGTGATCTTCGTCCGGTCGGGAGCGCCCCGTGTCACCCGGGCCGCGCCCCGGGCACTAGTCTCCGAGTGACAGCCTGTTCGACTGCGCCACCGCGTGTGGACCGACCACGCACCAGCGAGGGGTCCGGCAGCGACGGTTCGGCGGCGTCGACGAGGATTCGATTCGACGATGAGGACGGACCCACCCGTGGATCTCTTCGAGTACCAAGCGCGCGACATGTTCGAGGCGCACGGCGTCCCGGTACTGGCCGGCGCTACCGCCACCACCCCCGAGGAAGCGCGTGCCGCGGCAGAGCGCGTCGGGGCCGACTCCGGCGGCGTGACCGTCGTCAAGGCCCAGGTCAAGACCGGCGGCCGCGGCAAGGCCGGTGGCGTCAAGGTCACCAAGAGCCCGGACGAAGCCCAGGCCGCTGCCGAGCAGATCCTCGGCATGGACATCAAGGGCCACACCGTCGGCACCGTGATGATCGCCCAGGGTGCGCGGATCGCCGAGGAGTACTACTTCTCGATCCTGCTCGACCGCACCAACCGCAGCTACCTCGCGATGTGCTCCAAGGAGGGCGGCGTCGAGATCGAGCAGCTCGCCGTCGAGCGCCCCGAGGCGCTCGCCAAGGTTCCTGTCGACCCCAACACGGGCATCGACGACGCGAAGGCCGCCGAGATCCTCGACGCCGCCGGCTTCGACGAGGCCGACAAGCCGGCCCTCGCCGCCGCCTTCAAGGCGCTGTGGACGGTCTACCGCGACGAGGACGCCACGCTCGTCGAGGTCAACCCGCTCGTCAAGACCGAGGACGGCACGATCATCGCCCTCGACGGCAAGGTGACGCTCGACGAGAACGCCGGCTTCCGCCACCCCGACCACGAGGCGCTGGAGGACAAGGCGCACGCGGACCCGCTCGAGGCTGCCGCCAAGGCGAAGAACCTCAACTACGTCAAGCTCGACGGCTCCGTGGGCATCATCGGCAACGGTGCCGGTCTCGTGATGAGCACCCTCGACGTCGTCGCCTACGCCGGCGAGCAGTTCGGCGGCCAGAAGCCGGCGAACTTCCTCGACATCGGCGGCGGCGCGAGCGCCGAGGTGATGGCCAACGGACTGCACATCATCCTCTCGGACCCGCAGGTCAAGAGCGTCTTCGTCAACGTCTTCGGTGGGATCACCTCGTGCGACGCGGTCGCCAACGGCATCGTCGGCGCGCTCGACGCCCTCGGCGACGAGGAGGACCGGCCCCTCGTCGTCCGTCTCGACGGCAACAACGTCGAGGAGGGCCGGCGCATCCTCTTGGAGCGCAACCACCCGCTCGTCACCATCGAGGCGACCATGGACGGCGCGGCCCGCAGGGCCGCCGAGCTCGCCGCCGAGACGAAGAACTGAAAGGCACCCCCACTCATGGCTATCTTCCTCAACGCTGACTCCAAGGTCATCGTCCAGGGCATGACCGGCTCCGAGGGCATGAAGCACACCCAGCGCATGCTCACCTCCGGCACGTCCATCGTCGGCGGCGTCAACCCCCGCAAGGCTGGCACCTCGGTCGACTTCGAGGACGGCGTCACCGTCGCCGTCTACGGCACCGTCAAGGAGGCCGTAGAGGCCACGGGGGCCAACGTCTCGGTCATCTTCGTCCCGGCCGCCTTCACCAAGGCCGCCGTCGTCGAGGCGATCGACGCGCAGATCCCGCTCGCCGTCGTCATCACCGAGGGCGTCGCCGTCAAGGACACGGCCGAGTTCTTCGCCTACGCGCAGGAGAAGGGTGGCACCCGCATCGTCGGGCCGAACTGCCCCGGCCTGATCACCCCCGGCGTCGCGAACGCGGGCATCATCCCGGCTGACATCTCCGGGACTGGCCGCGTCGGGCTCGTGTCGAAGTCGGGCACCCTGACCTACCAGATGATGTACGAGCTGCGGGACTTCGGCTTCAGCTCCGCCGTCGGCATCGGTGGCGACCCGATCATCGGGACGACGCACATCGACTGCCTCGAGGCCTTCGAGAACGACCCGGACACCGCCGCGATCGTCATGATCGGCGAGATCGGCGGCGACGCCGAGGAGCGGGCCGCGGCCTACATCAAGGATCACGTGACCAAGCCGGTCGTCGGCTACGTCGCCGGGTTCACTGCTCCCGAGGGCAAGACGATGGGCCACGCCGGCGCGATCGTGTCCGGCTCGTCGGGCACCGCCCAGGGCAAGAAGGAGGCCCTCGAGGCCGCCGGGGTCAAGGTCGGCAAGACGCCCACCGAGACCGCCGACCTGATGCGCGAGATCATGCAGGGCCTCTCGGCCTGACCGAGGGCCCCACGACCGAGGCCGTGGGGAGCGAGTTGCCCGCCCGTCGGCGTGGGCGCTCGCTCCCTCGGCCTCGACTTGTGACCATGGGGAGGCGGCCGCAGCACCTCGCGGCCGCACCCGTCCTCGAGGAGTGAGCACCCTGTCCACAGCCAGCTCGGCGACCGCGCCCGCCTCCGCACTCCCCGGAGCCTTCCGGTCCGGCGTGCTCACGGCCCTCGGGACCTGGGCCGTCGTTGTGCTGCCGGCGCTCGTCGGCTGGGTCGCCGCGCCGGAGAGCACCCTCGGCTGGTTCTCCGCCGTCCAGGTCGGCAGCGCCGCCTGGTTCCTCGGCCACGCGCAGTCGGTCGGCATCAACGCCCTGAGCATCTCGGTGGCGCCGCTCCTGCTCCTGCTCGTCTTCGTCCTCATCGCCGCTCGGACGACCCGACGCCTGGTCGCCCTCGAGCGCACACGCGTCGGGGCGCTCGCGTGGGGCCTGGTGCTCCAGCGCGGGGTCGTGCCCGGCTACCTGCTCGGCTACGTCGCCGTCGCCGGCCTCGTGGCGCTGCTCACCCTCGGGGGCCCGGCGGTGCCGGGAGTCGCGGCCGTCGTCGGCACCCTCCTCGTCCCGCTGGCCGGGCTGGGCTTCGCGCTGCTGCGGCCCGCCGACGAGGACTCGCCCGCGTTCGTCCGCTCGTGGTTCCGCCGCGGACCGTCGTGGCTGCCGATCGTCTGGCGGGTCGGCTGGCGCGGCGCAGGCCTGCTCCTCGCGGTCGGTGCCGTCATCGCCGTCGCCCGGATCCTCTTCGCGTGGAGCGAGGTCGCGAGCGTCCAGGGGCAGTACGGCACCAACCTCGCGGCCGGTGTGGTCATCGGGATCGCCCAGCTCGCGCTTCTCGGCAACGCAGCCATCTGGGCCCTGTCCTTCGTCGCCGGGCCGGGTTTCCAGGTCGCCGTCGGCTCGATGATCACCCCCTCAGCGGCCCAGCCGGGCCTGATGCCCCTCGTGCCCGTCCTCGGTGCGCTACCCGACGCGGCGAACTACCCGGCCGTCCTGTATGCCGTCGTCCTCGTGCCCGTGGCGGCCGGCGCCCTCGTCGGGCGCTGGGTCGACCGAGAGCTCGAGTTCTTCGGCAACCTCCGCGCCCGCCTGCTCGCCACCGCGACCGCAGCCGTCATCGCGGTCGTCGCGGTCGCCGTCCTCGCCGGTCTCGGCAACGGCGCCATCGGGGTCGAGCGGCTCTCCGCCGTTGGGGTGCCGCTGCTGCCCTTCACGCTCGCCCTCGGCCTCGAGGTGCTCGTCGGTGCCTGCGGGTGGGTCGGCTGGCGCCTGTGGCGCGAGCACGTCGAGGCGTCGTCGGGAGACACGACGACGACCGCAGGTGACACCGAGGACGACGCCGACGCCGACGCGACCCACCGGGCCACCGTCGAGTAGGTCGCTCGGCCCGCCGCTCAGCCGGTGAGGAAGCCGAGCGGCGAGGTGGCGCGGTTCTGCTCGCAGACACCGCGCGCCTGGCTGGTCTGGGCTCCTGCGAGGCACTGCTCGTAGGCGTGGACGGTGGGGTAGAACGCCGCCTGGGACGCGAGCGAGGCGAGCAGCAGGGCGATGATCCCGAGCGTGATCCCGGGCCAGACCTTCTGCCGACCGGGGCGGCCCGAGAGGAAGCGGAGCAGGGCCACCGTGAGGTAGCCGGCAACGAGGAGCGGGAGCACGGCGACGAACCGCTTCGGCAGCGGGAGGTACATCGCGACGACGCCGAGGAGCATGAGCAGCGAGACGGGCAGGGTCCGTCGGGCCCGCTCCCTTGCTTCGGTGACGGCGGGGTCCAGTCTCGGGTTGCTCACCCACCCATCCTCACGCATCTGCCCCCGCACCTCGCGCCGACCCCGCGCTACAGTGCGGCTCGTGAGCAGCGACCCCGTGCAGCAGGGCCCCGACGGGTCCGGCGTCCTCGTCCTCGTCTCCGGCTCGGGGACCCTCCTGCAGGCCCTCATCGACGCGGCGGTCGACCCGGCCCACGGTGCCCGTGTCGTCGCCGTCGGGGCCGACCGCCCGTGCGTGGGCATCGAGCGGGCTGAGCAGGCCGGCATACCGACCTTCGTCTGCCGTCCCGCCGACTTCGCCTCGCGTGCGGAGTGGGACGTCGCCCTGGCGGAGCAGGTCCGGGCCGCAGGCCCCGACTTCGTCGTCACCGCCGGCTTCATGAGGATCCTCGGGCCCGCCGCGCTCGCCGAGCAGACGTTCGTCAACACCCACCCGGCGCTGCTGCCGAGCTTCCCGGGGGCGCACGGGGTGCGCGACGCGCTGGCGTACGGCGTGCGGGTCACGGGCACGACCTGCCACCTCGTCGACGCCGGGGTCGACACCGGGCCGATCATCGAGCAGCTCGTCGTCCGCGTCGAGCCGGACGACACCGAGGAGACGCTGCACGAGCGGATCAAGGTCCAGGAGCGGGCGCTGCTCGTCGACGTCGTCGGCCGGATGGCCCGCGAGGGCTGGGCGGTGCAGGGACGACGGGTTCGGCTCGGCCGCGCCTGAGCGGTAGTCTGGGGCCACACGACTGGCGCAGGTGGGCCACCACCGGGGAGTGACGTCGGGAGCATCGATCGCCTGGGTGCCCCACGCTTCGACGAACCCGTTCGACCCTCAGGAGTGATGCATGCCCACGTCCACGCCCGCCCAGAGTGACGGACGCCGCCCCCTCAAGCGGGCGCTCGTCTCGGTCTACGACAAGTCCGGCCTCGCCGAGCTCGCCACCGCCCTCGACGCAGCCGGCGTCGCCATCGTCTCGACCGGGTCGACCGCGAAGACGATCGCCGCCGCCGGTGTGCCCGTGACCCAGGTGGAGGAGCTGACCGGCTTCCCCGAGTGCCTCGACGGGCGGGTCAAGACCCTCCACCCCCGCGTGCACGCCGGCATCCTCGCCGACACGCGCAACGAGGACCACGTCCGCCAGCTCGCCGACCTCGAGGTCGAGCCCTTCGACCTCGTCGTCGTCAACCTCTACCCCTTCCGCGACACCGTCGCCTCGGGTGCGAGCGAGGACGAGTGCGTCGAGCAGATCGACATCGGCGGTCCCTCGATGGTCCGCGCGGCGGCCAAGAACCACGCGAGCGTCGCCATCGTGACGAGCCCGGCGGCATACGGCCAGGTCGTCGAAGCAGCCGGTGCCGGGGGGTTCACCCTCGAGCAGCGGCGTCGCCTGGCGGCAGAGGCGTTCGTCCACACCGCGAGCTACGACACGGCGGTCGCGAGCTGGATGGGCAACGTCGTCGCCGACACGAGCGACGGCACCGGCTTCCCGGCGTGGGTCGGCGCGACCTACGACCGCGACGCGGTCCTGCGCTACGGCGAGAACCCGCACCAGCGCGCGGCGATCTACCGCGGTGACCGCCCCGGTGTCGCCTCGGCCGAGCAGCTGCACGGCAAGGAGATGTCCTACAACAACTACGTCGACACCGACGCGGCGGTGCGGGCGGCCCACGACCACGGCGACCAGCCGACGGTCGCGGTCATCAAGCACGCCAACCCCTGCGGCATCGCCATCGGCGACTCGGTCGAGCAGGCCTACGACCGCGCCCACGCGACCGACCCGGTGTCAGCCTTCGGCGGCATCATCGCGGCGAACCGCCCGGTCACCGCGGCGATGGCCGACAAGGTCAAGGACGTCTTCACCGAGGTCATCATCGCCCCCGACTTCGACGAGGACGCCCTCGCGATCCTCAAGGGCAAGAAGAACATCCGCATCCTGCGCCTTCCGGCCGGTGCGGTCGACCGGGCACCGGCGGTGGAGAGCCGCCCGATCAGCGGCGGGCTCCTCGTGCAGGCCGTCGACCGGGTCGACGCCGTCGTGGCCGGTGAGGACGGCGCGGTGACCGGTGGCGACGACGCCGTGAACTGGCGCCTCGTGGCCGGGGCCGCCGCCGACGAGGCCACGCTCACCGACCTCCAGTTCGCGTGGCGGGCGATCCGCGCCGTGAAGTCCAACGCGATCCTGCTCGCCGACGACGGAGCCGCGGTGGGGATCGGGATGGGCCAGGTCAACCGGGTCGACTCCTCCTACCTCGCGGTCCGCCGCGCCGGCGAGGAGCGGGCCCGCGGGTCGGTGGCCGCGTCCGACGCCTTCTTCCCCTTCGCCGACGGGCTCCAGATCCTGCTCGACGCCGGCGTCCGCGCCGTCGTCGCCCCCGGTGGCTCGATGCGCGACGACGAGGTCGTCGCCGCGGCCGAGGCGGCCGGCGTGACGATGTACTTCACCGGGACGCGGCACTTCTTCCACTGACGCCCCGTATGACAGTGCCCACTCGACCGATCCGGTCGAGTGGGCACTGTCATACGGGGCGGCGGGGGAGTCAGCGGGTCCAGCGGTAGCCGCTCGGCTCGCCCTCGCCGAGGTCGACGATCGCCGCGACCGGGCCGCCGCCGTCGGGGCCCTGATGGGCGGCAGAGACCGACACGAAGACCGCCGGGTCGCCGGTGACCGAGGCGGTGACGCCGCCGACCGCCGACTTGATCTGGCGGTGCCAGTGCACGTCGGAGTCGTCGAGCATCGCGTTGCGCCGCCCGTGGACGGTGCCGTCCTGGCTCACCTCGCACTTGAGGAAGACGTTGACGAGCCGTCCCTGGATGTCACTGGTGTGGGGACGCTCCGGCAGGTCGAGCCCGGCGTCCTTGATCGCGGCCCAGACGCCGTCGGCGTCGAGTGCGTCCTGCATCACCGAGTGGCCGATGCGGTAGCGCCCGCCGATGCCGCGCGTGTTGCCGACGACGACGACCTGCGCCTGGTCGAGCTCGACGCCCGACGAGCACGAGGCCACCGCCGAGTAGAGCGAGCGGTCGTGCATGATGTCGGCGTCCGTCGGCATCTCGATCTCGCCGAGGGCCACGGCGATGCCGAGCCCGGTCGTGCCGTTGGACAGGTCCATCGACTCGTGGGTGTGCTCGGTCCAGACCTGGTGGCCGCGGGACTTCGCGTCGCGGATGGTGTGGATCGTCAGCAGCGGCGTCTTGGTCTGCACGTAGTGGACGTCGGCGGGGTCGGTGATGCCGGCCCGCTCCATCGCGACCCTGACCGCCTCGGCGACCTTCTCGACCATCGCGACGTAGCCGATCTCCTCGGGCTTGATCGGCTCGCTCATCGCGTAGCCGACCGTCAGCCGCGGCTCGTCACTGGCCTCGGCCTGCTCGGCCGGGACGGTGGCGAAGATCGTCGCGTGGGGGCTGATGATGCCGTCGGTGCCGCCGGACCAGACGATCGGCACCTGCTTGACCTGCTCGGCCGGGGCGCCCTTCTCGATGAGCACCTCGCGGAAGGCCCGGTCGGCGATGATCCGGGTGTAGTCGTTGACGCC
>JBDSSS010000074.1:0-27084 GCA_039928615.1 Terracoccus sp. | reverse complement strand
GCCGAGATGTCGGGCGGCACCATGACGATCACCAACGTCGGGGTCTTCGGCGTCGACAGCGGGACGCCGATCATCAACCCCGGCGAGAGCGCGATCGTCTGCTTCGGCGCGATCCGCAAGCAGCCGTGGGTCGTGACGGCCGCCGACGGCAGTGACGAGATCGCGATCCGCCACGTGACGCAGCTCGCGGTGAGCTTCGACCACCGGCTCATCGACGGCGAGCTCGGCAGCCGGTTCCTCGCGGACCTCGCCGCCCTGCTCGAGGACCCGAGCCGCGGCCTCGTCTGGGGCTGACCGCCCCCGCGACGCACGTGCGCCCCGTCCCACAGCAGTGGGGCGGGGCGCACTCGCGTGTTGCTCTGGTCGGGGAGTCAGGCCCGGGTGGTGGCCGCCGCCCGAGGCTCGCGGTCGGTGCGGGCCTGGGACGAGTCGACGAGGAAGGCCGCGGAGAGGTCGTCGCCGACCCGCTCGAGCTGCTGGACGTCGACACGCTCGTGCCGCTCGGCGACGGTCGGCTCGACCGTCGTCATCACCGTGCGCTCGTCGCGCTCGGCGATGGCCACGGCCAGCTCGCGCCGGAGGGCCTGGTTGAGCACGCCCCCGTCACGACGGGCCAGGGCCGCGACCTCGACGGCGAAGCGCTCGGTGTCGGCCGCTTCAGCGTGGTCCTCGGTCGTCAGCATCCGCGAGGTCCGCCGCAGCAGGTCGACGCCCCGGGCGAGGTCGCCGTCACCCACCTGGCTGACGGCCTGGCTGAGCAGCGGGCGCTCACCGGTGAGGGCCGCGTCGGCGAGCATCCCGAGGCGCAGGCCGAGCAGGCGCTCACGGGTGCGGTTGTTGCGGCCACCGCGGCCGAGCGGCACGGTGAGCTCGTCGTCGTGCGCCGACTGCGACATCGTGTCGAGCAGCTCGCGGCCGGCCTCCTCGGCGGTGTGGACGGTGTCGCGCAGCGGGATCTCCTTGATGAAGAGGGTCGCGACGAGCGCGAGCGCACACGGCAGCAGCCCCCAGAGGAAGACGGAGTGGAGCGAGTCGGCGAGGCCCTGCTGGACGCCGGTCGCGATCCCGGGCGGTAGCGCCGACAGGGCCGCCGGGTCGAGCACCGAGCCGGCGCTCAGCTCGGTGCCTGAGGCGGCCATCTGCGCCTGTGCCGCGGCGGGCAGGTGCGAGGCGATGTTGCCGGACAGGCCGCTCGTCATGATCGTGCCGAAGACGGCGATGCCGACGGTGGATCCGACGTTGCGGAAGAACTGGGTCGAGGCGGTCGCGACCCCGAGGTCCTTGCGCTGGGCGGCGTTCTGCACGATGAGGGTGAAGACCTGAAGCGCCATGCCGAGCCCCACGCCGAAGACGACCATCGCGAGGGTGAGCTGGGCGGACGTCGCGCCGTAGTCGAGGCGGAGCAGCAGCGCGTAGCCGGCGCCCATGATGAGGATGCCGAGGATCGTCTGCAGCTTGTAGCGGCCGGTGCGGGTGATGAGCAGGCCGCTGAGGATCGACAGGCCGATCATCGCGACGGACATCGGCATGAGGATGAGGCCGGAGTTCGTCGCGGAGACACCGAGGACGCCCTGGGCGTAGACCGGCATGTAGATCATCGCGCCGAACATCATCATCGAGACCATGAAGCTGGCGATGTTGGAGGCGGTGAAGATCGGGCTTCGGAAGAGGCGCAGCGGGATGACCGGCTCCTGTGCCCGGTGCTCGACGCCGACGAAGGCGACGAGCGTCATCAGCCCCACGGCATACATCGCGAGGATCTGGGCCGAGCCCCACGCCCACGTCGTGCCGCCGAGGGAGGTCGCCGAGAGCAGCAGGATGAGGCTCGTCGAGAGCAGCGCGATGCCGGCCTTGTCGATGACGACGTCGCGGGCGGTGTGCGCGAGGTGGAGGAAGCGCTGGATGCCGACGAAGGCGGCGATCCCGACCGGGAGGGTGATGAAGAAGAGCCAGCGCCAGCCGAAGTGGTCGGTGACGAAGCCGCCGACGAGCGGGCCGGCGATCGAGGACAGACCGAAGATGCCACCCATCAGGCCCTGGTACTTGCCGCGCTGGCGGGGCGGGATGATGTCGCCGATGATCGTCTGGGACAGCGGCATGAGGGTGCCCATGCCAAGGCCCTGGATGGCGCGGGCGAGGACGAGGACCCAGAAGTTCGGGGCGAGACCGGCGACGACACTGCCGACCATGAAGACGATGATGCCGCCGAGGTAGAACCCGCGCCGGCCGTAGATGTCGGACAGCTTGCCGACGATCGGGACGCTGATCGCGCTGACGAGCATCGCCGCGGTGGCGAGCCACGAGTAGTGGTCCATCCCGCCGAGCTCGGCGACGATCCGCGGCATGGCCGGGCTGACGATGGTCTGGCTGATCGAGGCGACGAGCATGCCGAGCATGAGGGCGCCGAAGATCCGGCGGGAGTTGGCGTCGAGGCCCGTCTCGGGCGCCTGCCCGGGCGTCGTCCCGGGCGTCGTCCCGGGCGTCGTTTCGGAGGCGGTGGCGCCCGGTGAAGTCTGTGACATGCCTGTCAGCGTAATCCGCAACTTGCAGTCTCTGCAACTTTGCAGTCAATGCAGCGTATGCCGTACCGTGGGCGTCATGACGCAGCCGACCCTCCACCCCACGGCGGTGCCTGCCGAGGACGCCGACTGCGGGCTGCGCGAGCGCAAGAAGCGAGAGACCCGCAGCGCCCTGCACGGCGCGGCGCTCGACCTCGTCGAGGACAAGGGCTTCGCCGCGGTGACGACCGACGCGATCGCGGCCCGCGCCGGCGTCAGTGCCCGAACCTTCTTCAACTACTTCCCGTCCAAGGAGGCCGCCGTCATCGGGGTCACGGGGGAGGAGCTCGAGAAGCAGGCCTCGCAGATCGAACACCGGCTGCCCGGCGAGCCCCCGCTGGCCCTGCTCAAGCAGGTCCTCGCCGAGATGCTCGCCCCGGCGTCCCTCGACCGTCGCCTGCGAGCCCGCCGCCGTCGGATCCTGCTCGGCGAGCCCGCGCTCGCCTCGGCCCTCGTCGGCAACAACATCCGCATCGAGAACGCCCTCACCGCGGCCCTCGAGCGTCGGCTCGGCGCCCCGCCCGGCGCCTCCGTCGGGCCACGACTGACGGTCGCGGCCGCCACGGCCGTGGTCCGCGCCTGCATCGAGCACCAGCAGTCGGGCGGCGGGGGCACGCTCGAGGACAACATCGACGAGGCCTTCCGGGCCCTGGCGGCTGGGCTCACCTGAGCCTCAGCCAGGCTCAGCGGCGCGTCGTCGCGTGCCGCACGCAGGTCGTCGCGGTGGGCCGAGCCTCCAGCCGGCCCTGCGGGATCGGCTGGCCGCACACCGCGCAGATCCCGTGAGTGCCGTCCGCGACCCGGGCCAGCGCCGCGTCGATCTCGACGAGGTGCCGCTCCGACTGTTCGATGAGGGCCGCGAGCTGAGACCGCTCGTAGGCGATCGTCGAGCCCTCCGGGTCGTGCTCGTCGTCGGCGTTCGACCCCTCCGAGGCGTCGATGACGACGGCGAACCCCTGGCGCAGCGCCGCGAGCCGCTCCACCGTCGTGCGTCGGTCGGCCGCGAGCAGCTGGGCCACGTCGGCCATCTCGTCCATGCCGCCATTGTCATCCCGAGCCGGCCCGAGCCGGCCAACTCCGGCCCGGACCCGGCAGGATGGGCGCATGAGCGACCCCAGCGGAGTGGTCTTCCCCCTCGACCCCACGGCGGGCCGGCGCAGCACGACGGCGACCGGACGCGCCGTCGTCGCCGATGCCCTGCGCGCGGTCGACCCCGTCGGGGCGGCGTCGGCCGAGCGTGAGACGAACTGGCGGCAGGGCTACCTCCCGCACTTCCGACGCCTCGTCGAGGCCGGCCTGCCCACCCCGGAGGCCGCGCGGACCGTCGCGCGGGACGGCCTCGCCTCGCTCCACGACCAGCTGCGGTGGGCCGGACCCGAGGGAGAGGTCGCGCTCGCGTCGGCGCCGGAGGCGGAGCCGCTCGCCTCCGAGACGGTCCGCGGCACCGGCGCGCCCGACCGGGTCCTGTCCATCCCGTATGCCGGTCAGCGCCTCACCGGTGACGCCCTGCGTCGGCGGTTGGCGCAGTGGGTCGCGGACGGGATCGTCGAGCCCTCGCTCGAGGAGGCGGTCGGGCTCGTCATCGACCACCCCGACTGGCTCGACCTCACCGATCACACCGTCGTCGTGCTCGGGGCGGCTGCCGAAATGGGACCGCTCCGCTCGCTGCTGCGGTGGGGCGCCGACGTCGCCGCCGTCGACCTGCCCCGCCCCGACCTCTGGACGCGGCTGCTCGAGGACACGTCGCGACTCGCCGGGTCGCTGACCGTGCCCGTCCGCCCCGGCGGTGGTGGCGGTGACCTCGCTCACCGGGCCGGCGGCGACCTCGTGCACGACGTCGGCACGGTGGCGCGGTGGGTCAGTGACCTCGAGGGTCCCCTCGTGCTGGGCAACTACGTCTACGCCGACGGGGAGACGAACGTCCGGGTCTCGATGGCCGTCGACGAGCTGACCCGCCGGGTCCTCGCCGCGCGGGGGAGGTCGCAGGTCGGCCTCGCCTTCCTCGCCACGCCCACCGACGTGTTCGCCGTGCCCGGCTCCGCGGTGGAGCGGTCGGTCAGCAACTACGCCCAGCGGCATACGAGCAAGGTGCTCCGGGTCCCGTTGCGCACCCTCAGCGGGGGCCGGCTGCTCCGGCGCAACTACGTGCCGGGCCAGGACCCGGGGGTCAACGACAGCGTCGTGCTCCAGCAAGGCCCCAACTACCTGCTCGCCAAGCGGCTCCAGCGCTGGCGGGCCACGACCCACCGAGCCGACGGCGGTCTCGTGTCCTTCAAGGTCGCACCGCCGACGCGGACCCGCTCGGTCGTGAAGAACCGGGCGCTCGCCGCAGCCTACGCCGGGGCGCACCGCTTCGGAATCGAGGTGTTCGAGCCCGGCACCGCCAACACGCTGATGGCGGCGTTGCTCGTCCACGACCTGCGCACCGGCTCGCCCGCCCAGCCGCATCCCTGGCAGGACGAGGCGCACGCGGCGGCCCACGGCGGACTGTGGACCTCGAGCTACGACCCGCGCAGCGCGCTCGGGCTCGCCGCACTGCTCGGCGTTGCGTCGGCGCGCGGCTGAGCCGGCGCTGAGGTTCGTGTCTCAATAGGGACCGGTCGCTGGCGCCCCGGGGGGACAGCGGGGATGCTGTGCCCATGGCCGAGCCGACGACGGAGGTGCAGGCGGGGTCACCAGGCGGTGGCACCGCGTCGCGCCGCTACGCCGGGGTGCGGACGCTCGTTCCCGCGCTGCTCGCTGCCATCGCCTACCTCGACCCCGGCAACTTCGGCGTCAACATCACCTCGGGGGCCGAGCACGGCTACGCCCTCGTCTGGGTCGTCGTCTTCGCGAGCTGCTCCGCCATGGTCATCCAGTACCTCGCCGCCAAGCTCGGGATGGCGACGGGTCGCAGCCTCGCCGAGCTGAGCTCGGAGCGCTACCCCGGCGTGGGGCGCCTGCTGCTGTGGGCTCAGGCCGAGGTCGTCGTCGTGATGACCGATCTCGCCGAGATCGTCGGCGGCGCCATCGCGCTCAAGCTGCTCTTCGGTATGCCGCTCATGGCGGGCGCCGTCTGCGTCACCGCCTTCAGCCTCGTCGTGCTCGCGCTCAAGGTTCGCGGGCGGAGTCACTTCGAGTCGGTCGTGCTCGTGCTTCTCGTCGTCATCATCGGCTCCCTGATCTGGCAGGTGCTCATCGCCGACGTCGACCGGGTGGCGTTGCTCCGGTCGGTCGTGCCCGGCCCGCTCAACGGATCCGCCGCCCTGCTGGCCGTCGGCATCGTCGGCGCGACCGTGATGCCGCACGCGCTGCACTTCCACTCGGCGGCCTCCCGCGGGCGGGAGGTGGGGGCCGAGCCGGGCACCTACGTGGGGCACGGAGGCTCACGTCAGGCGCGGCTGCGCAGCGGGCGTCAGACGGTGCGCAGCGTCGTGCTCGCGATGACGATCGCCGGGACGGCCAACGTCGGCCTCGTCGTCTTCGCCGCCGCACTCCCGGCGGAGGCCGGCGCGAGCATCGAGACCGCCTGGGCGGCTCTCGGGGCGCAGTCCGGCCAGATCGCGGCGACGATGCTCGCGGTGGCCCTGCTCGCCTCCGGCCTCGCCTCGACCCTCGTCGGCGTGCAGACCGGCGACGTCGTGATGGAGGGCTTTGGTCGCCGCCCGGTCCCACCCCTGCTGCGCCGGATGCTCGCCGTCGTGCCGGCGCTCGTCATCCTCGGACTGGGGGTCGAGCCGACGAGCGCCCTCGTCTGGAGCCAGGTCGTGCTCAGCTTCGCCCTGCCCGGCACGCTCGTGCCGCTGCTGCTCTTCACCCGGGACCGGCGCCTGATGGGGGTGCTCACCAACCGCACCCTGACGACGGCGACCGCCTGGGTGATCACGGTCGTCATCGTCGGGCTCTGCGGCTACCTCGTCGCGACGGGGCTCTGACCCCCGGCCGTCGGGGTCAGTGTCCGGCCCGCCAGCCGTCGCGGATGCCCTTGGCGCCGCTGCGGGCCGCGCGAGCGGCGCGACGCAGGGTCGTCTTCGCCATCGCCTTGGCGTCCGCCGCGCTCGAGCCCTCACCGGTCGCCGGGGCGGGCGTCGCCCCAGGAGTTGCCGCCGGTGCCGCTGCGGGCTTCGCCGCCGGCGCGGCCGTCTTCTGTCCCTCGTAGGGGAACGGCTTCCACAGCTCGTTGAGCCCGGCGGTCGGGTCGTCCATCACCTCGGCGGGCATGTCCCGCAGGTGCAGGCCGGCGTCGGCGGCGGCCCGGACGGCCTCCTCGTCGTAGGGGCGCTTGCGCCAGGCGTTCACGAGGTAGGTGCGGGTCTTGGTGTAGTCGGCGTAGCGCTTCGCGTGCTTGTCGTCGGCGCCGATGTGCACGAAGAGCGCGATCCGGTCGCCGTCGGCCTCGGCGACCTGGTCGGGGGTGAAGGTGTCGTGCTCGTTGGGCAGCGGGAAGGGCGCGTCAGGATCCTTGAGCAGCATGCCATTGCCCGAGTGGGTGATCCGCATGCTCCAGACCGCGAGGTCGCCGGGCGTGGTCTTGACGTAGAGGTTCTCCCCCTCCGTCGTGTTGCGCAGGTCGTGCGAGCCGATGCGCAGGTTGAGCCCCCCGGTGTGCGCCGAGTGGTCCTGGCAGTAGATGCCGAAACGCAACTGGGTGTACCGGCCGTCCCAGTCCGGGGCGGCGGGGTCGATGCGGTCCGCGTTGTCCTTGTGCCAGCCCTTCTGGGTGCCGTTGACCGTGAACGAGCTGTCGCCGCTGTAGAAGAGGTCGTCGGTGCCGAGCAGCTTGCGGGCGACGGCAGCCATCCGGCCGTCGGTGATGACGCTGCGCAGCCTGGGGTTGGCGAGCAGGTCGCCCCCGTAGCCGCGGGACGCGTAGGCCGCCTCGCGGAAGGCCGCGATCTCCTCAGGCGAGTAGACGTCCGGGAGGATCGCGTAGCCGCGCTCCCAGAACTGGTCGACGTCGAGGCCCTCGAGGGCCGTCTCCAACGCTGGTGCCGACATCGGCGTGCTCCTCGTGCTCGTGGCGGAGACCAGTTCCGCCGGCGGTCGATGTTTCCGAGGCTAACAGCGGGTGGTGGCCCCATGGCGGTCGGGGCGCTCCCCTCTTGCTCCCGCGGGTGCTGTCCGAGACAGCGGCCGGCTGCCACGGAGGCGCGGGTGAGCGGCATACGCCCGGCCATGGTGGCTGTGGGAGAGTGGCCGGGCAAGCCAGCCGACCGAAGAAGGTGACGGAGCCCGTGAGCTCGACCCCCCTCGTCCCGCGCGTCGTCACCGAGGAGCCCGCGCTCACCGCGCTGCGGCTAGAGGTGCGGACCTTCCTCACCGAGCAGGTCGCCGCAGGGGTGTTCGTGCCGCACGTCGACACGTGGCTGACCCGCTGGGACCGCGACTTCACCCGACGGCTGGCCGATCGGGGCTGGCTCGGCATGGTCATCCCGACCGAGTACGGGGGCCAGGGCCGGACCTACCTCGAGCGCTACGTCGTCACGGAGGAGCTGCTCGTCGCGGGCGCCCCCGTCGCCGCGCACTGGATCGCCGAGCGCCAGATCGGTCCCTCCCTGCTGCGCTACGGCACCGAGGAGCAGAAGAAGGCCTTCCTGCCGGGGATCAGCCGCGGCGAGGTCACCTTCGGCATCGGAATGAGCGAGCCCGACTCCGGCTCCGACCTCGCCAGCGTGCGCACCCGCGCCGAGCGCGTCGACGGCGGGTGGCGCCTCACCGGCACGAAGGTGTGGACCTCCGGCGCGCACGAGGCCGACGCCTTCTTCGCACTGGCCCGGTCGGCCCCCCTCGACCCGGCCCACCGGCACGACGGGCTCAGCCAGTTCATCGTCGACCTGCACGACCCCGCGGTCCGGATCCGGCCGATCATCTCGATGGGCGGTGACCACCACTTCAACGAGGTGCACCTCGACGGCGTGATCATCCCCGACGACCGGGTGCTCGGCGAGATCGGCTCCGGCTGGGAGCAGGTCACCTCGGAGCTCGCCCACGAGCGCAGCGGCCCCGAGCGGATCCTGTCGACCTACCAGCTGCTCGCCGCGGCGGCCTCGGCGATGGACGACGGCCGCCTCCCGCTCGACACGGGGCTGGGGCGGCACGTGGCCCGCATCGCGGCCCTGCGGCAGATGTCCTTCGCCGTCGCGAGCGCCCTCGAGGACGGGCAGGACGCCGACACCGCGGCTGCCGTCGTCAAGGTCCTCGGCACGACGGGGGAGGGTGACATCGCCGACGACGTCGACCAGCTGACGACGACCGGCTGGACCGTCGAGGACGACCTCTTCACCCTGCTGCACGCCGCGATCCTGCAACGGCCCGGGTTCACCCTGCGCGGCGGCACCAACGAGATCCTGCGCGGCGTCATCGCCCGCGGACTGGGGATGCGCTGATGAGCACCGACCGTCTCGTCTCCACCGCCGCGCCCGACCCCGACGTCGTCGCGCTCATCGCCGAGGTCTTCGCCGACTACCGCGCCTCCCGCCCGGCCCCGCAGGCGATGCTCGAGCTCGACACCGACCTGTGGTCCCGGCTGGAGGACCTCGGGCTGACCCGTCTCAGCGCGTCGGAGGAGAGCGGGGGGAGCGGGGCGAGCTGGCTGGAAGCCTCGGCGATGCTCTCGCTCTCGTCCGCCGCCGGGGCCCCCGTGCCGATCGCGGAGAACGACGTCCTGGGGGCGTGGCTGCTCGAGGCGGCCGGCCTGCCCAACGACGGCGCGCTGCGTACGGTCTGCCGCCCCGACCCGTCGGGCATGGCGATCAACGTGACGTGGGCCCGTGCGGCGTCATCGGTCGTCGCGCTCTGGGAGGACCGGGACGAGTGGCGCGTCGCCGACGTCCCGGCCACGCGGATCGCCGTCCAGCACGGCCGCAACCTCGCCGGGGTGCCGAGTGACGCCGTCGAGTTCGACCTCGACGACCTCGAGGCGGGGACGGTCGTTGCCCACGAGGTCGGGGAGCAGTTCCACCTCCGGGGCGCGCTCGCCCGCTGCGCCCAGGTCGTCGGCGGCATGGAGCGGGTCGTCGAGATCGTCCTCGAGCACGTCGCCGCCCGCACCCAGTTCGGTCGCCCGATCGGGCGCTTCCAGGCCGTCCAGCACCTCGTCGCCGACATCGCCATGGAGACGGCGCTCGCGCGGGCCGCCACCGATGCGGCCGTCGCGCGGGCCGCAGCCTCGGACTGGCAGGACCGCGGGATGCTCTTCGCGGTCGCCGTCGCCAAGTCGTGCGTGGGTCACGCCTCGTCCGTCGTCGTCCGGGGGTCGCACCAGGTGCTCGGCGCCATCGGGACGACGCTCGAGCACGAGCTGCACGTGCTCACCCGACCGATCCTGGCCCGGCGCAGCGAGTACGGCTCGGTCCACGAGTGGGACGAGACGCTGACGGCGCTCGCCGCCTCGGCCGGACACGACCGGCTGTGGACGCTCATCACCACCGGCCGCGCCAAGTCGACGCCGCTGCCAGCCAAGGAGGCGCCCTGATGACCGAGGTCCGCTACGACGTCGAGGACGGCGTCGCCCTGATCACGCTCGACGCCCCCGACCGGCGCAACGCCCTGTCGGTGGCCATGTCGCAGGAGCTCATCGACGCCGCGCGCTCCGCCGACGCCGACCCCGAGGTGGGTGCGGTCGTCGTCACCGGTGGGGCGCACTTCTGCGCCGGGGCCGTCCGCAGCGTCCTCGCCGACACCGGCCGCGACCCCGTCGAGGACGAGGCCTACCGCAACCTCGAGACGGTGTATGCCGCGTTCACCACCGTGGGCTCGATCGGGGTCCCCACGATCGCGGCCGTCCGCGGCGCCGCGGTCGGGGCCGGCCTCAACCTCGCCCTCGCCACCGACCTGCGGATCGTCTCGCGCACGGCCCGCCTGCTGCCCGGCTTCGCCCAGATCGGCATCCACCCCGGCGGAGGCCACTTCACCCTGCTCAACCGGGTCGCCGGCCGGGAGGCGGCCGCCGCCCTCGGGCTCTTCGGCGAGGAGGTCGACGGCGACCGCGCGGTCGCGCTGGGACTGGCCTGGGCGGCATACGACGACGGCGAGGTGCAGGACCGGGCGCTCGCGCTGGCCCGCCGGGTCGCGAAGGACCCCGCGCTCGCCCGACGGACGGTCGCGAGCTTCCGCCGGGAGACCGCACCCGGAGGGATGCCCTGGGACGTCGCGGTCGAGCTGGAGCGCTCGCCCCAGATGTGGTCGCTGCGCCGCAAGCACACAGAGTGACGCCCGGTGCCGAGCCCGCGCACGACACCCCGACAAGCCCAGCCGGGGCGGAGGGACCCCGCTGACCATCGGGATGGCAGGATGAGTGGGTTGCCCCCTTTTCCTAGCGACTGAGGACCTGCCGTGCTCACCTCCTACCGCCCCCTCTTCGCGGTGCCGGGAGCCCTCGTCTTCATCACCGGGGGGCTCATCGCCCGCACGGCCGGGTCGATGTTCGGCATCGCGCTCGTCGCGATGATCGCGGCGCGGCGGGGCTCCTACGAGCTGGCGGGGGCGGTCCTCGCGGTGGGGATGGTCTCCCTGGCCCTCTTCGCGCCCTTCCTCGGCCGGCTCGTCGACCGCTTCGGCCAGCGCCGGATCGCCATCCCCTTCTTCCTCTGGTCGGGGTTCTGGGCCGTCATGACGATCCTCGCCTCGCTCGAGAACTGGCCCGCGTGGGTGCTCTTCGTGACCTTCCCGCTCTGCGGCGCCATCCCCAACCTCGGGACGATGGCGCGGGCCCGCTGGTCGCACATCTTCGCCGCCGACCCGCACCGCCTGCACACCGCGATGTCCTTCGAGCAGGTGATGGAGGAGGTCACCTTCGTCATCGGCCCGGTGCTCGCGATCTGGCTGGCCACCTCGCTCTTCCCGGAGGCCGGCTTCGTCTTCGCCCTCGTCGCCTACACGGTCGGCGTCCTCATCTTCATTTCGGCCCGGTCGACCGAGCCACCCGTCGTGCCGCACCACGAGCGACCGGCCGGGCACGCGCACCGGGTGCCGGGCCTCGTGCCGCTCGCGCTCATCATGGTGATGACCGGTGCGATCTTCGGCGTCAACGAGGTGGTGACCCTCGCCGTCGCCGAGGCCGACGGCCACAAGAACGCCGCGGGCCCGATCCTCGCCCTGTATGCCGTGGGCTCGGCCGTCTCGGGTCTCGTCTTCGGGCACTACTCGCACCGTCGCAACCTGATCAAGCTGCTCATCGCAGGCACGTTCGGGATGGCCCTGCTCGAGTCGCCGGTCATCTTCGCGGGCAGCCTCTGGATGCTCGCGTTGCTCATGCTCTTCGCCGGGATGGCGACGGCCCCCACGCTCATCACGACGATGAACCTCATCGAGCGGATCATGCCCCGCGCGCAGATCAACGAGGGGATGACGATCGTGCTCACCGGCCTGATCGTCGGCATCGCCGGTGGCTCGGCCGTCTCGGGCGCCGTCGTCGACCGGGTCGGCCCGCACGCGGGCTACCTCGTAGCGATCGTCGCCGGCGGCGTCGCGTTCCTGATGGCGCTCGGGACGCGGTCGTTCCTCACCCGCCGCGAGCTGCACAACCTGCGCTGAGCCCGTCCGGCGCGTCGCCTCTCGACCGGGTCAGCCGTCGAGTGCTCACTTCCCGACGGCGACCGCGCGGGTGAAAGTGAGCACTCGACCGAGTCATCAGTCGAGTGCTCACTTCCCGACGGCGACCGTGCGGGTGAAAGTGGGCACTCGACGGACAGCGAGCGGCCCCGGCTAGTGACCGGGCGCCGGCAGGGGTCCGTCGTCCGCGACCTTCCGGACCGTCGCGCCGCCGACCGGCTGGCGAGCGGTGGCGACCGCGTCACCCTCCGAGGCGTCGCCCTCCTCGGGGACCGCCGGGGCGGCCGGGGTCGCCGGTCCGTTCGACAGCTCCACCGAGGGCAGGAAGAAGGTCGCGATGAGCGCGAGGACGAGGATTGCCGAGGCCACGAGGAAGACCGTGCTCATCGCGTCGGAGAAGCCGACGAGGAAGGGCCGGGCCAGGCGCGGGTCAAGCTGGTTGATGAACGAGCTGTCCTGCAGGGCCGTCGTCCCGATCGCTCCGCCGCCACCGCTCTGCGAGGCCTGGATCCGCTCGATGAACTGCTGGTTCACCGCGGCGTTGCCGCCCGTCGGATTCTTCAGCGCGGCGAGGAACTCCGGGGACGTGCTCGCCGACTGGAACGACTCGCTGATCCGGGAGCCCGCCTGCGAGAAGAGGATCGAGAGGAAGACCGCGGTGCCGAGCGTTCCACCGATCTGGCGGGTGAAGGTGGCCGAGGAGGTGGCCACGCCCATGTCACGCCGGTTGACGGCATTCTGCACGGCGAGCGTGAGCGGCTGGAAGTTGAAGCCGAGGCCGACACCGAAGAAGAACATCACGATCATCGTCATCCACAGCGCGGTGTCCGCGTTGACGTAGTGGAACCCGAAGAGGGACAGCACGAGCAGGAGCGACCCGATGATCGGGAAGACCCGGTAGCGGCCCGTCCGAGAGATGAGCTGGCCGGAGAAGATCGAGCCGGACATGATGCCGAGGGTCATCGGCAGCAGCATCAGGCCTGCCTGCGTGGCCGAGGCGCCCTTGACGATCTGGAGGTAGAGGGGCAGCGCGGCGAGGCCGCCGAACATGCCCATTCCGATGAAGACCGAGGCGACCGACGCCGCGCCGACGGTGCGGTTGGCGAAGAGGCGCAGCGGGATGAGGGCTTCCTCGCCCATCGAGCGCTCGATGAGGAAGAACGCGACCATGCCGGCGATGCCGATGGCGTAACAGGTGATCGCGATGGCTGAGGCCCATCCCCAGCCCCGGCCCTGCTCGGCGACGATGAGCAGCGGCACGAGCGCGACGGAGAGGCTGACAGCGCCCCAGTAGTCGACGCGGTGGTCGAGGCGGTTGTGCTTGAGGTGCAGGGTGCGGGTCACGACGAAGAGGGCCGCGATGGCGATCGGCACGTTGACGAGGAAGACCCAGCGCCAGCCGGTGATGCCGAGGAGGGTGTCCTGGCCGGCGAAGAAGCCGCCGATGACCGGGCCGAGCACGCTCGAGGTGCCGAAGACGGCGAGGAAGTAGCCCTGGTACTTGGCGCGCTCGCGGGGCGGCACGATGTCGCCGATGATGGCGAGCGCGAGCGAGAAGAGGCCGCCGGCGCCGATGCCCTGGACCGCACGGAAGGCGGCGAGCGACGGGATCGACCACGAGAGCGTGCAGAGCATCGAGCCGATCGTGAAGATCGAGATGGCGAAGAGGAAGAGCTTCTTGCGCCCGTAGATGTCACCGAGCTTGCCGTAGAGCGGCGTCGTGATCGTCGCGGTGATGAGGTAGGCCGTCGTCACCCAGGCCTGACCGGCGAGGTCGTTGAGGTCGTCGGCGATGACCCGCATCGCGCTGGCGACGATGGTCTGGTCGAGGGCGGCAAGGAACATACCCATCATCAGGCCGATGAGGATGGTGACGATCTCCTTGTGGGAGAGCGGTCCGGCCGCGTCCTGCGCGGTCTGGGGTGGTTCTGCGGTAGCGGACATGTCAGTCCTCCTTGGTCTGGGTTGGGGCGATGAAGGGCATGGCCGGCGGGGTCGCACCGCGAGCCCGCAGGTTGTCGTCGAGGGCGGAGCCGAGGCTGCGCAGCTGCTCGGTGAAGGACTCGGCGCGTTCGGCGTCCCAGTCCTCCAGCAGCCCCTGGAACCACTCCGCGCGGCTGGCCTGGATCTCACGGACCGCGGCGCGTCCCGCGTCCGTGAGCGTGACGACGTGCGCACGGCCGTCGGTTGCGTCGGGCAGCTTGGCCATGAGCCCGTGGGTGACGAAGGTGCTCACCTGGCGGCTCACGGTCGACACGTCGTTGTGCAGGCTGTCGGCGAGGTCGGAGATCCGCGCCTGCTCCGCGGCGGCCACCGCGAAGAGCACGGGGTATGCCGTGGCGTCGAACCCGGGGTGCAGCCCGGGGGTCGCGTTGCGGCTGGCCAGCAGGAGCTTGTGCACGCGCAGCAGTGCGAAGAAGAGGTCGTGCGCCTCCTGTGTGGACACCGCCATGGTCACCTCCCCGTGTCGAGATACTTGTTTGCCGCAAACAAGTATCAGTCGCCACCGGGTTCGGGTCAACTCCGGCAGGTCCCACCCGTGGCCCGCCCCGGGATCGAAGCCGCACCGCCGTCCGGTGGTCATGAAAGACTGGCGCCCGTCGGGGCCTGTCGGGCCCCGGTGTACCCCTCCAGGAACTCGAAGGTGACCATGTCGTCCGACACCCCCGTGGACCCGACGATCAACGACGTCTTCCGTCAGCTGTCGGCCCTCATCTACGCCGGCGCCGACTCCGCGTCGATGTACCAGGCCCTCGTCGACGCCAGCCGCCGGCTCATCGACGGCTGTGACCGGGCGTCACTGCTCGTCAAGGACCGCGACCGGTTCTCCTCGGTCGCGAGCACCGACGCCATCGCGCAGCGGATCGACCAGATCGAGGTGGAGCTCGAGGAGGGCCCCTGTTTCGACGCGATCACCGACGAGGCCTACCAGCACGACCCCGACCTCAGCGACTCCGTGGGCCCGTGGCCCCGCTTCACCGAGCGGATCGTCCTCGAGACCCCCGTCCGCTCGGCCATCGGCTATCGGCTCCTCCTCGACGGGGACAAGGTCGGCGCCCTCAACCTCTTCTCCGACACCCCGAACGGGCTCACCGGCAGGGCGGCCGACGTCGGCGCCGTCATCGCGTCGTTCGCGTCGGTCGCGATCATGGCGGTCCGGGCCCGGGAGGAGGCGGAGACCCTGCGCCTCGGGCTGCAGAGCAACCGGGAGATCGGCAAGGCCGTCGGCCTGCTCATGGCGGCCCACAAGATCGGCAGCATCGAGGCCTTCGAGCGGCTCCGCCGGACCTCGCAGGACCTCAACATGAAGCTCGCCCACGTCGCCGCCCAGGTCGTCGAGGGCCAGGACCTCCAGCGTCCGCGAACAGCGCAGAGCCCGCCCAGCGCCGGCTGAGACGCCAGAGGGCCCGATCCCGACGCACGAACCGTCGGGATCGGGCCCTCGGCGTGAGCCGGGCCGGTGCGTTCAGGCGCTCACGGCGCCCTCGGCGCCGGCGTAGCCCTCGGTGCTCAGCTGGGTGCGCAGGTCATCGAGGGTCCGCCGCAGCAGCCGGCTGACCTGCATGGCGCTCAGGCCCATGGCCTGGGCGATCTCGGCCTGGGTCATGTCGTCGGTGAAGCGGCGCTGGACGAGCTCCTGGTCGCGGGCCGGGAGCCGCTCGATCGCGGTGCGCACGACGATGCCGTCGTCGAGGGCGGGGTCGCTCGAGGAGTCACCCCGGGCGTCGATGAGGTCGAGCACCGGCCGGGCGCCGTCGGCGGTCGTGGCGTCGAGGGAGGCCGGGCGCAGGTTGGTCGCAGCCACCTGGGCCTCCTTGACGAGCTCGACCGACAGCTCGAGCTCGAGGGCGAGCTCGGCGACGTCGGGGTCGTGGCCGAGGTCCTGCTCGAGCCGGGCGCGGGTCTCGGTGACGAGCTGGCGCCGCTCCTGCAGGGCCCGCGGCGGGCGGACGAGCCAGCCGTGGTCGCGGAAGTGCCGGCGCAGCTCCCCGGTGATGGTCGGGGTGGCGTAGGCGCCGAACTCGGTGTCCTTGCTGAGGTCGAAGCGCTGGACGGCCTTGAGCAGGGCGAGGAAGGCCACCTGCTCGAGGTCGTCGCGGTCGAGGCCCCGGCCTGCGTACCGGTGGGCGAGGGAACGCGCCAGCGGCATGTGGATGACGGTGACCTGCTCGAGAGCGCGGTCGCGCTCGAGGGCCGTCGTCGAGGAACGGAAGGCGGTGATGAGGGCGCGGGTCCGGGCGTCGTTGCGCACCGGGAAACGGGATTCGGACATTGGAACTCCAGCCTTGACTGAGAAGTCAATCGGCACTGGCTTGACCGAATACCCACGACGCTATGCCCTCGCGGTGGACTTGGCAAGGGTGGATCGTCCACGCCGCTTTGCGCCCGGTTGGCTGGGACAAGCTGTGGGTGGTGAGTGCTATGGCCCTCGCGAGGCGGGGTCAGTGCGTGAGGACGAGCGCCTCGAGGACGTCGCGCGCGATCGTCTCGTCGCCGGTGACCGAGTAGCGGATCTCCTCGACCGGGCGCCGGCCCGCCGCCCGCCGGGTGAGGGCGTCCGTCGTGAGGTGGATCGTCGTCAGATCGAGCTGCTCGTCGCCCTCGGGGCGGTCGTTGCCGCTGTAGAGCGCCTCTCCGTAGGGGCGGCCGTCCTCACCGCGGACGATCCGCACGCCGTCGCGGGCGACGACCGGCCCGGTGACGTCGATGACGACGGCGTGGCCCCGGTCGATGTTCGCGACGCGCGCGGCGACCCGGGGCAGGGCGCCGAGGATCTCGGCGGTGAAGATCGCGGCCCCCGCGGAGTCGAGGTCGCCCGGCCGGTCGAGGGCGGCCCGGATGTCCTGCTGGTGGCACCACGCGTCGACGATGCGCATCGTCAGGAACTGGCCGAAGGTCGTCTCAGGGCCGAAGAAGCCGCCGATGACGGAGGTGACGTCGGCGTCGATAGCCCGCAGCTGCGCCATCCGGTAGGGCAGGAAGTCCGACAGCTCGGTGACGATCTCCTGGCCGGTGCGCTCGCGGCGCTCTTCGACGGGCTGCTCGACCTCGCGGCCGAAGTCGTGCTTGATGTGCGGGTAGTCCGGCACGGGGACGCGCTCTCCCGGCATCCCGGCCAGGCCCTTCTCGGCGCCGACGACGTGGCTGATCTGGTCCTTGACGGTCCAGCCGGGGCACTCGGTCTGCAGGTCGAAGTCGGCGTCCCGGCACGACCAGCCGAGGTCGATGATGGACCGCACGGTCTGCTCGAAGGCCTCGAGCAGGCCGTCACGGTCGTCAGGGGCAGGCGGGTGCATGGGCATGCGCCCACACTACTTACCCTTGGAGCATGACCGCCGTCCCTCGCGCCGACCGTTCGGCCCCCCGGCTGACGCTCGCGCTCTGGGTCGTCGTGGCGGTCACCGTGGTCGGGCTCGTCGCCACGGTGCTCTCGGCGCGCTTCACCGGAGCCTCAGCCGCCCTCCCCGGTGGCCTGGCCGACGCGGGCCCCGTCGTGCGGTGGGCCCTGCCCGTCGTGCGCGTCGTCCACGACGTGGCCGCGTCGCTCACCGTCGGTGCCCTGCTCCTCGCGGCCAGCGTCATCCCCGGGGCCACGTCCCGGGCCTCCGCCGCCCCCGACGAGCCGCGCCGCGCGGTGGCGCTCGAGGTCGCCGCCGGCTCCGGGTTCGTCTGGGCGCTCGCCGGTGCCGTCGGTCTCGTGCTCACCTTCGCCGACGCCGCCGGTATGCCGCTGAGCAACCCCGTCTTCGGCTCCAGCCTGCTCGCCTCGGTCTGGTCGATCGAGGTGCTCCGGGTCGACCTCATCAGCGTCGTCGCGGCGGTGGTCGTCGCGTCGGGCGCCGCTCTGGCGCGGACCCGCTCGGTCACCGTGGGCCTCACGGCCGTGGCCCTGTTCGGCGTGCTCGTGCTCGGTCTCACCGGCCACGCCGGAGGGTCGGCCGACCACGAGACGGCGGTGAACGCCCTCGGCGCGCACCTGCTCAGCGCCTCGGTCTGGGTCGGGGGGCTGCTCGCCCTGATCGTGCTCCACCGGGTCCTCGGGGACGCCCTGCCCGTCGTCGTCCGCCGCTTCTCCGCCATCGCGCTCTGGTGCTACGCGACGCTCGGTGTGTCCGGGGTGATGGCCGCCTCGACCCGGCTCGGCGGCTGGTCCGACCTCGGCACGGCATACGGGCTGCTCGTCGTCGTCAAGGTCGTGGCGTTCGTCCTGCTCGGCGTCGCCGGCTGGTGGCACCGCAGCCACGCCGTGGCCGAGATCGAGCGCGCCGAGGCGGCCGCCGCGGTCGGTCGCGGTGCGCGGACCCATCGGGGCCCGGTCCCGCTGAGCGCCGCCACCCGGCGCCCGTTCCTGCGGCTCGCGGTCGTCGAGACCCTCGTGATGGGGCTCGCGTTCGGTGTCGCGACCGCGCTGGCGCGCAGCCAGCCCCCGGTCCCGGAGACGACGCCCGACCCCAGCCCCGCGCTCGCGGTGACCGGCTTCCCGGCCCCGCCGGCGCCGACGTCCCTCTCGTGGCTGACCGAGTGGCGCGTCGAGTGGCTCTTCCTCGCCACCGGCCTGCTCGCCATCGGCCTCTACCTCGGGGCGGTCATCCGACTGCACCGGCGCGGCGACTCGTGGCCGGTCACGCGCACCATCAACTGGGTCATCGGCTGGCTCGTCTTCATCTGGGCGACGAACGGGATGCTCGGCATCTACGGCCGGGTCGCCTTCTCGTGGCACATGACCCTGCACATGGTCGAGGCGATGGTCGTGCCGATCTTCCTCGTCCTCGGCGCGCCCGTGACGCTCGCGCTGCGCGCCCTGCGCCGCCGTCACGACGGCACGCTCGGGCCTCGGGAGCTCGTCCTGGGCCTCGTCCACTCGCGGCTGTTCTCCGTGCTCGGCAACCCGATCTTCGCCGGCGCCTTCTTCTTCATGAGCCTGCTCGTCTTCTACTGGACGGGCCTGTTCGAGCTCGCCCTGCGCACCCACACCGGGCACCTGCTCATGACCGCGCACTTCGTCCTCGCGGGCTACCTCTTCGCGTGGGTCCTCGTCGGGATCGATCCCGGGCCGAAACGGTGGAGCCCCGCGCTGCGCCTCATCGTCCTCTTCGCGACGATCGGCTTCCACGCCTTCTTCGGCGTCTCGATGATGAGCGGCACGACGGTGCTCGCCCCCGACGTCTTCACCTACCTCGACCTGCCCTGGGTCCCCGACCCGCTCGCCGACCAGCGCCTCGGCGGGTCGATCGCCTGGGCCATCGGGGAGTTCCCCAGCCTCGTGCTCGCCCTCCTCGTCGCGGTGCAGTGGTACCGGTCCGACCGGGCCGACGCCGTGCGCCGCGACCGCAAGGTCGACCGCGAGGGCGACCTCGAGCTCGACGCCTACAACGAGCGGCTCGGCCGGATGGCGAGCCGCGACGAGCGCGCGCCGCGCTGACCGAGGGCGCGGCCACGTCGTCGAGGTGACGAGTCGAGGTGACGTGCCGAGGTGACGTGCCGAGGTGACGTGCCGAGGTGACGTGCCGAGGTGACGTCCGCAGCGCGCGCGTGTGAGAGTTGGGCCATGAAGGTTGCGGTCATCCAGCTCGGCTACGGCGACGAGGAGTCGGTCGCCGAGCGCACCGACCGCGTCACCGACCTCGTCCGCCGGCAGGCCGGGCACGACCTCGTCGTGCTGCCCGAGCTCTGGGCGGCCGGCGGGTTCGACTACCGGCACTGGGACGAGCGGGCCGAGGCCCTCGACGGTCCGGTTGCCACCGCCCTCGCCGCGGCGGCTCGTGACGCCGGGGTCACGCTCCACGGCGGCTCGGTCATCGAGCGGGGCGAGCCCACCGAGCCCGGGGGCCACGGGCTGTGGAACACGAGCCTCGTCTTCGGCCCCGACGGCGCACTCGTCGCGACCTACCGCAAGATCCACCGCTTCGGCTTCGGGGCGGGGGAGCCGCGGCTGCTCGACGCCGGCACCGACCTCGTCGTCCTCGACGTGCCCGTCCGCGGGTCGTCCGCGCCGGCCCGCGTGGGGCTGTCAACCTGCTACGACCTGCGCTTCCCCGAGCTCTACCGCCGCCTCGTCGACGCGGGCGCCGAGGTGCTCGTCGTCCCCGCCGCGTGGCCGATGCCCCGCGTCGAGCACTGGACCCTCCTCGGCCGGGCCCGGGCGGTCGAGGACCAGTGCGTCGTCGTCCAGTGCAACACCTCCGGGACGCACGCCGGCCACGAGATGGGTGGGCACTCCCAGGTCGTCGACGCGACCGGGAAGGTTCTGGCCGTTGCGGGTGCTGACGAGCAGGTGCTGAGCATTGAGATCGACGTCCCCGCGGTGGCGGCCTGGCGCGAGGACTTCCCCGTCCTCGGCGACCGGAGGCTGACGTGAGCCGCCCCGCCCCCATCGACACCCCCACCGAGGCTCGCGACGTCGCCGCCGTGGCCCGCTCCCGGGTGCGGGTCCGGGCCCCCGAGCTCGTCGGGCGAGGGTGGCTCAACACGGGCGGACGTGACGTCCGCCTGGCTGACCTGCGCGGCCGCGTCGTCGTGCTCGACTTCTGGACCTTCTGCTGCGTCAACTGTCTCCACGTCCTCGACGAGCTGCGGGCGGTCGAGGAGCGCTTCCCCGACGCGCTGACGATCATCGGCGTGCACTCGCCGAAGTTCGAGCACGAGGCCGACCCGGTGGCCCTCGCCGACGCGGTGGAGCGGTATGCCGTCCACCACCCGGTGCTCGACGACCCCGAGCTCGTGACGTGGCGGGCCTTCACCGCCCGGGCGTGGCCGACGCTCGTGGTGATCGACCCAGAGGGCTACGTCGTCGCGTCGATGTCGGGGGAGGGCCACGGTCCCGGGCTCGCAGCGCTCGTCGACGAGCTCGTCGACGAGCACGCGGCCAAGGGAACCCTCCAGCCCGGTGACGACCCCTACGTCGCCCCGCCTGCCCCGGAGTCGCGACTTCGCTTCCCCGGCAAGGCGGTTGCCCTGGCTGACGGGTCCTTCGTCGTGTCCGACACCGCGCACCACGAGGTCGTCCACCTCGAGAACGACCTGGAGACCGAGCGGGCCCGGTGGGGTGGTCCCGGCCTGCTCGACGAGCCGCAGGGGCTGGCGCTCACCCCGCCGGAGGTGGCCGAGGTGCTGGGCGTCGACCTCGTCGTCGCCGACTCCGTGAACCACCAGCTCAAGGGGATCTCCTTCTCCGACGGCACGATCCGCGTCCTCGCCGGCACCGGTCACCAGCTGCGCGAGCGCGGCGGCGGTGGCGCTGCCCTCGAGCAGGCGCTGTCGACCCCGTGGGACCTCGCCTGGTCCGAGGGCCGGCTGCTCATCGCCATGGCCGGCACCCACCAGCTCTGGTCGTGGACACCCGGGGCGACCGTCGAGGCAGGCTCCGTGGCCGTCGTCGGCGGCACGACGAACGAGGGCCTGCGTGACGGCCCCGCGACCGAGGCGTGGTTCGCCCAGCCGTCGGGCCTCGCCACCGCCGCAGACGGCCGCGTCTGGGTCGCCGACTCCGAGACCTCCGCGCTGCGCTCGCTGGTCACGCGCGACGGGGACCTCGTGGTCGAGACCGCCGTCGGGACCGGTCTCTTCGACTTCGGGCACCGGGACGGGCTCGCCGCGGAGGCGCTGCTCCAGCACCCGCTCGGCGTGACGGTCCTGCCCGACGGGTCCGTCGCGGTCAGTGACACCTACAACGGCGCGATCCGACGCTACGACCCCGTGACCGACGAGGTGTCGACGCTCGCCGAGGGGCTGGCCGAGCCGAGTGACGCCGTCGTCGAGGTCGACCCCGACACCGGGGAGACGCGGCTCGTCGTCGTCGAGTCGGCGGCGCACCGGCTCGTGCGCGTCGCGCTGCCCGAGCGGGCCCAGCGCGTCGACGGTCCGGCCCATCGCACCCAGCGGCCGGCCACGAGCCTGCCCGCCGGCACGGTGACGCTCGAGGTGGCCTTCACGCCGCCGGCCGGGCAGAAGCTCGACCACCGGTGGGGCGACCCGACCCGGCTCGACGTGTCCGCGTCGCCGGAGGCGCTGCTCGTCTCCGGCGCCGGCCGGGCCACCGGCCTGAGCAGGACCCTCGTCGTCCGCGAGGGCATCGGGTCGGGCATCCTGCACGTGTCGGTCCAGGCCGCCGCGTGCGACGGCGACCCGGAGACCGGTGAGGTGCCCGAGCACGCGGCCTGCCATCTCTTCCAGCAGGACTGGGGGATCCCGGTCGTCCTCGACGACACGGCCCCGGCCCACCTCGAGCTCGATCTGAGGGGCGCATGAGCCGGCCCGGGCGGTCCGTGGCCGCCGGACTCATCGGGCTCGTCGCGGTGCTGCTCGTCCCGGCAGCGCTCCTCGCGTTCTGGGTCGGGGCACTGCTCACCCGCACCGACACGTTCGTCGAGACGGTCCGACCGGTCGCGACGACGCCTGAGGTGCAGACCGCCATCGCCGGCGCCGCGACGACGACGGTCGTCAAGCAGCTCCCGCTGCCCGACGCGCTCGCCGAGCGGGTGCGGGGGCCGGTCCACGACGCCGTCGTGCGCGTCGTGACGAGCCCCGACTTCGAGCCGGAGTGGGTCACGTCGACGACGTCGCTGCACGAGCAGTTCATCACGGCGATGCGCGGCGAGCCCGGTGCCGAGCTGGACGGCTCGGGGGGGATCAGCCTCTCGCTCACGATCCCGGTCAAGCCCCTCGTCGAGGCGCTGGCGCCCTTCCCGCTGACCGTTCCCGACGCCCTGCACCCCGTCGTCGCGATCCCCATCGTCGAGCCCGGACAGGTCGCCGACTCCCGCCGCTACTACCGGTTGGCCGACACGGCCGGGGTCTGGGCGCCCTTCGTGCTCCTCGGCCTCGGCGCGCTCTCCGTCGCTCTTGCGAGTCGACGGCGGCGGGCCGCGATCTGGGTGCTCCTGGGTTCCGGTCTGCTGGCGGCGGCGACCGCCGGCGGGGCCCTCCTGGCCCGGGACACCGTCGTGGCGTCGGTCGCCGACCCGGCGGGTCGCACCATCGTCACCGCGGCCTACCCGGTGCTCATCCGCGGCTTCCTCGTCGAGGCCGGTGTCATCGCGGTCCTCTGCGTGCTCCTGGCGCTCGTCGTGGGCGCACTCCCGCACCGAGACCGAGACCCGGGTGGCCGCGCCGCTGCGTGATCGCGTTGCCACCAGCGGGTACGGACACGCGAGGTGTGCAACGGTGCGCGCCCCGAGCAAGGAGACAGCATGGGAATCGGACTGGGGATCTTCCTCCTCGTGGTCGGTGCCATCTTCTACTTCACCGGTGTCGTCGACGACCTGGTGAACGTCAACCTCAACACGGTCGGCCTGATCATGATGATCGGCGGGGCACTCGCGATCGTCCTCGGCCTGATCATGAACGCCCAGCGCAACCGGACCCAGCACACGATGGTGAGCGAGCGCCGCGGAGCGCCCGACGTCGTCGAGCGCGAGACCCGGGTCGACCGTCGGGACGACGGGGACGAGGTCGTTGAGCGTCGCGTCGAGCGTCGCGACGACCGCCTCTGAGCCACAGCGAGACCGCCTGAGTCGGCGAGAGACAGCGCGGCCCGGTCACCTGGAGACAGGTGACCGGGCCGTCGTCGTGGCGCGTGGGGCGCGCCGGGGCCGGTCGGTCAGAAGGCCGACTCGGGGACGTCCATGAGGCTGTTGTCCATCGCCTCGGCGATCACGCGCTCGGCGGCGAGCTTCGGAAGGACGTTCTTGGCGTAGAACGAGGCCGCCGCGACCTTGCCGGTGTAGAAGTCCGCGTCCTTGCCCGACGCCCCGGCGTCGAGGGCCCGCTGGGCGACCTCGGCCTGTCGCAGCAGCAGCCAGCCTACGACGAGGTCACCGGCGGCGAGGAGCAGCCGCGAGGTGTTCTGGCCGACCTTGTAGAGGTTGGCCACCTCGCCACCGGTGCGGGGGTCGGACTTCGTCAGGTCGCCGACCATGTGGCCGAGGATCGCCTGGATGTCCTCGAGGCCCTTGCCGAGCAGCTCACGCTCGGTGTCGAGCGAGCCGCCGAGGTCCTTGGCGAACTCCTGGATCTGGCCGGCGACGTGCTGGAGGGCCTGGCCCTTGTCGCGGACGATCTTGCGGAAGAAGAAGTCGAGGCCCTGGATCGCCGTCGTGCCCTCGTAGAGGGTGTCGATCTTGGCGTCGCGGACGTACTGCTCGATCGGGTAGTCCTGCAGGAAGCCGGAGCCGCCGAGGGTCTGGAGCGACTCGGTCCCGAGCAGCACCCAGGCGCGCTCGGAGCCGAGCGCCTTGACGATCGGAAGGAGCAGGTCGCTGGTCCGGTTGGCGAGGTCGGCGTCGGAGCCCTTCTCGAGGGCCGTGGTGGGGTCGCCGTGCTGGGCCTGGTCGACGACGTCCTGCTGGCTCGCGGTGTAGATGACGAGGGCGCGCAGCCCCTCGGCATACGCCTTCTGGAGCATCAGTGAGCGGCGGACGTCGGGGTGGTGGGTGATCGTGACGCGCGGGGCGCTCTTGTCGGTCATCCGGGTGAGGTCGGCGCCCTGCACGCGCTCCTTGGCGTACTCGAGGGCGTTGAGGTAGCCCGTCGAGAGGGTGGCAATCGCCTTGGTGCCGACGAACATCCGCGCGTTCTCGATGACCTTGAACATCTGCGCGATGCCGTCATGGACGTCGCCGAGGAGGGTGCCGATGGCCGGCTCCTTGTCGCCGAAGGTGACCTCGCAGGTCGTGCTGACCTTGAGTCCCATCTTGTGCTCGACGTTGGTGACGTAGGCCCCGTTGCGCTCACCGAGCTCGCCGGTCTCGAGATCGACGTGGAACTTCGGGACGATGAAGAGCGACAGGCCCTTCGTTCCGGGACCGGCGCCCTCGGGGCGGGCGAGGACGAAGTGGATGACGTTGTCGACGAGGTCGGACTCAGCGGAGGTGATGAACCGCTTGACGCCGGTGACGTGCCAGCTGCCGTCGGGCTGCTGGACCGCCTTGGCGCGCCCGGCGCCGACGTCGGAGCCGGCATCGGGCTCGGTGAGCACCATCGTCGCGTGCCAGGCATGGTCGACCATGTGCTGGGCGAGCTTGTTCTGCTCGTCGTTGCCCAGGTGGTAGAGCAGGTTGGCGAAGGAGTAGCTCGCGGTGAACATGTGGACGGCCGGGTTGGCGCCGCAGACCATCTCGGCGACGGACCAGCGCAGCGACGGGGGCACGACCATGCCGCCGAGCTCGGCGGGCACGTCGAGGTTGCCCCAGTCGCCGTCGACGTAGGCGCGGAAGGACGCGCGGAAGGACTCGGGCATCGTCACCGAGTGGGTGGCCGGGTCGTAGACCGGCGGGTTGCGGTCGGAGTCGAGCAGGCTCTCGGCCAGCTCGTTCTCCGAGAGACGCGACACCTCGCGCAGGATGTCCTTGGCAGCGTCGACGTCGACGTCCTCGTAGATCCCGTGGCCGAGCACGTCCCCCCGGCCGAACACCTCGAAGAGGTTGAACTCGAGGTCGCGCACATTGCTCTTGTAGTGGCCCATGGGGTCCTCCACTCGTCTCTGGCCGTCGTCGGCTGGCGGTGGACACGCCGAAGTTACCGGCGGGTCACTTCCATGATGCTACCGATGGGTAACGAGCGCAAGAGGTGGGTGGGTGTCCCGTCCCTCCGTCACTGCTCCACCCCGCGGAGCAGTGACGGAGGGCGTGGTGGGGGAGGTATGCCGCTCGCCCCGGACGCGACGAAGGGCCCGGTCGTGGTGACCGGGCCCTTCGTGAGTGGAGCAGGCGGCAAGGATCGCACTTACGTCTTCCTCCTGGAGGGAGGCTGTTCTGCTACTGAACTACGCCCGCGTGCGGGACAACACTAACGGATCCGACCGGCCCGATCGAAACCGGCGCGCCGGGCATCGTGGTCGACGGGATGACCCTTTACGCCCGAGAGGCCCCATCTAGGCAAGTTGTGAGAAGACTGCCAATCTCCTCTGAGATGTCTGAATTAAGGCGCTTTTATGTTTCCGATGACCTCTTCAGGTGGCACCGGAACGTAGCGTGGAAGGTCTCGGCTCCATCGCGGGGCCACCCATGTGAGGACCTCCCTTGACGAACACCGACACACAGCGGCGAGCCCCGACCGTCGCCCGCACCATGGGCGCCCGCAGCACCCTGTACACCGTGGTGGCAGCCGTCACGGGCGTCGTGGTCCTGCTCCAGGCCCTCTGGGCCGGGCTCTTCATCCACGAGGGCCAGGACTACCAGGACACGTGGGTGCAGGTGCACGACATCGGCGCCAAGGTGAGCATCGCGCTCGCCCTCGTCGCCCTCGTCATCGCCGTGGTGAAGCTGCGCTCGCGGCGGGACCTCATCATCGGTACCGCCGTCTTCCTCGTGCTGCTCGCCCTCGAGGGGCACCTCGGCAGCCTGATCGGTGACTCGCCCACGGTCACGGCGATCCACTTCCCGCTGGGCATGGGCCTGATGGGCCTCGCCGTGTGGCTGCCCTTCCGATCGCGCCACGCCTGAGACAGGGGGCCCCGGCTCCCCGGCGCGACGAGAAAGCGGGCCCGGATCACGATCCGGGCCCGCTTCTTCGCGTCGGAGCGAGCGACGGGAATCGAACCCGCGTATCCAGCTTGGGAATCCTGCCGGATGTGCGACGAAGCACCCCTGGCGGGGGCGAGTTCGACCCGTTCACGCCCGCAAGTGCCCGCTCGTGACTCGCGGTGAGTGCACGGTGAGTGCACGGTGTGGCTCGTCAACGCGGCGCCGGCCACGGGGTCCTATGGCGGATGATGCTCAGACAATTGGAGACCGACGTGACCCTGGCCCCGCATCACAGGCCGAGTCGCCATAGCTCGCAGGCACTGTCGCGATGACGTTGTAGCCTGACGGCAACTGAGGGGAGCGCTCGTGCGGCGCCGTTAGGCCAAGCAGGGGAAATCTCGCTCGACGCGGGCAGTATTGGAGACACGAGTGACGCAGACGATCGCCGAGGAGCGGGTGGTGAAATCCAAGCACCGCGTAAAGACCTACGGCGAGGTATTCACCCCACGTCATATGGTGGACCGAATGCTCGA
>JBDSSS010000073.1:0-37482 GCA_039928615.1 Terracoccus sp. | reverse complement strand
TGTCGGTCGCGCTGGCCCGCGCGCGGGCCAGCGCCGAGGCGGCCGCGTCCGCGATCCGGGTGTCCTCGTCGGTCGGCGACTCGAGTGCCTCAGGTGCCTCGGACGCCTGGGGTGACTCTGGCTCGGTGGCCCCCTCGGCGTCCATGCCCTCCGGCCCGTCGTCACTCACCGTCATCATCGTCCTCGGTCCCGAGCGGGGTGACCTGCCCGAGCCGCACCTCGAAGGTGACGCCCTGCTCGCGGAGCACGTCGGGCACGTCGGCGCCGACGGCCGCGGTGATCAGCACCTGCTCGCAGTCGGCGACGAGCGCGGCGAGCCGCTCACGCCGGCCGGAGTCGAGCTCGGCAAAGACGTCGTCGAGGATGAGCACCGGGTCGTCACCGAGGTCGCGCCGCAGCAGCCGGTATGCCGCGAGCTTGAGTCCCAGGGCAAAGCTCCACGACTCGCCGTGGCTGGCGTACCCCTTCGCCGGGAGCTCGCCGAGCGAGAGCACGAGGTCGTCGCGGTGTGGCCCGACGAGCGAGACCCCCCGCTCGATCTCGCTGCTGCGAAGCTCGGCGAGGGTGTCGATCATCGCCGTGCGCAGCTCGTCGATCTCCGGGACCTCGCCGGCGGCGATCCGCGTCGCCATCGCCTCGTGCAGCGAGCTCTTGTACGTGGCCCGCGCGTTGCTCGCGGCGTTGCTCACCGCGTCGTAGCAGTCGGACAGGTCGGGCACGAGGTCGCGCAACAGCCGCAACCGGGCGTAGACGAGCTGCGACCCGACGGTCGCGAGGTGGTCGTTCCACACGTCGAGGGTGTGCAGGGCTGCCTCGCGCGCCTCGTCGACGGGAGCCTCACCGGGGCGCTCCGGCCGCCGGGCCCCCCGGCCCCGCCGGAGCACGGGCGCCGCCGACTTCAGCAGCGCCCCCCGCTGGCGCAGGATCTTGTCGTAGTCCGAGCGCACGCCCGACCACCGCGGCTGGCGCTGGACGAGCAGCTCGTCGAGGAACCGGCGCCGCTCGGACGGGTCGCCCTTGACGAGGGAGAGGTCCTCGGGGGCGAAGAGCACGGTCCGCACCGTGCCGAGCACCTCGCGCGGCCTCGACACCGGCGACCGGCCGAGCCGGGCCCGGTTGGCCTTCCCGGGCGTGATCTCCAGCTCGACCATCGTCTCGCGATCGTCGCGCACGATCGCGCCACGCACGACTGCCTGGTCCGCGCCGAAGCGGACGAGCGGCTGGTCGTTCGCGACCCGGTGCGACCCGAGCGTGGCGAGATAGCCGACCGCCTCGACGAGGTTGGTCTTGCCCTGCCCGTTGAGCCCGACGAGCGTCGTCACGCCCGGGGTGAGCGCGAGCTCGGCTCCGGGATAGCTGCGGAAGTCCTTGAGGGTGAGGTGCCGGACGTGCAAGGGGGGACTTTGCTCAGGCCTTCTTCGCGGTCCGCTTCGACGCCGCGCGCTTCTGGCCGCGGGCCGAGTCGGCCGTGTCGGTGGCCTTTGTGGCGGGCGCCCGGTGCGAGTGGGCCGCCTTCTTCGCCGCGTCGACGTTGGCGTGCGAGCCGCTCTGGGCCGCCTCGGAGCTCGCCTTCTTGGCCGTGGCGCGCTTCCTGGCCTGCTTCGGCGCCGACTCCTTCTTCGTCGAGCGGGTCGGCACGGCGCCGTCGCGGAGCGTGTCGCCCTCGGCGATCGTCATCACCTGGTGGCCGCCGAACTGGCCGCGCAGCGCCGCGACGGCCTGCATCGTCGGCGAGCTGTGCTGGCGCGAGGCGAAACGGGCGAAGAGGGACGCGGAGATCACCGGCATCGGCACGGACATGGCGATCGCCTCCTCCACCGTCCAGCGGCCCTCGCCGGAGTCGTTGGTGTAGTCGGAGACGTCGTCGAGGTGCGGGTTCTCCTCGAGCGCGTCGACCATGAGATCGAGCAGCCAGGAGCGCACGACGGTGCCGCGGCTCCATGCCTTGAACGCGCCGGGGACGTCGGTGACGATGTCCTTCTTCTCGAGCAGCTCGAAGCCCTCGGCATACGCCGCCATCAGGCCGTACTCGATGCCGTTGTGCACCATCTTGGTGTAGTGACCGGCGCCGACCTGGCCCGCGTGGACGAAGCCCTCGTCGCGCGGCCCCTCGGGGCGCAGCGCGTCGAAGATCGGCATCGCCTTGGTGACCCACTTCTTGTCACCGCCACACATCAGGCCGTAGCCGTTCTCGAGGCCCCAGATGCCACCACTCACGCCACAGTCGACGTAGCCGATCTTCTTCTCGGCGAGCATCTTGGCGTTCTCGAAGTCGTCGGTGAAGCGGGAGTTGCCGCCGTCGATGACGAGGTCACCGGGCTCGAGCAGGTCTCCGAGCTTGGCGATCGTCTCGCGGGTCGGGTCACCGGAGGGGACCATCACCCACACGACGCGGGGCGCCTCGAGCTTCTTGACCATCGCAGCCATGGTGCGGACGTCGGCGACCTCGGGGTTGCGATCGAAGCCGACCACCTCGTGGCCCGCGCGCCGCAACCGCTCGCGCATGTTGCCACCCATCTTGCCGAGACCGATCAGACCGAGCTGCATGTCGAAGCCTTCCTTGCGGTGGGTGGGGGTCGTGCAGTCGAGGCTAGCCGAGCCCGGAGGGCTCCGGACGCGGGAGCCGAGCCGGTATGCCGCTCAGCTGGCGAAGCGGACCGGCATCAGGACGTAGCGGTAGCTCGTGTCCGCGTCGCCGTCGGCCTCGGCCTGCCCGGAGAGCACGGCGGGCCGGCTCGGCTGGGTGAAGGAGAGCCGGCTCCAGGGGGTACCGACGGCGTGGAGGCCGTCGAGCAGGAACTGCGGGTTGAAGGCGATCTGGATCTCGGGGCCGGTGAGCGTGGCCTCGACCGCCTCGGAGGCCTGGGCGTCGTCGCCGGTGCCGGCCTCGATCGCGACCTGGCCGTCGGTGAACTTCAGCAGCACCGGGGTGTTGCGCTCGGCGACGAGGGCAACGCGCTTGACGGCCTCCTCGAGCGCCACCGTCTCGATGACGGCCTCGGTGTCGACCGAGCTGGGGAAGATCGAGGTGACCTTGGGGTACTCCCCGTCGAGCAGGCGCGTCGTCGTGCGCCGCTGCCCCGCCTCGAAGCCGATCAGCCCGTCACCGCCCGGGCCGAGCGCGATCTCGACCGAACCCGACGCCCCGAGTGCCTTGGCCGTGTCGGAGAGCTGGCGGGCCGGGACGAGGGCGACGTGGCTCGCGTCGGGGGAGCTCGGGCTCCACGTCAGCTCGCGCATCGCGAGGCGGTATCGGTCGGTCGCGAGCAGGGTGACCTTGTCGCCGTCGATCTCCATCCGCACCCCGGTGAGGATCGGGAGCGTGTCGCCCTTGTCGGCAGCGATGGAGACCTGGGCGACGGCCTGGGTGAAGGTGTCCCCGGCGATGGTGCCGCTCGTCTCGGGCGAGCGCGGCAGGGTCGGGTAGTCGTCGACGGGCATCTCGCGGAGGCTGAAGCGCGAGGACCCGCACGTGACGTTGACCTTCGAGCCGTCGGTCGCGATGTCGATCGGCCGGGCCGGGAGGTTGCGGGAGATGTCGGCGAGGAGCCGGCCGAGCACGAGGGCGGTCCCCGACTCGGAGACGTCGGCGGCGACCGTGACGCGGGCCGACACCTCGTAGTCGAAGGCCGAGAGCGTCAGCGTCCCGTCGTCGTGCGCCTCGAGCAGCACCCCGGCGAGGACCGGGACGGGCGGGCGAGCCGGCAGTCCACGGGCGACCCAGGTCACGGCCTCGGCCAGGACGTCACGCTCAACCCGAAACTTCACGGTGCACTCACTTCGACACGTAGGACATTGGGGGACAGACACTAGTGCCTGTCCGGCGCCAGACACCACCGGAAGGTCGATGGGTCGTGGCTCGTCGACGCAGCCCTTCCGGGCCCTGGCTCGTGGCGTCATGGTCGAGTGATGTTCTCGGGGCAAACCCCTTCATGGGAGGTTCGTCATCGTCATCGGTGGTGTGGATCATGGGGACAACTGCCATCGGTGCACGTCACGCCGCGCGGCGCGGTCGTCCGTGCCTGTGGGTAACTCCCGGGTCAAACCCTGCGCCCTGTGCACGGAGCGACTCTGTCCACAGCCCACCGTTCCGATTTGGTGGTGTTGTCCGCAGATTTCAGCGGGTTTCCCACAGGTTTCCACAGAAGGGTGTGGACAACCTCGGCGTCGGTCTCGGCGTGGCGTCTGCGGAAGTACTCCACAGAGTTGTCCACAGGCAGTGGACAACTCGGGGCAGCGGAGCACGCGGCGTGGTCGGTCACGAGAGGGTCACGCTGTGTACCCAGCTGTGGATGAACCTGTGGACGAGGGGGCGAGCACCAGTCCGCGTGCGGCGGTGGAGACGACGTCGAAGAGCGCATCGGGTCGGGGCAGCGGCCCGAGCTGCACGAAGATCTCGCTCGTCACGACCCCGACGAGCAGGGTCCAGGCCGCCAGGCCTCGGGTGAGGGCGACGGCATCGACGGTGGACGCGGCGAAGAAGTCGTCGGACAGCAGGTGGCCGACCGCCTCCTGGGCGCGCGGGCCGTCGACGGGCGGGCCCGACGCCAAGCGACCCGCGGCACGGATGTCCTCGAGCAGGGTGAGCAGCAGGGCCAGGACCGCCGTCCCGGCCGTCATCGTCTGCTCCGGCGGGGCCGTGTAGTCCGGGACGGGCGAGCCGTAGAGCAGGGTGAAGTCCTGCGGGTGGTCGAGGGCCCAGCGCCGGAAGGCGTCGGCGATCGCGTCCCACCGGCCCTCGAGGTCCTGGGTCGGCACCGCGTCGTGCCGTCTGGTGACGGCGTCGGCGAGGGACAGGTAGCTCTCGACGATGAGGCGGGTCAGCAGCTCGTCCCGGCTCGCGACGTAGCGGTAGATGCCGGAGGAGACCATCCCGAGGTCACGGGCCACGGCCCGCAGGCTGAGGGCGGCCGCTCCGTGCTCGGCGAGGTGGTCTCGCGCCACCCGCAGGATGTCGGCCTCGGTCGCCTCCCGCCGCCGTCGTCGCAGCCCGGGGGCGCTCGTCGAGGTGTCTGCAGAGGCGGGCATGCCGTCACCCTGTCACACGGATCCCGCGTGCGCCAGACAAGTGTGAGCAGTGCTCTTGACAATCTCGTGAGCACTGCTCACACTAGGATCACACCAACGTGAGCACCGCTCACACTTTTGAGAGGATCCACCATGACCCACCACCTCGTCCTCGGCGCCGGCGGCATCGGCCGCGCCGCGACCACCCACCTCGTCGCCCGCGGCCACACGGTGACCCTCGCCTCTCGTTCCGGGATCGTCGCGCTGCGTCCGTGGGAGGAGCTGCCCGGCGGCTCGGACGCGGTCACCGTGGCCACCGTCGACGCGGCCGACCCGGCCGCCCTCACGCTCCTCGCGACCGGCGCCGCGAGCATCGTCAACGCCATCAACCCCCCGAGCTACACCAGCTGGGAGCAGGACTGGCCGCCGGTCGCCGAGGCGCTGCTGCTCGCCGCCGAGCGGAGCGGCGCCGGCCTCGTCACCATCGGCAACCTCTACAACTACGGCCGGGTGGACGCCCCGATGTCCGAGGAGACGGTCGAGGCGCCGAACGGCCACAAGGGAGCGCTCCGGGCCGCGATGTGGCAGGAGGCCCGTTCGCGCCACGAGGCCGGCCGGCTGCGCGCGACCGAGCTGCGGGCCAGCGACTACTTCGGTCCCGGCGCCCAGGCCCGGGTGAGCCTGCTCAACGACTCCGTGATCTCCCGCGCCGCCAAGGGAAGCGCCGCGCTGCTGCCGATGGGGGTCGCCGATGCGGCGCACTCGTGGACCTACCTGCCCGACATCGGCGAGCTGGCCGCCGTCCTCGCCACCGACGACCGGTCATGGGGACGGGTGTGGCACGTGCCCACCGCCCCCGCCCGGACCGTGCGCGAGGTCGCCGCGGACGTCGCCCGGCTGACCGGTCACCGGGCCCCGGCTGTCCGCGTCGTGCCGCGCCCGCTCATCACGGTGCTGGGGACCGTCGTGCCGCTGCTCAAGGAGGTCCGCGAGACGCGTCACCAGCTCGAGCGTCCCTTCGTCATCGACGCGACCCGTGCGGAGCAGACCTTCGGACTGTCCGCGACGCCGTGGGACGAGGCGCTCACGGCCACCGTCGTCGCGCTCGGCGGCACACCGGCACCTGCCCGCGCCTGAGAGCCGGCGGAAGCGGTGGCGGCAGAGACGGAGTCGTCAGCGCGAGGAGGACTGCTGGCGGATCCGGTTGGTCAGCTCGGTGACCTGGTTGTAGATCGCCCGCCGCTCACCCATCAGCTCGCGGATCTTGCGGTCGGCGTGCATGACGGTCGTGTGGTCGCGCCCACCGAAGAGCTGGCCGATCTTCGGCAGCGACAGGTCGGTCATCTCGCGGCAGAGGTACATCGCGATCTGCCGTGCCGTGACGAGCTGGCGGGATCGGGAGGAGCCGCAGAGGTCCTCCATCGACACCGCGTAGTAGGCGGAGGTGACCGCCATGATCGTCGCCGCGGTCACCTGGTTGGGGGTCTCGTTGGGCAGCACGTCCTTGAGGACGATCTCCGCGAGCGGGAGGTCGATCGGCTGCCGGTTGAGGTTGCTGAACGCGGTCACCCGGATCAGCGCACCCTCGATCTCGCGGATGTTCGTGCTGAAGTTCGACGCGATGTACTCGAGGACCTCGTCCGGGATCGACATCCGGTCCTGGATCGCCTTCTTGCGCAGGATCGCGATGCGGGTCTCGAGGTCGGGGGGCTGCACGTCGGTGAGCAGGCCCGACTCGAAGCGGGTCCGCATCCGGTCCTCGAAGCCCGACAGCTCCTTGGGCGGCAGGTCGCTGGTGATGACGATCTGCTTGTTGGCGTTGTGCAGCGTGTTGAAGGTGTGGAAGAACTCCTCCTGGGTCTGCAGCTTGCCCTGGAGGAACTGGATGTCGTCGATGAGCAGCACGTCGACGTTGCGGTAGCGGCTCTGGAAGGCGCTCGCCTTGTCGTCGCGGATGCTGTTGATGAAGTCGTTGGTGAACTCCTCGGAGTTCACGTAGCGCACCCGCACCGTGGGGAACATGGCCCGCGCGTAGTGGCCGATCGCGTGCAGCAGGTGGGTCTTGCCCAGTCCCGACTCCCCGTAGACGAAGAGCGGGTTGTAGGCCTTGGCCGGCGCCTCGGCGACGGCGACGGCGGCCGCGTGGGCGAAGCGGTTGCTCGCTCCGATGACGAAGGTGTCGAAGGTGTGCTTGGGGTTGAGCCGGGTGTCATTGTTCGTGGAGGGCTCGGGGCGCTGGCGCATCGGGCCGCTCTCGCCCCGGTCGCGGACCGGGTCGTCGAAGTCGGCCCCGTTGAGGTCGGGCGCGCTGTCCTCGAGGTCCTTGAGCGGGTCCCGCAGGTGCCGACCCGGGTCACCGCGGTGCTCGCGCTGGTCCCGCATGTCGTTGTGGGCGTCGCCCGGACGCACCGAGTGCAGGTGCCGACCGGTGTCGCCGATCGCCGGCTGGCCGGTCGGCTCGTCGGTGAGCAGGCCCGAATCGGTCTCGAGTGCCTCGTCGACGGAGACGGCCAGCTGGACGGGGATCCCGAGGTGGCCGGTCAGGGCCTCGACGACCTCGCCGCGGATCCGCGTCTCGAGGAAGTCCTTCGTGTAGGGGTTGGGAGCCTTGACCAGGGCGGTCCCGTCGAGGACGCCGACGAGGCGACACAGCCGGACGAAGGCGCGCTCCTGGGGTGAGATGCCCTTGCCGTCCAGGGTGCCGAGGGTCTGCTGCCAGACGACCCCGTAGTCGACGCCCGTGTCACTCACCGACTCACCTGTCCCTGACTGCTCTTGCGCACCGCGGTCTGCCCCCTGTGGCGCCACGCATGCGGACGCACGCGCGTGCGTCCGTCATCTCTTGTCCACACGTTTGTCCACAGCCTGTGTACGGAACGGTGGCAAGGGGTGTGAGAGTCGGAACCTAACAAGTCCGCGCCGTTCCTGACAACCGGAAGTGGCAAATGCACGGATCCCTCCCGGCGTGTCGCGTGGCCCCTCGCCCGGTCACCCCGATGATGGAGGATTGGGCGGCGGCGAGTGGTGACCGACGGTGCGGGAGCGGTGTTGCCCGCCCCGAGTTTGACCCCCCTTCGGGGGCTCCCGTATCGTTGACCGAGCGTGCCTGCGACCCCTTTCGCATGCCCATGGCCCCGAACGGCCGCCGCGGACCGTCCAGGACCGCCCAGCAACCGGCCGGATCTCCTTGGGCTTGCCGATCGTGGTCGCCGACGACCGCCCCACCAGCCCCATCATCGGGCGCCTGCCGGCTTGGTTCCGGTGGCACCCGCGACCTACGGAGAACCCTCGTGAGCAAGCGCACCTTCCAGCCGAACAACCGTCGCCGCGCCAAGACGCACGGCTTCCGTCTGCGGATGCGGACCCGCGCCGGTCGCTCGATCCTCGCCGGCCGTCGTCGCAAGGGCCGCGCCGAGCTCTCGGCCTGAGGCCACTGAGGTCCTGACGTGCTGCCGGCACGTCACCGTCTGCGTGAGAGCGCGGACTTCACGTCGGCAGTGCGGGGACCCGGCTCCAGCAGAGCAGGCGGGCGGCTCATCGTCGTGCATGCCAACCGGACCGATGCGCGGACGGACTGTCCGCCGCGCGTCGGTTTCGTCGTGTCCAAGGCCGTCGGCAACGCCGTCGTGCGCAACACGACCAAGCGGCGACTGCGCGCGATCCTCGCGAGCCAGGTGAGCGGCATACCGCTCGGGTTCGACCTCGTCGTGCGGGCCAACCCCGCGGCGGCCGGGGCCGCGTTTGCCGAGCTCGAGGCTGCGGTGGCCACGCAGCTCCCCCGGGTGACCCAGACGAGTCGGGTGCCGGCGTCATGAGCGGGTCCGGGGTCAACCGCGCGCTCGTCGCGCCCCTCGTCGGGCTCGTGCGCCTCTACCAGCGCTTCGTCTCCCCCTTGCGGCCACGGACCTGCCGCTTCCACCCCACCTGCTCGGCGTATGCCGTCACCGCCCTGACGCGCTTCGGCCCGCTCCGCGGTGGCTGGCTCGCGGCGCGCCGGCTGGGGCGCTGCCACCCGTGGACGCCCGGTGGCGTCGACGAGGTCCCGCTGACCTGGGAGACGCGCGGCCAAGCCCGTCCCGAGGACTGGCGGGCACCCGATGTGGGGCACTCGACCTGACCATCCGGCATATCGTTGCCGTTGCGCGGTGAGTAGCGGCCCACCCCAGCACCACACGACAGAGGAAAGACGTTGATCGAGTTCTTCAACACCCTGCTCTATCCGATCAAGCTCGGTGAAGCCTGGGTCATGTACGCGTGGCACTGGCTCTTTGCCGGCATGGGTCTGCCCACCGGCTGGAGCTGGGCGCTGTCGATCGTCGGCCTCACGGTCATCGTGCGGATCCTGCTGATCCCGCTCTTCGTCAAGCAGATCCACTCCTCGCGGCGGATGCAGCTGATCCAGCCGGAGATGCAGAAGATCCAGAAGAAGTACAAGGGCAAGCGCGACCCGGAGAGCCAGAAGGCGCAGCAGGCCGAGATCATGGATCTCTACCGCCGCACCGGGACCAACCCGTTCAGCAGCTGCCTGCCGATCCTCATCCAGAGCCCCTTCTTCTTTGCTCTCTTCCAGCTGCTCAACAACCTCAAGGCCCAGGCCGAGGGCGTGCCGGGTCACGACGCGATCGGGCCGATCACCCAGCAGGTCGCCGCCCAGATCGAGAGCTCGTCGATCTTCGGGGCCAAGCTGTCAGACCACTTCCTCGGCTCGACCGACCTCAACACCAAGATCCTCACCGCCGTGCTCATCGTGATGATGTCGGCGACGACCTTCATCACCCAGCACCAGCTGATGCGGCGCAACATGCCGCAGGCAGCCCTCGACAACCCCTTCGCCAAGCAGCAGAAGGTCCTGCTCTACCTGATGCCGCTGTTCTTCGCGATCTCGGGCATCAACTTCCCGATCGGTGTGCTGCTCTACTGGCTCACGACGAACCTCTGGACCATGGGCCAGCAGTTCTACGTCATCCGCAACATGCCCGCCCCCGGCTCCGCGGCCGAGCAGGCCCAGCGTGACCGGATGAAGCGCAAGGGCAAGACGATGAAGGAGCTCGTCATCCCGGGTCTCGGCGGCGGCGCCGACGACGACGAGGTCGTCGACGACGCCCCCCAGGTCGGCCAGCGCCAGCAGCCCAAGGGCAAGAAGCGGGCCAAGGCCAGCACCCCGAAGGCCGTCGCGACGCCCGACCCGACGCGCGACGCCACGGCTGCCGCGCCCGACCCCACTCGGGACGCACCCGCGAGCCCGGTCGGCTCGGGACGAGCCAAGCCGTCGAGCGCCAAGACCCAGTCGGGTGCGGCCAAGCCCGCGGGCAAGCCGTCCGGCAAGGTCCGTCAGAACCCGAACCGCAAGCCGGCGAACAACCCTCCCGGCTCCGGTCGCTGAGCCGTCGACGTCAGCTCCAGCACCCTGCTTCACCGGATCCACCTGACTTTCCCACTTTCCCTCACTTTCCCACTGTGCCCTAGGCACCTGACCTGCGAAGACACTGGTTATCCACAGGCTGTGGACACACCGTGGTCGAAGGAGCACCCGCATGAGTGACACCCAGGAAACCGAGACCATGACCACCACCGACGCCGTCGAGCCCTCCGTGGACGCCGTCGACTCCACGGGCCCGAAGACGACCGACGAGTCGTCGCCCGAGGAGAGCGCCGAGGCGCCCGAGGCGGTCACCGAGCCGGTGACCGAGGAGTCCGTGGCCGACGAGCAGGAGGCCGGTGAGGATGACGACGCCGTCGAGACCCGATCTGGCAAGGGGTCGCGCGTGCGCCAGCTCGAGCGCGAGGGCGAGGTGGCCGCAGACTTTCTCGAGACCCTGCTCGACATCGCCGACCTCGACGGTGACATCGACGTGGACGTCGACGGCGACCGTGCCGCGATCGCGATCGTCGACTCGGACGAGGGCCGGGTGCCCCGCCGTCTGGTCGGACCGGACGGACGGGTGCTCGAGGCCCTCCAGGAGCTGACCCGGTTGGCCGTCCAGGCCGAGACGGGTGAGCGGAGCCGCCTCATGCTCGACGTCGCCGGGCACCGCGCCGAGCGTCGGGCCGCGCTCGTCACGCTCGCCGCGGCCGCGATCAGCGAGGTCAAGGATTCCGGCACGAAGCAGGCCCTGGACCCGATGTCGGCCTTCGAACGCAAGGTCGTCCACGACGAGGTCGCGGCCGCGGGGCTGTCGTCCGAGTCCGAGGGTGTCGAGCCCCACCGCCACATCGTCATTCTTCCGGCCTGACCCCACCCGGCCTCGTTTCACGTGAAACGGGGCCGCTGACGCGTCGCCCTGCGTCGCTCGACCGCCCGACGTTCGAGCTCATCGATCGAGGAGCTGCCGTGCCCCACCCAGACCACGAGTCGCCCAGCGACCTCGCGGACGCCGGTGCGACGTCGGTCGACCCCGGGGGAGAGGACGGTGAAGCGCAGCAGCAGGTCCTGCCGCCCACCCCGGCGTCCGCCTCGGTCCTGTTCGGCCGTCAGACGGCTCTGGCGGAGCAGTTCGTCGCGATCCTCGCTGACACCGGCATCAGCCACGGTCTCATCGGTCCGCGGGAGACTCCCCGGCTGTGGGACCGGCACGTGCTCAACTGTGGCGCCGTCGGCGCGGCGATCCCCGGCACGGCAGCCGGGCAGCGCGTCATCGACGTGGGCTCCGGGGCGGGACTGCCGGGGATCGCCCTGGCCATCGCCCGACCCGACCTCGAGCTGCACCTCGTCGAGCCACTGGCCCGGCGCACCGGCTGGTTGAGCGGCACGGTGGCCCAGCTGGGTCTCGAGAACGTCACCGTGCACACGGCGAGGGCCGAGGACCTCTGGGACCGGCTCGATGCAGACTGGGTCACGGCCCGAGCCGTCTCCCGCATCGTGCAGCTGGCCGAGTGGACGCTGCCCCTGTTGCGCCCCCACGGTCAGCTCATCGCGATCAAGGGCTCTCGCGCCGAGACCGAGCTCGCCGAGACCCGCACTGCACTGACCCGACTGGGGGCCGTGGAGGCCGTCGTCGAGCAGTTGGGAGTCGGCATCATCGACGAGCCCACCACCATCATCCGTCTGACGATCGGAGCCGGCATCGACCGCCGGCGCTTCCGGTCACACGGGCCGAGCAGCGCGGGGTCGGCCCGGCGGCGCAGTGACCGACCGCGGGCACCCAAGGGCCAGCGGCCACCGCGCCGGGCAACCGGACCCTCATGACTGCGACCCTCATGACTGCGAGCCTCATGACTGCGACCCTCATGACTGCGACCCTCATTCCCGTCCATCCCAGTGATCCTGCGTCTGTCCGACGTCGAGGTCGCGTCGGCCCATCGGAGGAACCCGACTCGTGAGCACCCCGACCCATCTCGGCTGGCCCGGCGACCCGGAGCCGGAAGCCGCGCACCGGCGCCTCGGCTGGGCCGACCTCGCCGGAGCCGTTTCACGTGAAACACTGCAGCCCGCTGCGCCAAGGCCGGTCGAGAGCCTCCCGCTGGCTGCCTCAGCGGCCGACCCGGCTCGCGCGGGCGAGGTCCCGCCCACGCTGGAGCGGGTCGAGGCAACCCTCGCCGACGCCCCTCCCGAGCGAGCCGAGCGGGTGGATCCACCGCGGACTCCTGTGGACAACGTGGTGGACAGCGCTGGTCCTCCGGTCACTGCTGAGCACGACACACCCGTTTCGCGCTCGTCCCAGGCTGGGGACGAGCCTGTGGACAAGGTGGACGCCATCACCTCCACCGCGCGGACAGATCAGCCCGAGCAGTCCGATGCCGAGCGGGCCAGCCGCGCCGCCGCGATCCCCACCGTGGCCGGTGACACGCCGGTGGCTCGAGAGCTGGCTGAGAACGCCCGCCGTCGTATCCAGCTGACCGGACGTCGCTTCCCCAAGCCCGCCGTGCCCCGCGTCCTGACGATCGCGAACCAGAAGGGCGGCGTCGGGAAGACGACGACGACAGTCAACATTGCCGCCGCGTTGGCGCAGGGCGGCCTCCGGGTGCTCGTCCTCGACCTCGACCCGCAGGGCAACGCGAGCACCGCACTGGGCATCGACCACCACGCCGATGTGGCGTCGGTGTACGACGTCCTCGTCGACGGGGCTCCGCTCGAGAGCGTGGTGCAGGAGTGTGCCTCGGTGCCCGGACTGTTCTGTGCGCCGGCCACGATCGACCTCGCGGGTGCGGAGATCGAGCTCGTCAGCCTCGTTGCGCGAGAATCGCGGCTGCTCCGGGCGCTGCGTGCTGCCGCTGCGGGTCCGGTCGGCTACGACTACGTGCTCATTGACTGCCCGCCGAGCCTGGGACTGCTCACCGTCAACGCGATGGTGGCCGCTACTGAGGTGTTCATCCCGATCCAGTGCGAGTACTACGCCCTGGAGGGCGTGTCCCAGCTGCTCAAGAACATCGACCTCATCAAGGCCCACCTCAACCCGGACCTGCACGTCTCGACGATCCTGCTGACGATGTACGACGGTCGGACGCGGCTCTCGGCCCAGGTGGCGGACGAGGTGCGCGCGCACTTCCCGTCCGAGGTGCTCGCGACGAGCGTTCCCAGATCGGTGCGCGTGTCGGAGGCGCCGAGCTTCGGTGAGACCGTGATGACCTACGACGCGTCGAGCAGTGGGGCCCTGGCCTATCTCGCGGCAGCCGGCGAGATCGCCGACCGCGGAGCCGCGACCTCGTAAGGCGCGTGTTTCACGTGAAACCCGTCTCAGGGCCGTGTTGCGGCGTCGTTTCACGTGAAACACCACGCGACAACCAGCGGCGGCAGGCCGGTGCGGTGGGCCGTGGCATCACACCTAGACTGTCCGGGGACGCGCGAGGGTCGTGGTCCGATCGAGGAGAGGTGTGACCGTGGCGGAGAAGCGTCGTGCATTGGGTCGAGGGCTGGGAGCACTGATCCCCAGCGCTCCCGCAGGGGCCGGCGGTCGACCACTGGACGTGTTCTTCGCCGACCAGCAACGCCGCGAGGCGGGCCACGCTCCCGCCGATCCTGCCACCACCACGGTTGACTCCATCCCCGACGCCACGACCCACGACCTCGCTGGCTCCGAGGACGCCCGCCCGGAGCATCGCGAGCCCGAGACAGGTGTCGACCCCGTGGCCGAGAGCAGCAGCGACGCCCAGACAGACGAGTCGGGCGACGGCGCTGCCGGCCCGCAGCTGGCACCGGTCCCGGGTGCGGAGTTTGCAGAGCTCCCCGTCGGGTCGATCCGTCCGAACCCCAAGCAGCCACGCACGGTCTTTGACGAGGACCACATGGCCGAGCTCGTGCACTCGATCAGCGAGATCGGGGTGCTCCAGCCGATCGTCGTGCGGCGGATCCCCGACGACCAGCTCGAGTCGGCGGACGGCAGGCGCTTCGAGCTCATCATGGGTGAGCGTCGTTGGCGCGCGACCGAGCTCGCGGGACTCGACCTCGTGCCGGCCATCATCAAGGACACCCACGACGACGACCTGCTCCGGGACGCCCTGCTGGAGAACCTGCACCGCAGCCAGCTCAACCCGCTCGAGGAGGCGGCGGCCTACCAGCAGCTGCTCGATGACTTCGGCTGCTCGCACGAGGAGCTCGCCGCCCGGATAGGCCGGTCACGCCCCCAGATCTCCAACACCCTGCGCCTGCTCCGCCTCCCCCCGCTCGTCCAGCGCCGCTTGGCGGCGGGTGTGCTCAGCGCCGGCCACGCGCGGGCGCTGCTCGGGCTCGCCGACGCGGCGGCGATGGAGCGTCTCGCCCAGCGGATCGTCGCCGAGGGCCTCTCGGTGCGTTCGGTGGAGGAGATCGTCACCCTCGGGGACGATCAGACCCCTGCCAAGGCTCGCCGCCCGCGAGCCGGGGCCCGTCACCCGCAGCTCGACGACCTCACGAGCGGGCTCGCCGACCACCTCGAGACCCGGGTCGGCATCGCGCTGGGTCAGCGCAAGGGCAAGATCACCGTGGAGTTCGCCTCGATGGAGGACCTGCGACGCATCCTCGGGATCATGGGGGTCGACGACGCCCCCGTGTCCGACCTCTGAGGGCGGCACCCACCGATGCCCGAGGGTCACACGATCCATGCCCTGGCCCACCGCCTCGAGCGGGCCTTCGCGGGCTCGCCCGTGGGGGCCTCCAGCCCCCAGGGACGCTTCGCCGACGAGGCGCGCCGGCTCGACGGTGAGGTCATCGAGCGGGCTCGCGCCGTCGGCAAGCACCTCTTCGTCGAGTTCCCAGCCGAGACGTTGCACGTGCACCTCGGCCTCATCGGGTCCTTCCCCGTCAAGCCGCTGGGCGGGGGTCCGCCGGTGGAGCCACGAGGCGCGCTGCGCCTCCGGCTGCTCAACGACGACTTCGTCGCCGACCTGCGTGGGCCGATCACCTGTGAGCTGCTCGGTGACGAGGGCGTGGCGCGCATCGAGGGCAACCTCGGTCCGGACCCTCTCGACCCCGAGGCTGACGGGGAGCGCGCATGGCAGCGAATCAGACTGCGCCGCAAGTCAATTGCCGAGCTCCTCATGGACCAGTCGATGCTGGCCGGCGTGGGCAACGTCTATCGCTGCGAGGTGCTGCACCGCCACCACACCAACCCCTTCACCCTCGGCACGCAGCTCAAGCGAGCCACCTGGCTGCTCATCTGGGCCGACCTCGTGCGACTGCTGCCGCTCGGGGTGGCCTTCTCCCAGATCCTCACGGTCGAGGACCAGGTGGAGGAGGCCGAGCTGATGATGGGCGACGGCTCGGCCGCGGCGATCACGTTGGGGTCAACCGGGGAGCGCCGGACCGGGCACTTCAACCGGCGGTATGCCGTCTACAAGCGCACCGGCAGCGCCTGCCCGCGCTGTGGCAAGACCGTGCGGGACAAGGAGGTCGCTGGCCGGCGCCTCTACTGGTGCGCCAACTGCCAGCGGCGGCACTGACACCGCGAGGCATCTAGGCTGGGCGCCATGGTGACTCGCGCTGACGGCCCGTCGCCCACCCACGTCATCGCCCACCTCAGCGACCCACACGTGCTCTGCGACGGTTCGCTGCTCGGGGGCAGGATCGACACGGTCGGCCAGCTGCGACAGGCGATGCACCGGGTCGAGGCGTCCGGGGAGGCGATCGACGTCGTCGTCATCTCCGGGGACCTCACCGCCCACGCCGATCCGGCGTCCTACCGGCTGCTCCTCGACATCGTCGAGCCCGTCGTGGAGCGGCTCGGGGCCCGACTCGTGCTCACGGCGGGCAACCACGACGAGCGGGCCCCACTGGCGCAGGCCGTGACCGGCGCCCCGTCCGAGGGCCCCCTCGACACGTCGACGACCGTCCGCGGACTGCGGATCGTCGGGATGGACAGCGCGGTCCCCGGCCACCACCACGGCGGCTTCTCGGTGGACCAGTACGACTGGCTCGCAACGGAACTCGCTGATCCCGCCGAGCACGGGTCGGTCCTCGTGATGCACCACCCACCTCTGCGCTACCGCTCACCCGTGATGCGGCTGCTCGACTTCGACGACCCGGCCCGGCTCGCCAGCATCCTGAAGGGCACTGATGTGCGGGCGATCCTCTGCGGTCACCTGCACGTGACCTCGTTCGGGGTCCTGGCCGGCATACCGGTCTTCGTCGCGGGGGCGGTCAGCTACGCCGACGACGCCGGGGCCCCCCGTGACGAGCTGATGGCTGTCGACGGGCCCCAGTCCTGGAACCTCGTCGAGGTCCACGCCGACCAGGTGGTGGCCACGGTCGTGCCGGTGGCGGCGCACCCGACGTGGCCGGCGCTCTCGTCCGAGGTGCGCGACTTCATGGACGCCGTGCCCGCCGACGACAAGCGGGAAGTGTTCTCCCGCAAGCCAGCTCGCCCCGCCCGCCCCACTGGCTACTGACGAGCGAGCCCTCCGTCAGCCGAGGAGGGCGAGAGCGGGGTTGTGCTCCGGCGGAACGACCTCACGAGGCGGGGAGGGAGCGGTCGCACCGTCGCCGAAGGGACTGCCCCCGAGGTCCTCACGCCCGTGCGGCTCCGCCCAGTTGGACAGCTCCGGGCCGCGCGGGATGATGCCGGTCGGGTTCACGTCGCGGTGCGTCACGTAGTAGTGCGCCTTGATGTGGGCGAAGTCGAGGGTGTCCCCGAATCCCGGGGTCTGGAAGAGGTCGCGGGAGTAGGCCCAGAGCGCCGGCATCTCGATGAGCTTGTTGCGGTTGCACTTGAAGTGGCCGTGGTAGACCGGGTCGAAGCGCGCCAGCGTCGTGAAGAGGCGGATGTCGGCGTCGGTGATGTGGTCCCCGACGAGGTAGCGGTGGGTGCTCAGGTGCTCCTCGAGGTGGTCGAGCTCACCGAAGAGGTCGGCGTAGGCCTCGTCGTAGGCGGTCTGGGTGCCCGCGAAGCCGGCCCGGTAGACCCCGTTGTTGACGAGACGGTAGATCGGGTCCGAGATCTCCTCGATCTGGTCGCGCAGGTGCTCGGGGTAGAGGTCGGGAGCACCGTCTCTGTGGAGGGAGCGCCACTCGGTCTCGAGGTCGAGGTTCATCTGCTTGAAGTCGTTGGTGACGACGGCTCCGGTGGCGACCTCGACGATCGCGGGCACCGTGATGCCGCGCGGGTAGTCGGGGTCGCGCGCGAAATAGGCGTCCTGGATGCGCGGGATGCGGAGCACGGGGTCGAGGCCGTCGGGGTCGAGGTCGAAGGTCCAGCTGCGCTGGTCGTGGGTCGGGCCGCAGATCCCCATCGAGAGGGCGTCCTCGAGGCCGAGCAGGCGCCGCACGATGATCGAGCGGTTCGCCCACGGGCAGGCGCGGGCCACGACGAGCCGGTAGCGGTCGGCCTCGACGGCAAACCCCTCGGCGCCGTCGGCAGTGATCCGCGTCGTGATGTAGCGCGTGTCGCGGTTGAAGGTCTCCTCGACGTACGAGGCCTGGTCATTCATATCTCAACCATAACGTCCGGATGCCGTCTCGTCGGCGACGCGGGGGGGTGCGGACACCGCCGGGCGGCCGACCCGCTGCACGACCCCGGGGCGGGAGGGACAGAATGGCTGCATGGATGGTGCGGCGGAGCGGAGATGGCGTGGCCGTGCCGACCTCCGGCTGCTGACCGCCGACCGCACCGGTGACCTCGTCGGGCCGTGCGCGCCCTGCGTCTTCTGGCAGACGGTCCCGCACAACGGCCACGGCGTCGCTCCCGACGCGGACGTCCTGCTCGCTGAGTGGGTCGCGACGGTCGCGGACGACTGGGGACCCCCGGGACGGGTCGCCTACCTCGACGACCAACCGGTCGGGCACCTGCTCCTCGCGCCGGCGCGTCACGTCCCCCGTCTCGCGGCCTTCCCGACCTCGCCGTCGGACCCCTCCACGCTCATGCTGCTCACCGCCTGCGTCGCCCAGGACGCCGGTGCCTCGCTCGACCGCACCGGGGCCGGCCTGCGCAAGACGCTCGTCCGCGCCGCGGCCAAGGACGCCCTGAGCCGTGGCTGTCGCGCGATCGAGGTCATCGGAGCCCGGCCGGCCGCCGTCGACCGCCACCCGTGCGTCCTGCGGGTCAGCGAGCTCGAGAAGCTCGGCTTCAAGGTCGAGCGGGACCACCCGGTCTATCCCAGGCTGCGCCTCGACCTGCGCACCCTCGTGACCGTCCCCGAGGAGCTCGCAGCGCACCTCGTCCGGGCGCTCGGCCGTCTCCCTGGCCTCCGACCCGTCCCGCAGACCCACCCCGACGGCGCGACCCGTGTGCGGACGGCCGACGAGGACCGCGGCTGAGCCGTCAGCCCCGCCGTGAGCCCGCTTCGTGGAGGGTCACGCGTCGCTCGCTCAGGATCCGGTGCTGGCGCCGACCTGCTGACGACGCATCAGCTCGAGGTGGCGGCGCAGGTCGTCGAGGTGGAGCACCCCGGTGCGCGTGGTGTCCGACTCGCCGAGGTACATCCGCTGGAGCGCGACGACGACGCCCTCCGCGATCTGGGCGAGGGTGTGGTCGTGGCCGAGCGTGGCCGCGTCGTCCGGGTGGTTGAGGTAGCCGACGTCGAAGCGCACGGCGGGCATCTGGGTGCGGCGCAGCATCGGCCAGGTGCGGGCGTGGGTGCGGCAGTCGGTGAGCCCGGTGCGGGCGACGACCTCCCGCAGCAGCAGGTCGGCGAAGTTCTCACCGATGGTGGACCAGCCGACGTGGTCGGCCTGGCCGTAGAAGAAGGTCGCGGCGCCGTGGGCGGATCCGGTGCTCGAGTGGTCGGTGTGCAGGGACAGCACGAGGTCGGCACCGCAGGAGTTCGCGAAGGCCGCGCGCTCCTCCTCGCTCCCACCCTCGGTTCCGGAGGTCCGGGTGAACACGACGCTCACCCCGTGGGCCGACAGGCGCCCCTCGATGTGCCGGGCGAGGGCGAGGGTGACGTCCGCCTCGACGAGACCGTCGAGGCCCCGTGCACCGGGATCGCTGCCGCCGTGCCCGGGGTCGAGCACGATGGTGCGTCCGCTGAGGCTGTAGCCGCCGCGCCGCAGCTGCTCGCGCTCGCGCAGCGCGTTGGCCGAGCCGCCACCGACCGAGCGGCGCAGACCGGCGAAGGCACGCATCGTCTCCGGGCCCACGGTGCCGTCACCGGCGAGCCCGACGGCGGTCTGGAAGCCCCGCAGCGCCGTGTCGGTGCCCGGGCCGTGGATCCCGTCGACCTTGCCCGGGCCGAAGCCGAGCTCGGCCAGCCGGCTCTGCAGGGTAACGACGTCATCGCCCTCGACGAAGTACTCGGGGACGTAGCGCAGCACCCGGTCACCGAGCGCCCAGCGGGCCCCGTCGAGCACGGCATACGTCGAGCGTCCGACGATCCCGTCGACGATGAGGCCGCGGCGCTGCTGGAAGATCTTGACGGCCTCCTCGACTTCGCCGTCGAAGACGAGGTCGCCCGGGTGCTGGCCGTCGGGCAGGACGCCGGCGAGGGCGAGGCGCTCGCGGACGGCGGCCACGGCGGGTCCGGTGTCACCACGTCGGAGCACGACGACGGGCTGCGGTGTCATACCTGCTCCTTCCACGGTCCGGGCCGGTCGGCGTCGTGCTCGGGTCTCGAGGTGGTCTCGGGGTCGTTCGGGCAGGGTCTCACATCTGCGGAGCGGAAAGGGGTGGGGCGCGCGCGCCCCACCCCCTTCCGTCCGATCACGCGGCGGTGCTCAGTTGATGAACTCCGCGAGCTCGCGCAGCAGCTTGGGCTTCGGGTGGGCCCCGACGATCGACTTGACGACCTCGCCCTTGACATAGACGTTGAGCGTCGGGATCGACACGACGCCGTAGCGGGCTGCCGTGTCCATGTTGGCGTCGGTGTCGAGCTTGACGATCTCGATCTTGTCGCCGTGCTGGGCGGCGATCTCCTCGAGGATCGGGGCGACCTTGCGGCACGGGCCGCACCACGTCGCCCAGAAGTCGACGAGCACGGGCTTGTCGCTCATGAGCACGTCGTCGGCGAAGGTGGCGTCGGTCGTTGCTTTGATGGCCATGGACTGTCCTTTTCGGTATGCCGCTGGGCTGCGGTCGCGGGGTGGGGTGAGGTCGCCGGGGCTCTGCCTCGAGACTAGGCGCCGGCGGTGACGGGGTTGGTCGCGGAGAAGGCGCCCTCGGCGGGCTCCTCGACGGGGTCGCGCTCGTCGATGGCACGGGCCTCGTCGGCTGCTTCGGTCGCTCCGGCGGTGTCCTCGAGCGCGGCGAGGAAGTGCTCGGCGTCGAGGGCGGCGGCGCAGCCGGACCCGGCGGCCGTGATCGCTTGGCGGTAGGTGTGGTCGACGAGGTCTCCGCAGGCGAAGACGCCGGGGAGGTTGGTGCGGGTGGAGCGGCCCTCGACGAGGACGTAGCCGGCGTCGTCGAGCCCGACGAGCTCGGCCTGCGGGTCCGCGTCGGCGCCGCGGAGCAGCTCGTTGCGGGGGTCGTGGCCGATCGCGACGAACAGGCCGGTCACCGCGAGGTCGCGGGTCTCACCCGTCACCGTGTCGCGCAGGACGACGCCGGAGAGCTTGGCGTCACCCTGGATCTCGGCGATCTCGGAGTTCCACGCGAAGCGGATCTTGTCGTTGGCGTGGGCCCGCTCGGCCATGATCTTGCTCGCGCGCAGCTCGTCGCGGCGGTGGATGAGGGTCACGGTCCGGGCGAACTTCGTCAGGAAGGTGGCCTCCTCGATCGCGGAGTCGCCGCCGCCGACGACGGCGATGTCCTGATCGCGGAAGAAGAACCCGTCACACGTCGCGCACCAGGAGACGCCCCGCCCGGACAGCTCCTTCTCGCGGGGCAGGCCGAGCTCGCGGTAGGCCGACCCCATCGAGAGGATGACCGCGTGGGCCCGGTGGACCGTGCCTGAGCCGTCGGTGACGGTCTTGATCTCGCCGTCGAGGGACACCGCGGTGACGTCGTCGGTGACGAGCTCGGCGCCGAAGCGCTCGGCCTGGGCCCGCATGTTGTCCATCAGGTCGGGTCCCATGATCCCGTCGCGGAAACCGGGGAAGTTCTCCACCTCGGTCGTGTTCATCAGGGCTCCGCCGGCCGTGACGGCCCCCTCGAAGACGAGCGGGGTCAGGTTGGCCCGGGCGGCGTAGACGGCGGCCGTGTAGCCGGCCGGGCCCGAGCCGATGATGATGACGTTGCGGACGTCGGACATGCGAAATGCTCCTCGAGATGCTGGTGGGCGGCGATCGCCGCAGGCTGACCTCAGCCGCACTGCTCACAACCGATCCTAGGGGCTCGTTGTTCCCACCCCCGCGAGCTCACGGCCGCGGGTGCGTGACGCACCGAGGGGTCTCAGGGGACGGGCATCGGCCCCGCGACGAGGGCGGGCTGCCCGGTCGAGCACTGTCGACCGACGACCCAGGCCGTGTCGGCGCCCGCGAGGGTGGTGACGATGACGGCGGCCGGCTCACCGGCATACGTCGCGAGGTCGGCGTGGACCGTGGCGGACCGGGGGACGCCCAGCTCCTCGAGACAGGACCGCAGGCCGATCGGGGTCGCGATCGGCCCGAGCAGGGGCGCCTCGGCGGCGAGCACCTGGAGCGGCGCGTCCGGCTGCGTGACGAGGTCGCGCGCGAGGGTGGGCACGGTCGCGGCGCTGTAGTCGGTCCGGCTGAGCTGGATGTGCAGGTCGGGGTCGGCGGCACCGACCTGCCCGGGCGCGCTCGAGGTGCCGGGGTTGCCGAGGGAGGCCGTCGCCAGCGGCCGCTTGGTCAGGTGCAGGGCCGAGCCGCCGACGACGACGAGGGCCGCGGCCGCGGCGACGGCTGCGAGGGCGAAGGCCGGCCGCGGGCGCTGACGTCGAGGCGCGAGGGCGACGGGTGCACCATCGCTCTGCCCGTCACGCTGCCCGTCACCGGCGCTGTGGCCGAGGGGACCGGGCTCGATCCGCAGCCGCGTCTCCCTCGCCAGCGCGGCGGTGACCCGGGTGGAGACGGACGCGGGCATCGGACCGGGGTCGGGCACGGATGCCAGCAGGCCGCGCACGGTCGCGTCCAGCTCGGGGGGAAGGTCGATCGGCAGGTCGGGAGGCAGGTCGTCCTCGGGGACGGCGGCGGCATCGCCCGGCTCGGGGGAGCGGGGGGCCGGTGTCGCGGGCTGGTCCACAGGGGTCCTTCGGGTGGTGCGGGCGGTGCGTGCCGGAGGGCGTGCTTCCGGAGGATGACCGGGGAGGGGCTGGGGTGACGAGGTCGCGGGGGTCCGTGGGTGGTCGTGGGACCCGGGCGGCGTCAGGCGGGAGCGGGCGGCCCTGGTGGGACCGACGGGGGTGGCGCGGTGGCGCCGGGGGTCGGACGCCGGGGGGTGCGGGCTCGGTTCCCTGGCATCAGCCCGAGGTGAGCGGCGATCGCGGCCCGACCACGCGAGCACCGCGACTTGATCGTGCCCTCCGCGACCCCGAGGATGACGGCCGCCTCCGCCACCGGGACCGCGTGCATGTCGACGAGCACGAGGGCGGCGCGCTGCCCCTCGGGGAGGGTCGCCAGCGCCTGCTCGATGTCGAGTCGCACGTCGGCCGAGGCATGGTGGTCGTGCCGGTCGGCCAGCTCGTGCTCGGGCAGCTCGTCGGTCGGGCGGCGGCGGCGCAACCGGTCGAGGCTGGCGTTGACGACGATCCGGTGCAGCCACGTCGTCACCGCCGCGTCGCCCCGGTAGGAGCCGGCCCGCCGGAAGGCCGCGATGAAGCCCTCCTGGACGGCGTCGGCGGCGAGCTCGGGGTCGCGGCAGGTCCGCAGCGCCACCGCCCACATCCGGTCGCGGTGGCGGCGGAAGAGCTCTCCGAACGCGCCGGCGTCCCCGTCGACGTGCAGCTGCATGAGCTCCCGGTCAGTGCGGTCGGCGAGGGCGTCACCCGCGCCTGCCGGCACGGTCAGCGCACCGTCACTTCGGACACCTGGGCGCGGTAGTGGTTCGCCGCCTCGGCCGGCGCCGCCTTGGTGACCCACACGATGATCTTCGTGCCGGGCTGGAGCGGGCTCGTGGGCTTGAAGACGACAGCGCCGTTGGCCCCGGCCTGCGCGCCGATCTTCTGGGCCCCGGCCAGGCTCGCCTTCGAGGCGAGGAAGACCGTGACGTCCTGCGCCGCCGGGAGCACGAGCTGGACCTCGGAGACGACGGCGGGGGCCGCGAAGTCGAGCACGAGCCCGACGCCGTCCTTGTTGCCGTTGTAGGTGGGGGTGCCGTACCAGCGGGACTCCCAGGCGGTCGCGGGGTTGCCGTCGATCGCCAGCTTGGCGCTGCCCTCGCCCTCGGTGTTGTCGTCCTGCGGGTCGAAGCTCGTCACCCCGGTGACCGGCGCCGGGGTGGCCGGCGGCGCCGGGGTCGTCGTGGTCGGCGCGGCCTGGGTCGTCGTCGTCGGTGCGGCGCCCGAGCTCGACGTGGGGGCGGTGACCGTGACGGTCCGGCCTGCCGACGGCCCGTCGGACTGGCCGATCTTCGCGACGTTCTGGATGCCGACGACGAGGGCCACGATGACGAGCGCCCCGACGATGGCGAGCGCGATCCGCGACTGGGCCTTCGACGGTGAGTCGGGGGCGGCCGCCCGGAAGACGGGCACCGGCGGCTCGAGCTCGGAGTCAGGGGCCTCGTCGAGGGCCTCGCTGAGGTGGAGCCCGTGCCTTCCGGCCCCGGCCCCGGAGGCGCCGGCGGCCCCGTAGACACCTGTGGCCGGGGCATCCGGACCGGCCACGTCCACAGCCTCGTCGTAGCCGCCGTAGGCCTCGTCGTCCTCGGGGTAGCCGTCGTCACCGGCGTCGCGCGTGCCGCGGCGCTCGGCGGATCGAGCCGCAGCCTTGTCCGCCGCCGCCCGGGCGAAGGACCCGACCCGGTCGCCGAGCGCTCCGGCGGCGCCCGCGGCCGCCGCACCGGCAGCGGCCAGGGAGCCCGCCTTCCGGCCGGCCCCCGCACCGGAGGCGTCGCCGCCGTCATCAGCCACACCGTGCTCACCGTGCTCACGGTGCTCACCGTCGGCCGCGCCGAGGCTGACGGGCGGCATGACCCGGGTGGAGGTGTCGTCGTCCGGGCCGGCGGGCAGGTCGATGCCGCTCGCGCCGTCGGTCTCGGGGGGAGCCGAAGGCCACGGCGCGATCTGGCTGGCCAGGTCGCCCGGTGAGGTCGGGCCGCGGTCGTCGTTGAGCGTCATCCGGCAGATCTGGTCGAGGTCGTCCGGCACGCCGACGGTGATCTCGGACGGGGCGGCGAAGCCACCGACGATGGTCGGAGCGGCCTCGAGCCCGACCATGGCGGCGGTCGGTGACGCGGCGCCGGAGGAGGCGGGCCACCGACCGGTGAGACCGGCATACGTGAGGCGGACGAGGCCGGTGGCGTCGTCGCGGGCGGCCTCCTCGTCGGAGGAGGGGTCGGTGTCGAGCAGCGCTGCTTCCGTGGCCAGGCCGCGGATCTTGACCTCGCCGCCCGGCATCCGCAGCACCGCCGAGGGGGTGAGGGCGAGGTGGTGCAGGCCGCGGTGGCGGGCGCGTTCGAGGGCGCTGGCGGTCTCGCCGACGAGCCGACGGACCTCACGGGCGGGCAGCCCGCCGCTCTGGAGCAGGTGCGACATCGGCAGGGCCCCGGTCAGCGGCTCCTCGACGATGAAGCCGACGCCCTGGTCGGACCCGACGTCGAGGACCCGGACGAGGCGGGCGTCCTCGACCCCGGCGGCGCGGCGCGCCGCGTCGAGGGCGGCTGCGGCGACGGATGAGTCGGCGGCGAAGCAGACGAGCACGACCTCACGCTCGAGGGTGTGGTCGCTCGCGCGCCACCGCTCGTGGTGAACCCCCTCGGATGTGCGGAAGGTCACCGCGTAGCGGCCCCCCAGCACCGTTCCTGGACCGACCCCCTGCACGTGTGTCACCTCTCCCACCGAGTCGTGTCGTGCTCTTCTGCGCACATCCTAGGGCGCTGGCTCACCGTTGCTCCGGCCCGCTCGTGGTGTGCCGCGCCGACAATGTGGCGATGTCGCCGATTTCGTCGATGCGGGGGGTGCCCCGCAGCAGGGTCCGGGCCAGGCCGATGAGCAGCACGAGCCCGACGAGCGCCCCGCCCACCCAGTAGATGGCTCCGTCGATGGGGTTGGCCGAGACGGGGATGACGGTCGGGCTGCCGATCGGGGTGCCGTCGGCGGTCGTCAGGTAGGCCCGGATGTTGACCTGGCCCGCAGCGACCGCGGTGACGGCCACGGGGACGACGCGCTTCGAGCTGGGTCCGATCGAGATCGGCCCGGGTTGCTCGTCGACCTGCATCCGCGGGTTGGTCGGCACGAGCCGGAGCCGGATGTCCTCGACGGTGTAGTCGAGCCCGTTCTCGACGGTGACCTGGAGCGTGCCGCTCTCGGCGAGGAAGTTGACGCTGCGCCCGACGACCTTGATGGCGCTCGTCGCGGCGCGGGTGTCGGCCGTCACCGTGGCGTTGAGCTCGACCCACGAGGCGGGTCGGTAGCGCCATCGGGCACTCGTCAGCTCGTCGAGCAGCTCGCCGTAGGTCGCCGCGAACTGGTCTCCGTCGCGCAGCACCGTCGCCACGTCGGCGATGGTGCGCTGCTCGTGGGCGAGGTCGTCGAGCCGCCGGGAGGTCAGGGTCGGCGGCGGCACCGACGAGGTCGGCGCGCGGCGCGGCGTCATCGCGGCGACCGCCCGGTCGCTGCCGCTGTCCTGCAGGAGCGAGCCGGGGTCGACCCGCTCGATCCAGGGGGCGGTCGCCGTCGCGGCGAGGAACGCGGCCAGCTCGGTCGCGTCGGGGTCGTAGGTGCGTGACGCGGTGACGAGCACGGCGCGGGGGGTGCCCGGCCGCTCACCGAGCAGGGCGAGGGACTCGGCGAGGTAGCGCTGGGTCGCCAGCACCGCGTTGGGCTCGCTCCGGGTGGGCAGCAGCGCCGAGAGCCGGGCGTCGGAGGCGATCAGCCGGGTGCCGCCGGACGCGACCCGGCGGGCGGTCGGGGTGTAGGCACCGGTCGTCGTGACCGCCGACTGGTCGACGACGATGCCGGCGAGCGGGTCGGCCGGTGTAGCCGCGTATGCCGTGGTCAGCCCGGTCTCGCGACCCGGGGGGAGCAGCCCGTCGACGGGCCAGGCGACGTCGTCGCGGACCGGCACGCCGAGCACGGAGGAGAGGGTCGTGCGACGGGAGACGAGGTCGCGCACGAGGGTGTTGCCGGGGCTGCTGTCGACGGTGGCGGCGAGGTCGGCATCGGCGTACGGCAGCGCCCAGAGGGTCCGGCCGGTCAGCCCGGCAGCGAGCTCGCCGGCGAGGGCGGAGATCGCGGGGGTCTGTGCCGGTCCGCCGCCCGGTGTCCCGGTGGCGATCGGCGGGGCTGTCTGCGTCGCGGTGGCCGTCGGGGTCGGGGTCGAGCTGGGGGTTGCCGGGTCGGTCGAGGCCGGTGGTGTGGCTGAGGGGCTGGTCGTCGTGGCGCTGGGGGTGGTGGCAGTGGGTGCGGGCGACGGGGAGGACGTCGGCGACGGGCTCACCTCGGGGGCCTGCACATCGGCACGCACCGGGTCGGGGCCGAGGACGGCCGGGTCGACGGCGAGGGCGACGGGGGTGCCGCGGGTGCCGTCGAGGATCCGCTGGACGCGCGACTCGGGCCCGATCACGGCCGTCCAGGCCGCGTCGCGCGCGGCCGCGTCGGAGTCGAACAGGTCCATCACCGGGTCGAGGGTCACCGGCAGCAGGGTGGCGACCCGGAGCGGCTCGTACTCCTTGCGGGCGTGCCAGGCGAGGAACGAGCGGGTCGCGCCGGTCGGTGTGTCGGCGCCGGCGGGACGCACCTCGACCGAGATCGGCAGCGCCGTGAACGCCTTCCCCGAGCGCACACCCCCCGCGGGGACGGCCGCGACGAAGGTCGTGCTCGCTCCTGATGCCACGGTCGGCAGGGTCACCGTGGTCAGCGACCGCCCCCGCGCTGCGCCGGAGCCGTCGGCCCACGCGTCGATGGAGGCGCGCGAGCTGAGGTCGTCCGCGCCGAGGACGACGGCGACGACGGGGGTGGTGAGCGGTTCCGAGGAGGGCGCGGTGACGGTGCCGGTGATCGTGACGGCGTCGCCGGGGCGCACGACGCTCGGTGTCACGCTCGTGAGCACGACGCTCGCGGCCGTCACGTCGGCGGCCAGCACCGGGGTCGAGTCGACGGCTGCCGCGACACCGGTCTGCGCTCGCGCCGCGGTGGCCCCGGTGGCGGGCACGAGCACCGAGGCGGCCGTGACGACGGCGACGGCGAGGCCGAGGGTGGAGCGCAGCAGAGCGGTCGCCGGCCTCGGCCGGACCCGCCGACGCCTCACGCCGTGCCTGCCAGCCGGTCCAGCGCGGCCTGGGCGATCCGGCGCTCGTTGGGGAAGGTGAGGTGGCGGTGCACCTCGTCCAGGTGCATCCAGGCGACGTCGATCGCCTCGTGGTCCGGGTCGTTCTCGATGGTCAGCTCGCCGCCGGTGGCCTCGAGAAGGTAGTGGTGCACGTACTTGTGGATCCGCTTGGTCGAGGTCGCGAACCAGTAGTCGATCGTCCCCAGCTCGATGAGGACGCGACCGACGATCCCGGTCTCCTCGGCGACCTCGCGGGCGGCGGTCTCGACGAGGGTCTCGCCCGGCTCGACATGCCCCTTGGGCAGGCACCACTCGACCCGACCGGCCCGGTTGCGCCGCGCGATGACGGCGATGACGGCCCGGCCCTCCCGGACCTGGACGACGATGCCGCCGGCCGACCGCTCCTCGACCGCAGGCAGCCTGCGCCCCGGCACGTGGCTCGGCACGTGGCTCGGAGCGGGTTGCGCGGTCATGTCGCCACCATAACGAGTCGGCCCGTGCGTCACCGGGATCGTGCGGAGCGGGGGTCGGGAGGGCCCGGTGAGCGGCATCCGCGCGCACGTCCGGAGGGCGGATGCCGCTCACCTAGGCTTGGTGGGTGCCCGACCGCCTCGACCCCTCCCGTCCGGAGCCGACCCACCGCCGCCTGCTCGAGGCCGCGGTGTCCCGGCTCGCCCCCGTGCTGCCGCTCCTGACCGAGCTGGGCGAGCGCTTCGCGGCGGGCGGCCACGAGATCGCCGTCGTCGGGGGCCCGGTGCGCGACGCCTTCCTCGGCCGGGTCTCGCCCGACCTCGACTTCACGACCGACGCGAGCCCCGACGAGATCCTCGCGCTCGTCTCCGGGTGGGCCGACGCGCACTGGGACATCGGCCGCGACTTCGGCACGATCGGGCTGCGCAAGGGCCCGCTCACCATCGAGATCACGACCTACCGCGCCGACGTCTACGACCGCACCTCGCGCAAGCCCGAGGTGATGTTCGGTGACTCGCTCGAGGGCGACCTCGTCCGGCGCGACTTCACCGTCAACGCGATGGCGATCCGGCTGCCCGGACTCGAGTTCGTCGACGTCCACGGCGGCCTGGCCGACCTCGCCGCCCGGCGCCTGATGACACCGGCGGCGCCCGAGGAGTCCTTCGCCGACGACCCGCTGCGGATGATGCGCGCGGCGCGCTTCGCGGCCCAGCTCGGCTTCGACGTCGCCCCCGAGGTGCGTGCCGCGATGACCGAGCGGGCCGAGAGCCTCGGCATCATCTCCGCGGAGCGGGTCCGCGACGAGTTCAGCAAGCTGCTGCTCTCGGGCCAGCCCCGGGCCGGCCTGGCCCTGCTCGTCGACACGGGCCTCGCGGAGGTCTTCGTGCCCGAGCTGCCGGCCCTGCGGCTCGAGCTCGACGAGCACCACCGGCACAAGGACGTCTACGACCACTCGCTCATCGTGCTCGAGCAGGCCATCGCGCTCGAGGGTCCGGCCGACGGCCCGCCCGAGTCGGTGCCCGGCCCCGACCTCGTGCTCCGGCTCGCCGCGCTGCTGCACGACATCGGCAAGCCCGGTACGCGCCGCTTCGAGGACGGCGGCGGCGTGTCCTTCCACCACCACGAGCTCGTCGGCGCCCAGCTCGCCGGCCGCCGGCTCAAGGCGCTGCGCTACGACAAGGACACGATCAAGAAGGTGTCCCGGCTCGTCGAGCTGCACCTGCGCTTCCACGGCTACGGCGACGGGCAGTGGACCGACTCGGCGGTGCGGCGCTACGTCACCGACGCGGGCCCGCTGCTGCCCCGGCTGCACCGGCTCACCCGCAGCGACTGCACGACGCGCAACGTCCGCAAGGCGACCCGGCTCTCCCGGGCCTACGACGACCTCGAGACGCGGATCGAGCGGCTCGCCGAGCAGGAGGAGCTGGCTGCCGTCCGCCCCGAGCTCGACGGCAACGAGATCGCCGAGGCGCTGGGGATCCGGCCCGGCCCGGTCGTGGGCCAGGCCTACCGCTACCTGCTCTCCGTCCGGCTCGACGACGGCCTGATCGGCAAGGACGCCGCTCGCACCAAGCTGCTCGCCTGGTGGTCCGAGCACGAGACCTCCTGACCCGGCTCGTCCTCGGCGGGCATGCCTGAGGCCCCCTCCCGTGCGGGAGGGGGCCTCAGCGGCATACCGGCCCACGTGCTCCCCGGTCGATGTATCTGCGCGCCCCGGGGGGCGCGCAGATACATCGAACCGATGGGGGAGGGCGTCGGGTCAGCGAGCCTCGGTGCCGGCGATGAAGGCCTCGAGCTTGGCGCGACCGATGTCGTCGGCGCGCTGCTCGGGCGGGGACTTCATCAGGTAGGACGAGGCGGACAGCAGGGCCCCACCGATGCCACGGTCCTTGGCGATCTTCGCGGCGCGGATCGCGTCGATGATGATGCCGGCCGAGTTGGGGGAGTCCCACACCTCGAGCTTGTACTCGAGGTTCAGCGGGACCTCGCCGAACGCGCTGCCCTCGAGGCGGACGTAGGCCCACTTGCGGTCATCGAGCCACGCGACGTAGTCCGACGGGCCGATGTGGACGTTCTTGCTGTCCGTGAGGCCGGCGAGCGGGCCGGTGAGGTTGGAGGTGACGGCCTGGGTCTTGGAGGTCTTCTTCGACTCGAGGCGCTCGCGCTCGAGCATGTTCTTGAAGTCCATGTTGCCGCCGACGTTGAGCTGGAAGGTCCGGTCGAGGCGCACGCCGCGGTCCTCGAACAGCTTGGCCATGACGCGGTGCGTGATGGTCGCGCCGACCTGGCTCTTGATGTCGTCGCCGATGATCGGCACGCCGGCCGCCTCGAACTTCGCGGCCCACTCGGGGTCGCTGGCGATGAAGACGGGCAGCGCGTTGACGAAGGCGACGCCCGCGTCGATGGCGCACTGCGCGTAGAACTTGTCGGCGTGCTCGGAGCCGACCGGGAGGTAGGAGACGAGGACGTCGACCTCGCGCTCCTTGAGGACGGAGACGATGTCGACCGGCTCGGCCGCGGACTCCTCGATGGTCTGGCGGTAGTACTTGCCGAGCCCGTCGAGGGTGTGGCCGCGCTGGACCTCGATGCCCGAGGTGGGCACGTCGGCGATCTTGATCGTGTTGTTCTCGGAGGCGTTGATGGCCTCGGCGAGGTCCTTGCCGACCTTCTTGTCGTCGACGTCGAAGGCGGCGACGAACTCGACGTCCCCGACGTGGTACTCGCCGAACGTGACGTGCATGAGGCCGGGAACGGCGGCGCTGGCGTCAGCGTCCTTGTAGTACTCGACGCCCTGCACGAGCGAGCTCGCGCAGTTACCGACGCCGACGATGGCGACGCGTACGGATCCCATGGATCACTCCTTGTTGTTCTGTTGCGTGGACTGGGGGAGGGGGTTGCTGGTGGGGTCGGCCGGACGGGCCGGCTCGAGTGGCTCGACGAGACCGTGTGACGGGTCGTATGCCGCAGGGCCGGTCTCGCTGATCGAGTGCCGTTCGGCGGTGATCAGCTCCTCGAGCCAGCGGACCTCGCGCTCGGCGCGCTCCTGTCCGTGGCTCTGCAGGGCGAGGGTGTAGGTGTCCATCCGCTCGCGGTTGCGGGCGCTCGCGTCGCGGATGTTGGCCAGGCGCTCCTCGAGGCGGGAGCGGCGGCCCTCGAGGATCCGCAGCCGGACCTGGGCCTCGGTGCGGGAGAAGAAGGCGAGCCGGACGTCGAAGTCGTCGTCGTCCCAGGCGTCGGGCCCGGGCGTGGCGACGAGGTCCTGGAAGCGTTCCTTGCCCTCGGCGGTCAGCTCGTAGGTGATCCGGGCACGCTTGGCGCCGCTCGTCGGCTCGGACGTCTCGTGGATCCAGCCGGCCTCGACGAGGTGGCGCAGCGCCGGGTAGAGCGAGCCGTAGGAGAGGGCCCGGAAGATGCCGAGCGCGGTGGTGAGCCGCTTGCGCAGCTCGTAGCCGTGCAGGGGCGAGTCGTGGAGCAGGCCGAGGACCGAGAACTCGAGCAGGGCCGCACGGCGGCTCTGGGGTCGGTCGGTCGTTGGCACGGGCCCATCCTACATGGCGATGTATCGCAGCGATACATCGCCGTTGTCGATGAGGGCCTGAGCGGCATACATGACGGGCGAATGACAGCGCCATGACGCGTTCCTGACCTTCTCGTGAAGCAAATGTGAGGCCCTGCTGACCGACCCGTGACAGTCGGGGGATTACCCCACGCCCCGGGGGTCTCGGGGAGTCCGATGGGGTCCGGCGAGGTCGTGGGGATCTCGTGAGCGGGGACTTGAAGAGGGTGAGTGGGGATGGATCTTCGTGCGCACGTCCACGGGACGACTGCCGAGGTGCCGGTCGGCCGCAGGGTTCGGCCTCGCTGGGTCCAGCGCTGGTGGGCAGGGGGGTCGGTCCGGCGTTCCCGACAGCGGATGACCGCTGCCGGGGCGTCGGCCGTGCTGCTCGGCGCCCTCGTCGTGGCCGTCCCCGTCGCCGTGGCACCTGTCGCCGCCGCCGCCACGACCAACGACCTCAAGGTCTCCGTCGTGAGCGCCCGCACCGTCGACGCCACACACCGGCCCGCCGGCGCGGTCACCAAGGGTGACGCCGTCCCGACGTTCAAGTACATGATCAACGTCGACAACAGCGGCATCGCCGACCCGGCGGGAAGCCCCAAGGTCGGCTCCGGCTGCTCGCCCGAGGACACGGAGTACCCCGCAAGCTGCCAGTGGCCCTCGATCAACCAGGCCCCCGGCGCAGCCCCCATCTACCGACAGGGCGATGAGACCGACTTCGCCGGAGGTGCGGCGCTCGCCGACCTGCCCGATGGCCGCTACCTGATCACGACCCTCGCCGACGACTACAAGATCGACGGCACCCACTTCACCGTCCCGATGGAGGGTGACGGCACGGTGACCGTCGCGATGCAGCCGACCCCGCTGCCCGATGCCACCCTGCGCGCCCAGGTCTACCTCGACGAGGCCACGACCAACATGGCCATCGACAACGGGGAGCGCGGCCTCGAGGGCTTCCAGGGCCACATCAACGACACCCTGGGCGAGATCACGACCGACGTCTACGGCAACCCGCTCTGCACGACCTACGTCGGTGAGAAGAACACCGGCGCGAACGCGGACTACTCGATCCCGTGGAACGCGACCTCCCGCGAAACCGACGGGTCGCCCATCGTCGACACCATCGGTGGCAAGTGCTTCAGCGACGCCACCGGCATGCTCGTCATCCCGCACCTCGGCACCAACCGCTACACGACGACGGTCTCGCCTCCCGACGGCTCGAGCTACATCCAGACGACGACCCTCGAGGGCAACCACGACTTCGACACCTGGCTGATGGAGGGCGCGACCGGCTTCGACACCGAGTCCACCGTCGCCGGTGAGCCGGTGCCGACCCCGCAGTTCGGCTTCGTCGACGCGAGCGCCGCCGCCCACCCCGCTCTCGGCGGCTCGGGCACGATCAAGGGCGTCGTCGTCGGCGTCAAGCAGTACTACCCGCCGACCGGTGGCAGCTTCAACTACTACCTCGGGATGACCGGCAGCAAGCTCGACAAGCCGATCGAGAGCCCGGTGCTCTCGCTCAACGACCTCGAGAACGGCGACCAGGCCGTCTGGGTCGGGCGCGGCGGCGCCGACGGCAGCTTCACGATCCCCAACGTCCCCGACGGCAACTACTCGCTGTCCTGGTGGGACGAGCCGCAGAACTACATCCTCCAGATCGTCAACGTCACCGTGTCGAACGGTGAGACCGTCGACCTCAAGCAGCTGCCCCTCAACGGGTGGTGGACCCAGCTGAGCGGGCACGTCTTCAACGACCTCAACGGCAACGGCCGGCGTGACACCGGTGAGCCCGGCATCGCCCAGTTCCCGCTGACGCTGCGCAAGAACGACAACTCGCTGATGGACCGCGGCAGCAACGCCGTGGCGAGCGACAGCACCGGCTACTACAGCTTCGACGGTGCCTACCCGCTGTCCGAGTGGACCGTCCTCGAGGCCTACTCCGACAGCTTCCACACGACCGGCGTCACCTACCAGACCGACAACCAGCCGACGCCGACGACGATCCGGGGCGCCGGGGTCGACCTCAGCACGCTCAACATCATCGGCCTCAGCGCGACCGTCGACTGGGGCGTTCAGCCCTACGCCCGCGGCACGAACGGCGGCATCGTCGGCTCGATCAGCTATGACACGACCCGCAACGAGCTCGACCCGAGGTATGCCGCGTCCGAGGACTGGCAGCCCGGCATCCCCAACATCCCGGTCGAGCTCCACGCGACCGTCGACTGTGGGACGACGGTCCCGGCCGTGCCGTGCGATGCGTCCGAGACCTACGAGCTGGCTCCTGACGGTTCGTACAAGCAGGGCGACCTGCTCAACACCTACGTCTCCGAGCACTGGTCACGGCCGACCGACTGCACCGCGCGCGACGTCGACGGAACGGTGCTGACCCACCCCGGTGACGAGGACGTGCTCGTCAAGAACCAGTCGTCCGGTGGGGAGTGCCTCGCCGCGCTCGTCCAGGGCATGCAGGTCGGCAGCTACGCCACCGACCAGGGCACCGCCGCCGCCAACTTCGGCGCCTCGGTCGACGGCAACTACGGCTTCGGTGACGCCTGCTACAAGCCGAACACGATCGATGCGACCGACCCCGGAGCCCCGACCTGCGTCGACGCCGCCGGCCAGGACGCGTGGGCCCCGCTCCAGGGTGCCTACGAGTACCTCGTCTCCGTCGACATCCCCAACGACGCGTCGGGCAAGCCGATGTACCAGGCGACCGGCGAGGAGGACATCAACATCGGGCACGGCGACCAGATCGTGCCCCAGGTCCCGCCGCCGGCCTGCGCCGGACCGCTGCACACCGTCGACGTCGCGGGCGTCGGCACGGACGGCTACCCGGCCACGACCGGCGACGGCACCAACGGCGCGCCGACCGGCGTGACGGTGCCAGGGTCGGCCCCGGTCGACAACCCGACCTTCGTCGACATCGGTGGGTCGCCCTACGAGGGCATGCCCAAGCCGACGTGTGACACGAAGCTCGTCCAGCTCAACAACGGCAAGTCCGTCGTCCCGATGTTCAACCTCTTCACCGACGTGCCGATCCCGTCACGCCTGCGCGGCCTCATCGTCGACGACCTCAACTTCTCCACCGACAAGCGCACGACGCTCTACGGCGACAAGGCGGGCCTGCCCAACGCACCCGTCGGCATCTACGACTACAGCAACCGGCTCGTCTACACCGCCGAGTCCGACTTCAACGGCTACTACGACGTGCTCATGCCATCGACCGACCACATCAACTGCCCGACCCCGTCGGGCGTCTGCACCAACGTCTACCGCTTCGTCGGCAACGACCCGGGCGTCCCGGGCGCACTCAACGCCGACTACAACCCGCGCTTCCGCACCATCGCCACGGAGTTCGAGGCCATGCCCGGGGTCACCATCCCGACCGACCTCGCCCCGACCCAGGTCGGCGTGAGCATCGGCACCCCCGGCACCCTGCAGAACGTCGCAGTCAGCTGCCCGGTCAACCCCGTCTCCCCGCAGGTGTTCGCCGTCGACAAGGCCGTCGTGCCCAGCGCGGCGACCGGCACGGGCAGGCAGCTCACCGTCAACGGCCTCGGCTTCGGCGCCACACAGGGCGTCGGGACGATCAAGCTCGGCCCGACCACTCTCTCCACGACGACGTGGACCGACACCCAGATCGTCGCGACGGTCCCGGCTGTCGGCACGGCGGCGGGACAGATCACCGCGGGGCCCCTGGCCCTGACCATCACCGGGGACAACGGGAAGAAGTCGGTCAACGGCCTCACCGTCCACGTCCTCGGCGGCAGCTACACCCCGACCGTGCTCGACGTCGGACCCGGCGTCTCCGTCGCCAAGTACGACCCGACGAAGGCAGCGAGCCACACCGGCACCCGCGGCGTGAGCCACGCCATCCAGAACGCGATCGACGCCGCGAGCGGCACCAACGGAACCGTCGTCGTCGTCCACCCCAACACGGCCACCGCGGGCAACCCGCGCGGCGCCTACTACGAGAACCTCGTCGTCGACCGGGCCGTCAAGCTCCAGGGCCTCGGCGCCGGCGGCTTCCAGGGCCCGAACGCCAACAGCCCCTACGTCGCGGGCACGATCCTCGACGGCGGCGCCTTCGGCGGGGACACCGACCTCGCGAGCGACTGGTTCACCAAGGTCGGCGCCATGACCTGGGTCGGCAACCAGACGGTGAGCGACGGGGCGGTCGTCTACCTCCTCGCGAGGAGCAACAGCACCTACACCGGCACCTTCACCGCCGCGATCGACGGGTTCGACATCCGGGGCGGTGACCAGCAGGGCTTCCCCGGCAACATCAACGACCTCACCGGTCAGCCGACCGGCCTGCCCGCCAACATCATCACCCAGGGTGGGGCGATCTTCGCCAACGCCTACGTGAAGCAGCTCCAGGTGACCAACAACGTCGTCGAGAACAACGGCGGCGGCTACGGCACCATCCGGATCGGGACGCCCGAGCTGGCGGCGCCCCAGACCAACCAGCACAACGAGGGCGTGCGGATCGCCGACAACCGGATCGTCCAGAACGCCGGCACCAACCTCGCCGGCGCGATCGGGCTCTTCGCCGGATCGGACGGCTACGAGGTGGCCCGCAACGACATCTGCGGCAACTTCGCGCTCGAGTATGGCGGCGGCATCAGCGTCTACGGCTACAGCCCCGGCGGCTCGATCCACCACAACCGGGTCACCCTCAACAGCTCGAACGACGAGGGCGGCGGCATCATGATCGCCGGCCAGCTCCCCGCCACCCCGGGCACCCTCTCGCCCGGCACCGGCAAGGTCGACATCTACGCCAACCTCATCCAGGGCAACCTGTCCAACGACGACGGTGGCGGCATCCGGTTCCTCATGGCCGGCAACTCGCCGATGAACGTCTACGACAACATGATCGTCAACAACGTCTCCACCCACGAGGGCGGCGGCGTCGGGATCAACGACGCGCCCGACGTGCGGATCTACAACAACACGATCATGAAGAACCTCACGACGGCCACCGCCGTGACGTCCAACGGCACCGCGGCGCCCGCCGGCGTGTCGACCTCGGCCAACAGCGACCCGTTGCAGGCCACGCTCCCGGCTGGGTCGTCGAGCTTCAGCAACCCGCTGCTGTTCAACAACATCCTCTGGGACAACCGTGCCGGCACCCGGGCCGGGACGACGGTCACGGGCCTCGGCCTTGCCGGCGATGCGGACGTCAACCACTGGGACGTCGGCGTGGCCGACGGCACGGGGGTGCTGGCCCCGACGAGCTCGGTGATCCAGCAGGTCAGCTCCGAGCACGCCTACACGGCGAGCGCGTCGAACAAGACGACCGACCCGAAGGTCGTCACGCCCTTCGACCTCTCGGTCTCCTTCGCCACCTGGCGGCAGAACCCGGCCTTCGTCGACGCGACCGTCGTCGCATTCGAGAAGCCGGCCGACCAGATGGGGGACTACCACCTCCAGGCCTGTGCGGGCACCACGACCCCCGCCTGCGACACCGGAGCAGCGAGCGCCGGCGGCGTGACGGCCCCCGGCGTCGACATCGACGGGGACGCCCGTCCCTCCGGTGCCGCCATCGACATGGGAGCGGACGAGGTCGTCGTCGCCCCCCCGAGCGTCAATGCCGACCGCTTCTTCTTCTCGACGGCCGGCAAGGCGAACCCACCCGGGGTCACCGGGACGCCTGACAACTCCGACATCTACCGGTGGAACAACCTCAGCTTCAACCGCTCGATCGATGCGACGGCCGCCGCCACCGCGCTGCGCAACAACGCCAACGTCGACGGCTTCTCGCGGGTGGACAAGGACCACT
>JBDSSS010000072.1:0-21016 GCA_039928615.1 Terracoccus sp. | reverse complement strand
CGTCGCCCTCGCCGTCCTCGGTCCAGAACGACCACGCGGCCGCACCGGAGCCCACGAGCACGACGGCCCCGAGCAGGACGACGAACACCCGACGCCGGAGCGCCCCCATCACCGCAGCCGGGCGCCGACGAGGGCGCACGAGCCGGGTGGTGGGGGCCATGAGGCGACCGATCTGTTCCGGACAGGGCCCGACGGTCCCACCCTGACGAGGACGCCGACGCCCCCGTCGCGGTGGGTGACGGGTCAGTTGCTGGTGTAGGCCAGGGAGACGACGGCGGTCTTGCACGCGTCCTGGTTGACGGAGGCCTTGTTGTTGAACGCGATGGTCAGGCCCGACCAGGCACCGACGCCGTTGCCGGCGGGCACCTGGGCGGCGACGGTCGAGGTGCCGGCGATCGTGTAGTCACCAGCGGTGCACCCGTCCTTGTCGGTGCCGGTCACGGTCGCGGTCACTCCAGCGACGTAGACCGGCCCGGCGTTGGGGTTGTCGAAGTTGCCGGACAGGGACTGCGGCGCGACACCGGGAGCCAGGCCGGTGACGGTGCTCGTCTGGTGGACCACGACGGCCACGGTGGTGCCGGTGTCGGCCGTGCCGGTGCCGGCACCGGTCGTGGTCCAGTAGGCGAATGCTGCTCCGCCTCCCACGACGAGGACCGCGGCGGTCGAGAGGGTGAGGGTGGTACGCCTGCTGACGGGACGCTTCATGACCGTGCCTTCGGTGGGAGGGAGGAGCAAACAGGAACGCCGGAGGCAGTCCTGATGACGCGGCCACTGAAGGTACTCACGGCAGAGTCCGAGTTATACGCGGATAGTAGTGTATTTCACGCGCGATGTATATAAACCGGACATCAGCTGAAGGCGACCCATTTGACGACGGCCCCCCGGCCCCGTCGGGACAGGGCAGGATGGGCTGGTGAGCTCCCCCGACGACCGTGGCCCGGCGCAGCCGCGCGCCCGGACGGGAGCGGGCGCCACGCGCCTCGTCGGCCGAAGCCTCGGCCGGGCCGCGACGGGCAGCGTGCGCGCCACGACCGCCTCGGGTCGGTATGCCGCGACCCGGGTGCGGGCGTACACGCACGCGGGCGGGGCCGGGGAGAGCGGCCTGGCCCGGCTCACCGAGCTGCACGCGAGCCACGCGGCCGGCGACGCCGCGATGATGCTCGCTCTCGCCGGCACCCTCTTCTTCAACCCGCAGACCGCGCAGGTACGCGGGCAGGTCGCGTGGTTCCTGCTCCTGACGATGGTCCCCTTCACCCTCGTCGCGCCCTTCATCGGCCCGCTGCTCGACCGCTTCCGTCACGGCCGCCGCTGGGCGATCGGGACGACGATGGCGACCCGGGCCTTCCTCTGCTGGGTGCTCGCCGAGGCGATCACCCACGACAGCAGCTGGCTCTACCCCACCGCCCTGCTCTGCCTCGTCGCCTCCAAGGCCTACACGGTCGCCCGCGCCGCCGCCGTCCCCCGGCTGCTGCCCGACGGCACCACCCTCGTGAGAGCCAACTCGCGGGTGTCGATGGCCGGCGTCCTCGGGGCCGTCGTCGGGGGCGGCCTCGCGGGGGCGGCGCTCTGGGCCGGGCCGTCGTGGGCGCTGCGGGTGGCCTTCGTCATCTTCGTCGTCGGCACGATCCAGGCGATCCGGCTGCCGGCTCGGGTCGACTCCGCCCTCGGTGAGGCCGGCCTCGAGGACACCGCGCCGATCCCCGTGCACGGCCAGGCCGCGGTCGCCGGCGCCGCGCACCCCGCGCACCCGGTGCGCTCGCGGGGCGGCCAGGTCGCCGCCGACGCCGAGGGCGCTGCGCTCGAGGTCGACGCCGCCGGCCTCGTCGGTCGCTGGCGACGCCGGATGCGTGCCGTGCCGTGGCCCGTGCGTCACGCGATGTGGTCGACGGGGGGCACCCGGCTGCTCACCGGCTTCCTCATCATGTTCATGGCCTTCCTCGCCAAGGAGCACCCCATCGACGGGGTGCGGGGCGAGGTGGTGCTCGGGCTCATCGTCGCCGGGATCGGGGTGGGCAACGCGGTCGGCAGCGTCGTCGGGTCGCGGCTGCGCGACCTGCCTCCGCAGCGGCTCGCGATGCTGTCGGTCCTCGGTGCCACGCTCGCCTGCGTGGCGACGGCCCTCTGGTACGGGATCGCCACGCTCGTGCTGCTCGGGGTCGTCCAGGGCCTCTCGGCACAGCTGTCCAAGCTCTGCTTCGACGCGCTCGTCCAGCGCGAGGTGCAGGAGCACGTGCGGGCCTCCGTGTTCGCGTGGTCCGAGACCATGCTCCAGGTGCTCTGGGTCGTCGGGGGCGCGCTCGGGATCATCCTTCCGCTCAACCCGCAGATCGGCTTCCCCGTGTGCGCCGCCGCCCTGCTCGGGACCGTCGTGCTCGCGGCCCGCACCCGGATGCCCCGTGGCGCCCGCTCGGCCGTGGCGCGGGTGGCGCCGTGAGCCCCCGCTCCCCCCGGCCCCTCGCAGTGCCGACCGGGCCCGAGGCGCTCTCCGTCCTGCCCGCCCTCGAGGCCGCCCTCGAGGGCGGCTACCCCGTCCTGCCGTATGCCGCTGACGGACCTGCCCCGCTCATCGCACCCCACGACCCGGCCCAGCTCCCTGACGACCTCGCGCTGGCCGTGGGGACCTCGGGCTCGACCGGACGACCCAAGCGGGCGCTGCTCACCGCCGAGGCGCTCTCGCGGTCGGCGTGGGCGACCCACCAGGTGCTCGGCGGCAGCGGGGCCTGGCTGCTCGCGATGCCCGCGCACCACATCGCCGGGCTCCAGGTCCTCTTCCGGTCGATCGCGGCGGGCACCACCCCGACCGTCCTCGACCTCGCCGGGGGGTTCACCGCCATCGGGTTCGCCCGAGCTGCAGGCCGGGTGTCGACCAGCCGATCGGGGTCCCGGCGCTACACGGCCCTCGTGCCCATCCAGCTCGGCCGGCTGCTCGACCACCCGGTCGGGGTCGAGGCCCTGCGCGGCTTCGACGGGGTCCTCGTCGGCGGCGCGGCCGCGCCGTCGGCGCTGCTCGAGCGGGCCCGCGAGGCCGGGGTGGCCGTGAGCATGACCTTCGGGATGAGTGAGACGGCGGGGGGCTGTGTCTACGACGGGTCACCGCTGCCGGTGAGCCGGGTCCACGTCGACAGCGACCGGCACATCGTCCTCGGCGGCGACACCGTGGCGCACGGCTACCTCGCCGAACCCGAGATGCGGATCGACGCCTTCTCGACCGACGCCGACGGGGTCCGCTGGTTCCGCACCGAGGACCTCGGCCACTTCGACGACGACGGGTTGCTCGTCGTCGACGGACGGGCCGACGACGTGATCAACACCGGCGGGCTCAAGATCACGCCGGGCGTCGTCGAGGACGCCATCTCGCGGCACGTCCCCGAGGTCCTCGACGTCGTCGTCCTCGGGGTCCCCGACCCGACCTGGGGCGAGGCGGTGTCGGTCGCGGTCACCCTGGCCGACCCGTCGGCCCGCCTCACCCTCGACGGGCTGCGGTCGCGGCTGCGCGGGATCGTCGTCGACGCCGCCCTGCCGCGGCGCCTCATCGTCCTGCCCGCCATCCCGCAACGGGGTCCCGGCAAGCCCGACCGGGCGGCGATCCGCCGCGCCGTGCTCGCGCAGGACTGACGCAATGGCAAGATGAGGGTCACGCCCGTCGGCACCCGCGCCGGGTCGTTCTCAGCAGCACGACAACGAGCAGCACGACAACCGAGCAGCATCCCTTCCGAGCCAGGAGTGACCGTGGTCCGCGTCGTCCTCGTCGCCCTCGTGGTGTTCGCGACGATCTACGCCTTCGTCGACTGCGTGCAGACCGACCGACGGCTCGTCCGGATCATGCCGAAGCCGGCCTGGCTGCTCGCGGTCCTCGTCCCCGTCCTCGGGCCGATCATCTGGCTCGTCGCCGGGCGCACCGACGCCCGTGGCGGCCGACCGCCGCAGCCGGGGCGGGGCCCTCGCCCCTCGGGCCCGACCGGTCCTCGTGGTCCCGACGACGACCCCGACTTCCTGCGCAAGCTCTGACGCCCCCTCCCGTGAAGGACCCATGGCAACGCTGACCCAGTGGATCGAGGGCGCCCGCCCCCGGACCCTCCCCGCCGCCGTCTCCCCCATCCTCGTCGGCACCGGCGCCGCCTACCAGACCGGCAACATCGTCTGGGCGTATGCCGTGCTCGCCCTCGCCGTCGCCGTCGCCCTCCAGATCGGGGTGAACTACGCCAACGACTACTCCGACGGGATCCGGGGCACCGATGAGGTGCGGGTCGGCCCGGTCCGCCTCGTCGGCCAGCGGCTCGCTGCACCGTCGTCGGTGAAGTTCGCCGCCTTCGCGAGCTTCTTCTTCGCCGGACTGCTCGGCCTCGCGCTCGTCGGCCTGTCCGGCGTCTGGTGGATGGTGCCCGTCGGGGTCGCCGCCATCGCTGCGGCCTGGTTCTACACCGGCGGTAGCCGCCCCTACGGCTACCTCGGTCTCGGCGAGGTCTTCGTCTTCGTCTTCTTCGGTCTCGTGGCGACCCTGGGGACGATGGCGACGATGACCTCCCCCACCGCTGCGGGCTGGTTCGGCGCCGTCGGCGTCGGAGCCCTCGCCTCGGCGATCCTCGTCGCCAACAACCTCCGGGACATCCCGACCGACCGCGAGCACGGCAAGATGACGCTCGCCGTGCGGATGGGCGACCGCGGGACGCGGGCCTTCTACGTCGGGCTCGTCGCGGTGTCGGCCGTGATGACCGGACTCGCCGCGTGGACCACCCCGTGGGCCCTGATCGCCCTGCTCGCGGCGCCGTTGCTGCTGCGGCCGGTGGCGGCGGTCGCGGGCGGAGCACAGGGTCGCGGGCTCATCCCCGCCCTGGCCGGCACCGGCCTCTTCCAGCTCGCGTGGTCGGCGCTGCTCGGCGTGGGCCTCGCCCTCGGCCACGTCGCCCCCTGACCGGACCGATGCCGCGGCTCTTCAGACCCTCCGGGTCCCGGAGGGTCTGAAGAGCTCTCAGCGGTCCTGGTCGCTGCGCCCGGGAGGGTCGGCCCGCAGTCGGGTCGCCTCCGCGTCGTCGATCTCGGCGTCCTCGGCCAGCTCGTCAGCACCCGGCTCCCGCGGCTCGTGCTTGGCGGCGAGGCGCGCCTCGTGCCGATCGACGAGCTTGGCGGTCATCTCGTCACGCATGCCGCCCAGCAGGACGTAGGAGGCCGCGGCCGAGGCGAGGGCGGCCGACCCGAGGAGCAGCACCTTGTTGTCCCTCAGCCCGACGAGCCAGAAGAGCAGCAGGAAGCCGAAGAAGATGAGCAGCCGCAGGACGGTGTAGCGGGCCACGTCACATCCCCGAGTAGTTGTGCATCCCGGCGAACGTCGACAGCAGGTTGACGAGGGTGAAGTTGATGATGACGCTCGCGAAACCGCCGAGGGCGAGGTAGGTCGAGCGCCGCAGGTCGACACCGGCCGTCGCGCGCGAGTGCATGTAGGCGGCATACACCGTCCAGATCACGAAGGTCCAGATCTCCTTCGGGTCCCACTGCCAGTAGGAGCCCCAGGCCTGCTTGGCCCAGATGGCGCCGGCGATGAGGGTGAAGGTCCAGAGGATGAACGCCACCATGTTGATGCTGTAGGCGGTGCGCTCCAGCGCGGCCGACGGGGGCAGCGACTCGATGAAGTTCGGCTTGGTCGGCGGCTTCTCCTCGCGGCGGCGGCGCACGAGGTAGAGCGAGCCGATGGCGGCCCCGATCGTGAAGAAGGCCACGGCGATGAAGGCGACCGACACGTGGATGGCGAGCCAGTAGGACTTGAGGGCCGGCATCAGCTGCCCGGCCTCGGTGTAGAGCACGGTGAGCGCGAGGCCGAGCACGAGCAGCACCGGAGCGACGATGAAGACGCCCAGCCACTCCCACCGGTTGCGCTTGGCGAGGACGGAGTAGACGACCCCGACGGCGGCAGCGGCGGCCGTCGCGAACTCGAACATGTTGCCCCACGGCGGCCGCGACACGGCGAGGCCGCGCATCAGCACCGAGCTGACGAGCAGCGCGGTGGCGAGGTAGGTGAGCATCAGCGCGATGTTGCCGCGCTGGCGGCTGCGCACGGACTCGCCGGCGACCGGGGCGGAGCCCGAGCCGGCGGAGTCGCCGGTCGCCCCCGACACCGGGGCCCCCGCACCGACGAGCACGTTCTCACGCTCGGCGACTCGGACCGCGGTGTCCTTGGGGACCCGGGCGGCGAGGTGCCAGGTGAAGGCGAGCATGGCCAGCGTGTAGACCACCATCGCGGAGTACAAGGCGACGTTGGCGTTGGCGGCGAGGGTCGTGGGGTTCACGGTCGGTCTTTCCGTTCTGCAAGGTGGTCGTGCACTGCCTGGACGATGGTGGCGAGCCCGGCGTCGGAGTCCTTGGAGAGACCGCCGATGGTCACCACGGTAGCCGGTCGACCCGGGTCCGCGTCGGGTGCCTCGGGCCCCGGCCCTGCTCCGGTGACGGCGGCGGGCGCGACCCGCACGAAGACCCGGCGGCGCCGGATCGTCAGGCCGAGGATGAGGCCGAGGGTGGCGAGCCCCGCGCTGACGAGGCTGATCGGCGCGCCCGGGTCGGTCCGCACCGAGAAGCCGGCGAACCGCTTGACGCTCTCGAAGGTGACCGAGCCCCGCCCCCCGGGCATCTGGTAGGTCTCGCCCGGCTTGAGCCGGACCAGCGCCGGTGAGCCGTCGGCCTTGGTGACCTGCTTCATCTCCTCGGTGTTGAGCGTGTACACCGACTGCGGGGCGCCGCCCGGGAAGAGGTTGCCCTCCCAGAGGGACAGGGCCACTTCGGGGTTCTTCGTGTCGGGGAAGAGCGACATCGGGCCGTTGGCGAAGGTCGGCTCGGCCGTCGGCAGGAAGAAGCCGGTGATGCCGAGCTGCTTGGGCGAGGCCGACGGGACCTTGATCACCCCGATCGAGCGGTAGTTGGCGTCCTGGGCGAGGAAGGGCGTCGCCTCGCGGTAGAGCACCGCCCCCTCGGCGTCGCGCACCGTGATCACCGGGGTGTAGCCGTTGCCGAGCAGGAAGACGTCGGCCCCGTCGATGCTCAGCGGGTGGTTGACCGAGATCGGCTCCTTCACCTCGGGCGCCCCGGGCTCGGCGGCGACGGTCGTGGACGCGCTGAACTCCTTGGGCGTGCCGAACGAGCGGCCGGGGGCCTCGTTGAACTGGACGTCGAGCTTGTCGAGGCGCAGCACGAAGGGGGGCAGCGTCTCCTCGTCGACCCAGGGGCCAGGGGAGATCGTGTTGTAGGTGCCCGCCGAGGAGGCGAAGGACTCACCCTCGGGCAGGATGACGTCTCCGCGCCAGCCGAGCAGGTGCCCGACCGCCATCCCGATGATGATCCCCGTGAGCGAGAGGTGGAAGACGAGGTTGCCCGTCTCGCGCAGGTAGCCCGCCTCGGCGCTGAGGCTGGAGCCGTCGTGGGCGTGCACGCGGAAGCGCTTGGCCCGCAGGACGGTGCGGGCGGCCGCGAGCGCCTCCTCGGGGGGCAGCTCGACGGTCAGGGTCGCGTGCTCGGGGAGCCGCTCGAGGCGGGCCGGGGCCCGGGGCGGCCGCGAGCGCAGCGCCCGCCAGTGGACCCGGGAGCGGGGGATGATGCAGCCGACGAGGGAGACGAACAGGAGCAGGTAGATGGCCGAGAACCACGCGGAGGCGTAGACGTCGAAGAAGCCGAGCCGGTCGAGCCACGGCGAGGTCTGGGGGTGCTGCGCGATGTAGTCGGCGACGCGGCCGGCGTCGATGTTGCGCTGCGGGAAGATCGAGCCGGGCACCGCGGCGATCGCTAGCATGAGGAGCAGGAAGAGCGCCGTGCGCATGCTCGTCAGCTGGCGCCAGCCCCAGCGGAGCAGGCCCCGCGTGCCGATCGCGGGCAGCTCGGGGTCGGGGCGCGTGCCGGGCCGGGGGCGCATGCCCTCGGTCGCCTCGCCGGTCGGCTGGGTGCCGGTGTCGGTGCTCATCTCAGAGCACCGTCTCGAAGGTGCTGACGAGCCGGGTCTGGGTCCACGAGATGACGTTCTCCCACAAACCTGTGAGAAGCAGGATCCCGACGATGAGCAGCAGCACCCCGCCCGTGATCTGGATGGCCCGGCGGTGCCGGCGCAGCCACGCGTTGGCCCGCCCGGCACGCTCCCAGAGCGCGGCCATCAGGATGAACGGCAGGCCGAGCCCGACGCAGTAGAAGGACGCGAGCAGCACGCCCCGCCCGACCGTGCCCGACTGCGCCGACAGGGGCGCCGCCATCGCGAGGATGGCCCCGAGCGTGGGGCCCATGCACGGCCCCCAGCCGAGACCGAAGACCGCTCCGAGCAGGGGCGCCCCGAGCAGTCCGGCGCGCGGACGCCAGCTCGGCGCGGCGGCATACCCGTTGCCGACCCCGAGGATCATCAGCGCGGTGATGATGACGAGCACGCCGCCCACGCGCATCAGGAGCGTCTGGTGCTCGGCGAGCGAGACGCTGAGCGCCGACACGATCCCGGCGCCGATGAGGAAGACGACGGAGAAGCCGAGCACGAACAGGACCGCGCCGAGCACGAGCCGGCCGCGCGAGCGCCGCTCGAGGGAGACGTCCGACAGGCCGGTCACATACCCGAGGAAGCCCGGGACGAGGGGCAGCACGCACGGGGAAGCGAACGACACGAAGCCGGCCGCCAGGGCGATCGCCGCGGCGGCCACCAGCGATCCCGTCGCGAGGTCGGCGGTCACCCGCTCAGGCCTTCTCGGCGAGCACGTCGTCGATGAGACCGAGCAGCGTCGAGGTCGACACCGGGCCGGACACGCGTGCCGCGATCCGCCCCGCCCGGTCGAGCACGATCGTCGTCGGCGTGGCCGAGGCCTTGCCCTGCAGGGCGAGGATGGGGACGCCGCCCTCGTAGGCGAGGGACGGGTAGGTCACGCCCTCGGACTTGAGGAAGGCCAGGCCCGTCTCGGGGCTCTCGAGCTTGTCCATCCCGATGAACTGCACCGGGAGCTTCTTGGCCTGGACCGTCTCCCACGCCTTCTGCAGGTCGGGGGTCTCGACGATGCACGGCGGGCACCACGAGCCCCAGACGTTGATGACCAGGACGGTGTCCTCGAGGCCCTTCATCGACCACGGCTCGCCCTCGAGCGTCGTGCCGAGGATGGTGACGGGCTCGCCGCGCTGGTCGACGGCGAGCTGCTCGATCGAGCCGTCACCGGCGACGTAGCCCTTGCGGTCACCGGCCTTGGCCTGCTCTGCGACGGAGTTGGTGTCGTTGCCGCACGCCGCGGTGACCGTCACGAGGCCACCAGCCAGGGCGACGGCCCCCCACCGGAGGGCGGTGCGGCGGGTCGGCGCAGCCATCAGGCGCCCACGCTCTTGGATGCCCGGGCAAGCAGGGCGGCCGCCGGCTCGGAGTAGGCGACCGAGGTGAGCTCGGCGCCCTCGAAGGTGAGCGAGGTGAGCGACGCGAGGGTGCACTCGCGGTGTCTCGGGTCGTGCCACAGCCGGCGCTGCTCGAGCTTGTTGCGGGCGGTCCAGACCGGCAGCTGGTGCGAGACGACGACCGCCTCGTGGCCCTCCGCGGCGGTCCGCGCGTCGTCGACGGCGACGAGCATCCGCGCAGCGATGTGCTCGTAGGGCTCGCCCCACGAGGGGAGCATCGGGTTGGCGAGGCGCGACCAGTTGCGCGGGTGGAGCAGGTCCCTCGTGCCCACCGAGCGGCCCTCGAACCAGTTCTCCGACTCGATGACCCGCTCGTCGGTCTCGACCGTGAGCCCGTGGGCCTGCGCGATCGGCGCGGCCGTCTCCTGCGCCCGCTCCAGCGGGGAGGCGACGACGTGGGTGATGTCGTTGGCCTCGAGGTGGCGGGCGACGACCTCGGCCATCTCGCGCCCCAGGTCGGACAGGTGGAAGCCCGGGAGGCGCCCGTAGAGGACCGCCGTCGGGTTGTGGACCTCGCCGTGCCGCATGAGGTGCACGACGGTGCGCGTCGGGGCCTGCGCGGAGGCGGCGGGTGACGGCTGGTCGGTCATGGCCCCAGTGTCTCAAACCCACTGCCGTCCACCCAATCCGCTCCCCCGGTGTCGAGCCTTCCCCGGGAGGTCCGGCGACACCGTTTAGGCTCCCCCCGTGTCGTGGTCCCTCTGGCTGACCCTCGTCGTCACCGGGGTCCTCATCTCGCTCACGCCGGGCGCGGGCGCCGTCAACACGATGACGAACTCGATCACGGCGGGCTGGCGCCGGTCGATCTGGGGCATCGCCGGGCAGCAGGCCGCCCTCGTGCTGCACCTGGCCGTCGTCGCCGCCGGCCTCGGCGTCCTCGTGGCCCGCTCGCCGATCGCCTTCTCGCTGATCCGGTATGCCGGAGCCGCCTACCTGGTCTATCTCGGGATCCGCCAGCTGCGCGCCCGCCCGGCCACCGCGGAGCCTGCTGCTCACCCGTCCGACCCGTCCGGCCGGCCCGAGGTGCCCGGCCGGCCCGAGCCGGCGTGGTCGATGGCGAGGAGGGGGCTGCTCGTCAACCTCACCAACCCCAAGGCGGTCGTCTTCTTCCTCGCCTTCACCCCGCAGTTCATCCGGCCCGACCGACCACTGCTCCCCCAGTACCTCGTCTTCGGCGCGACGATCATGGTCATCGACGTCATCGTCATGTGGTTCGTCTTCGCGGCCGCCGCGGGCGGCCTGGCCCGGCTCACGCGCAGCCCCTCGGGTCAGCGCGCCATGGGCCGCGTCTTCGGCTGCCTCTTCATCGGGGTGGGCATCCTGCTGGCCGTCGCGCACTGACCCGGGGCTCCCGAGCGCGGCTCAGGCGTCCGGCTGCGCCGCGGCCCGGGCGGCCGCGGGCAGTGCCCGCAGGACGTGGTCGACCGCGTCGTCGTCGTGGGCTGCGGACACGAACCACGACTCGAACGCGCTCGGCGGCAGGTGCACACCCTGGTCGAGCATGGAGTGGAAGAAGCGGCGGAAGGCGTCGGTGTCCTGGTCACGGGCCTCGTCGTAGCCCGTCACGGCCCCGTCGCGGAAGAAGACGGAGAACATCGAGCCGGCCCACTGGACGGTGTGCGGGACGGACGCCGCAGAGAGGGCCTCGGAGGCCCCCTTCGCGATCGCCGCGCTGACGACCCCGAGGCGGTCGTAGACCTCGGGGGTGCAGCCGCGGAGCGTGGCGAGGCCGGCGGCCGAGGCGACGGGGTTCCCCGAGAGCGTGCCGGCCTGGTAGACGGGCCCCTGCGGCGCGAGCAGCGCCATGACGTCGGCGCGGCCACCGAAGGCCGCGGTGGGGAAGCCGCCACCCATCACCTTGCCGAAGGTGAACAGGTCGGGGGCCCCGCCGGCATACGGTCCCTCGAGGCCGTACCAGCCCGAGGGCGAACAGCGGAAGCCGGTCATCACCTCGTCGGAGACGAGCAGGGCGCCGTGGGCGGCCGTGATCCGGCGCAGGCCCTCGGTGAAGCCGGGGGCGGGCGGCACGACGCCCATGTTGCCGGCCGCGGCCTCGGTGATGACTGCCGCGATGGTGTCACCACGCTCTGCGAAGGCCGCCTCGACGGCGGCGAGGTCGTTGTAGGGCAGCACGATCGTCTCGGCGGCACTGGACCGGGGCACCCCGGCGGAGTCGGGCAGGGCGAAGGTAGCCAGGCCCGAGCCGGCCGAGGCGAGCAGCGCGTCGACGTGCCCGTGGTAGCACCCGGCGAACTTGACGATGACGTCGCGCCCGGTGAAGCCACGGGCCAACCGGATCGCCGACATCGTCGCCTCCGTGCCCGAGTTGACGAGGCGCACCTGCTCGACCGGCTCCACCCGGGCGACGAGCTCCTCGGCGAGGAGCACCTCGTTCTCCGACGGCGTGCCGAAGGAGAAGCCCTTCGCGGCGGCCGTGGTGACAGCCTCGAGGACGGCGGGGTGGGCGTGGCCCAGGATCATCGGCCCCCACGAGCAGATGAGGTCGACGTAGCGGTTGCCGTCGGCGTCGGTCAGCCACGGCCCGGAGCCGCTCGCCATGAAGCGGGGCGTGCCGCCGACGGCACGGAAGGCGCGCACCGGCGAGTTCACCCCACCGGGGATGACCGCGCCCGCGCGGGCCAGCAGGGCCGCCGAGGCCGGGGCGTCGTTCGGGGTGGTCGAGATGGCAGACGAGGAGCTCATCCCCCCAGTCTCCCCCAGCCCCGGGACGACACGGGCGCCGGGGCGTTGGTGTGCCGCGGGGTCAGTGACCGCTGAGACCGTCGGGGTCGAGGTGGTCGCGGACGATCGCCATCGCCTCACCGAGGGCAGCGAACTGCTCGGGCGTCATCACGTCGACGATGTGCTCGCGGACGCTGCGGACGTGCGCCCGCGAGAGCTCCTGGACCTCCGCCAGGCCGCCGGGGGTGAGCACGAGCTCGACCCCGCGCTTGTCGTCGGCGCACGGCTCGCGCACCACCCAGGTGCGCTGCTCGAGCCGCTTGGCGGTGTGGGTGAGACGGCTGCGTGACTGGACGACCATCGCCGCCAGCTCGGACATGCGCAGACGGTGCGACGCGCTCTCCGAGAGCATGGAGAGGATCTCGTACTCGCTCAGCTGGAGGCCGGACTCGTGCAGGGCGTCATCGAGCGCCCTCTCCAGCAACCGGGTCCCGCGAAGGACCGCCCGCCACGACGCCTGCTCCGAGTCTGTCAGCCAGTGGGCGCTGTCCCCCGACGACTTTTCAGTCATGCGCACCTCCTCAGGTGGCTCGAGCCTAGTGGGGATCAACCGAGCCAGTCCGGCACTTCGAGGGCGTAGTACGTGAGCACGACCTGCGCCCCGGCCCGGCGGATGCTCGTCAGGGCCTCGAGCGCGGCGCCGCGGCGGTCGATCCAGCCCCGCTCGGCGGCGGCCTCGATCATCGAGTACTCCCCCGACACCTGGTAGGCGGCGACGGGCACCGTGGCCCGCTCGGCGGCAGCGGCGACGACGTCGAGGTAGGACATCGCTGGCTTGACCATGACCAGGTCGGCGCCCTCGGCGAGGTCGAGGTCGATCTCGCGGAGCGACTCGATGACGTTGGCGGGGTCCTGCTGGTAGGTGCGTCGGTCGCCGACGAGGCTCGACTGGACGGCCTCGCGGAACGGCCCGTAGAACGCCGAGGCGTACTTGGCGGCATACGCGAGGATCACCGTCTCCTCGAAGCCCGCGGCGTCGAGGCCGGCCCGGATGACCGCGACCTGGCCGTCCATCATGCCCGAGGGGCCGACGACGTGGGCTCCCGAGCGCGCCTGTGCCACAGCCATGTCGGCGTAGATCTCGTTGGTCGCGTCGTTGTCGACCCGGCCTCGGTCGTCGAGCACGCCGCAGTGGCCGTGGTCGGTGAACTCGTCGAGACAGGTGTCGGCCATCACGACGAGGTCGTCCCCGACGGCGTCGCGCACGGCCCGCAGACCGACGTTGAGGATGCCGGCCTCGTCGACGGCGCCGGAGCCGGTGGCGTCCTTGGTCTCGGGCACGCCGAAGAGCATGATGCCGCCGATCCCGACCGAGACCGCCCGACGTGCGGTCTCGACGAGCGAGCCGAGGTCGTGGTGCAGCACCCCGGGCATGCTCGAGATCGGCCGGGGGGCCTCGATGCCCTCCGCGACGAAGACGGGCAGGACGAGGTCCTTCGGGTGCAGGCGGGTCTCGGCGACCATCGCCCGCAGCGCCGGGTTCTGTCGCAGCCGGCGGGGACGGTCGATCACGGGGTGGTTCCGATCTCTGTCAGGGTGACGAGGGCGATGAGGATGATGGTGGCGCTCACCGCGCCCGGCGCCGCGACGCCGGGCGCTTGTCGCTGGGCCGCTGCACGGGCGTGCCCGCCTCGGCCGCCGCGACGGCGAGGCCGACGCCGTGCCCGGCGAGGGCGTCGACGAGGCTGATCGCCGAGGCCTCGCCCGCGAGGACGTCGACCCGCAGGCCGTGCTCCTGGGCGGTCTTGGCCGTGGCCGGCCCGATGCAGGCCACGACGGTGGCCGGGTGCGGCTTGCCGGCGATCCCGACGAGGTTGCGCACCGTGGAGCTCGAGGTGAAGACGACGGCGTCGTAGTCGCCGCCCTTGATCGCGTCGCGGACCGGCGCGGCCGGGGGCGCGGCCCGCACCGTGCGGTAGGCGGTGACGTCGTCGACCTCCCAGCCGATGTCGCGCAGTCCGGCGACGAGGGTCTCGGTGGCGATGTCCGCGCGCGGGAGCAGGACCCGGTTGATCGGGTCGAGCAGCTCGTCGAAGTCGGGCCACACCTCGAGCAGGCCGGCGGCCGACTGCTCCCCCGCCGGGACGAGGTCGGGGTTGATGCCCCAGTCGCGCAGGGCCTGCGCGGTGACGCCACCGACGGCGGCGATCTTGAGCCCGGCGAAGGCCCGGGCGTCGAGGCCAAGGTCCTCGAAGCGCTCCCGGACCGCGCGCACGGCGTTGGTCGAGGTGAAGCCGATCCACTCGTAGCGGCCGGTGACGAGGCCGCGCACGGCCTTGTCCATCTGCTGCGGCGTGCGGGGCGGCTCGACGGAGATCGTCGGCACGACGTCAGCGGTTGCGCCGTAGGCGCCGAGCCGGTCGATCATCGGGCCGGCCTGCGCCTGGGTGCGTGGGACGAGCACGCGCCACCCGAAGAGCGGCTTCGTCTCGAACCACGCGAACTCCTCGCGGAGCGCGACGTTCGGGGAGACGACGGCGAGCGAGATCTCGGAGGCGTCGGAGCCGGCGAAGGCGTCCTCGACGTCGCCCAGCGTCGTCGCCACGGAGGTCTGCTCGACCGTGGTGCCGCGGCGGCAGAGCACGACGAGCGACTCCCCCGCCCGACCGGCGGCGAGCAGGGCGCGGAGCCCGGCGCGGATGCCGTCCGCCGCGCCGACGAGCACGACGGAGTCCTCGTCCGCGGTGTAGCGGCCGTAGTCGGTCCCGCTCTTGCCGGTGCTCACGACGTGGAGCGCGGAGGTGCCCTTCGTCGTGAGGGGCACACCGGCATACGTCGGGGTGGCGGTGACGGCCGAGACGCCGGGGACGACGTCGAAGGACAGACCAGCCTTGCGACAGGCGCGGACCTCCTCGACGAGACCGCTGAAGGTGGCGGGGTCACCGTCCATGAGGCGCACGACGAGCCCACCGGCGGTGACCGACTTGGCCGCCCGGACGACGAGCTTGGCGCGGACCGCCTGGGTGAGCTCCTGGCCCTGCTCCCCGTGGCCCGCGTCGATGACCTCGACGTCGGGGCGGGCGTGACGCCGGACCTCGGCCTCGGTGGTGACCCGGTCGAGGATGACGACGTCGGCCGCCGCGAGCAGCTCCCGGCCGCGGACGGTGAGCAGGCCGGGGTCACCGGGACCGGCACCGACGAAAGCGACCCGGGCGGGCGTCGTCGGGACCGTGGGGGTCGACACCGTCTGCTCCGACGGCTGGCGAGAACGAGTCACGAAACATGCTCCGAGGGTTCGGGGGCGGGAGTGGGCGGGGTGTCGAGGTCGGCGGCGCCGTCCTCGAGCAGGATCCGGGCGAGTCGCTCGCCCAGGGCATGGGGGTGGGTGAAGGGTCCGACGAGGGAGCGGCGCAGCTCGAGGCTGCCGTCCTCCGACCCGGCGAAGGCCCGCAGGGACAGCTCGAGCCCGTCCTCACCCTCGACGACCTCGGCGAGCGCTCCGACAGGGGCCGTGCAGCCCGCCTCGAGGGTGGCGAGGAGGGACCGTTCGGCCTCGACGCACGCGCGGGTGTCGGCGTCGTCGAGGGGTGCGACGGCCTCACGGACGTCTTCCCGGTCGGAGCGGCACTCGATCGCCAGGGCCCCCTGCCCTGCGGCCGGGAGGACCTGGATCGGGTCGAGCACCTCGGTGACGTCGCCGAGCCGTCCGAGTCGGGCGAGCCCGGCCCGGGCGAGGACGACGGCGTCGACCGATCCGGACGTGACATACCCGATCCGGGTGCCGACGTTGCCGCGGATGGGTCGGATCACGAGACCCAGGCCGAGCGCGCCGAGCTGGGCTGCCCGACGGGGGGACCCGGTGCCGACGACGGAGCCCGCGGGCAGCTCCCCGAGGGTGAGCCCGTCGCGGGCGACGAGCACGTCGCGGCTGTCCTCACGGACCGGGACCGCGGCGACGACGAGGTCGGGCTCGGGGGCGGTGGGCAGGTCCTTGAGGGAGTGGACGGCGACGTCGATCCGGCCGTCGCGCAGGGCGGTCCGGATCGCCGACGCGAACACGCCGGTGCCGCCGATCGTCGTCAGCAGCTCCGCGGACACGTCACCCTCGGTCGTGATCTCGACGAGCTCGACGTCGTGCCCGAGCGCGCGGAGGTGGTCGGCCACCCAGCCGGACTGGGTCGTGGCGAGGGCGGAGCGGCGGGTGCCGAGGCGCAGCGTGGTCATCAGGCACCGCGCTTCGGTGGGGTCGAGACGTTGGCGACCTCGCGCGGCTCGAGGTCGAACAGCTCGCGCAGGGTCGCGGCGTAGTCGGCGCCGTGGCCCTCCATCGCGAACTCCTTGACCCGCATCGTGGGGGTGTGGAGCAGCTTCTCGACGATCCGGTGGACGGCGAGCCCGACCTCGGCCCGCGTGTCCTCGTCGAGGTCGGGCAGGCGCTGGTCGAGCCGGTCCATCTCGGCGGCGACGAGGGAGGCGGCCCGGGCCCGGAGCGCGGCGACCGTCGGCGCCACGGCCTTCTCCATCCGCCGGGTGAGGTGGGCGGCCACCTCGCCGGTGACGAGGTCGCGCACCCGCGCGACCTGCTGGTCGTCGGCCCGGCCCTCGAGCAGCAGACCGAGGTGCTGCAGGTCGATGACGGTGACGTTCGGCAGCGGCTCGGCCCACTCAGCGGCGGGCTCGACGTCGCGCGGCAGGGCGAGGTCGATGACGACCTGGGGGCGCCCGCCCCGGCGCCGGGAGCTCTCGGCGAGGTCGGTCCCGGTGATGACGTGGCCGACGGCGCCGGTGCAGGAGATGACGAGATCGCTCTCGGCGAGGGTCTCGCCCAGCTCGTCCCAGGCTCGGGCCGTCCCCTGGGTCGCGACGGCGAGGCGCTGCGCCCGCTCGGGGGTGCGGTTGACGATGGTGAGCGAGCCGAGACCGCCCCGGCTCGCCGTGGCCGCGGCCAGGCCGCTCATGCCGCCGGCCCCGACGACGACGCCGGCCCGGTCGGTGAGCTCCCCGAGGTGGACCCGCGCCTCCTCGAGACCGATCTGGACGAGGGAGACGCTGTGCCGGTCGATCTCGGTCTCGGCGTGGGCGCGCTTGCCGACCCGGAGCGCCTGCTGGAAGAGGGAGTTGAGTGACTCGCCGGCGTGCCCGTCCCGCTGGGCGGCCGCGAGCGCGTCGCGCATCTGGCTGAGCACCTGGGACTCGCCGACCGCCATCGAGTCGAGCCCGCAGGCGACGGTGAACGCGTGCGCGACGGCGCCGTCGTCGTAGCGGACGTAGAGGTGCTCGGCGAGCGCCTCGGCGCGCTCGGCCAGCTGGTCGAGGGGGTCGCCGGGCGTCCCGGGGTCGGGTGCCCCGTCACCGGCGGGTGGCGCCTCCGCACCGGCGGCGACGGCGAGGGTCTCACCGATCGCTGCGACGGCGGGGTGGAAGGCGGGCGCGTCGGCATAGACCTCGAGCCGGTTGCACGTCGAGAGCACGAGCACCTCGGAGACCGTGGCCGAGCCGAGCACGGCCGACGCGATCGCCGCGGCGCGGTCGGGACGCTCCGCGAGGCCCTCGAGGACCGAGAGCGGGGCGGTGTGGTGCGACAGGCCGATGACGAGCAGGCTCACTGGGACACGACCGATCGGAGGTCCAAGCTCGCGAGCTGCTTGCGCTGGGCGTGGAAGGCGAGGATCTGCAGCTCGGTGGAGAGGTCGACGCGGCGCACGTCGACCCCGCTCGGGACGCCGAGCACGGCTGGGGCGAAGTTGAGGATCGAGCTGATCCCGACCTCGACGAGGGCGTCGCAGACGCCCTGGGCCGCGGCGGCCGGTGTCGCGATGACGCCGATGGCGATCGGGTCGTCGGCGTGGCAGTCGGCGAGCTCGCGGAGCGGACGGATGGCGATGTCGACGACCGGCTCCCCGATGAGGGCGGGGTCGTCGTCGAAGAGCCCGACGATGCGGAAGCCCTTGGTGACGAAGCCCGAGTAGCTCGCGAGGGCGTGCCCGAGGTTGCCCATCCCGACGATGGCGACGGGCCAGTCCTCGGTCAGGCCGAGGGCCCTGGAGATCTCCAGGGCGAGCGTCTCCACGTCGTAGCCGACACCGCGCACCCCGTAGGAACCGAGGTGGCTGAGGTCCTTGCGCAGCTGGGCGGAGCGGACCCCGACGGCGCCGGAGAGCTCCTCCGAGGACACCGACAGGACGCCGTCCTCGGCGAGCCGCGAGAGGCTTCGGAGGTACTCCGGGAGCCGCGCGACGGTTGCGTCGGGGATCTCACGACGCAGTGCTGGGTCGGCGGTCACGCTTGCTCACCGGCTCCTCTCGCTGGTGCGCCGGGATGCGGCGCGGAGCACGTGGGGACCAGATCAGGCTAGACGTTTGTGAACCCATGCACAAAGTGAGCAGGGCGGGCCTAGCACGGACACCGCGGGAGTCGTGACCGGGGTCACGACCGGTCACCCCAGCGCTCGGCGCAGCCGGGTCTCCTCGACTCGCCAGAAGTCGTGCTGCTTGCCGTCGACGAAGGTCACCGGGATCTGGTCGGCGTAGCGCCGCAGCAGCTCGGGGTCGTCGTCGATGGACCGCTCCTGCCAGCCGACCCCGAGGTCGGTGGCGACCCGCTCGATGACGGCTCGCGCCTCGTCGCACAGGTGGCAGCCCGGCCGTCCGAGGAGGACCACGCGCTGCGCCACGCCTGACTGCTGATCACCCTGGTCCGCCACGGCCCCACTCTAGGCGGGGACGGTCACGCCGACGCCCGATCAGGACGAGGATCAGAAGAAGACGGACTTGCGCTGCATGAGCAGGCTGTAGAGCGTCTGCTGGATCGTCTCGCGCACCTGGTCGGTGAGGTCGAAGACGAGCATCGGGTCGTCGGCGGCGTCGGCGCCGAAGGTCGTCGTCTCGATCGGCGGCCCGAACTCGATGAGCCACTTGCTCGGCAGCGGGATCATCCCCAGCGGCCCCAGCCACGGGAAGGTGGGGGTGATCGGGGCGTACGGCATACCGAGGAGGCGGGCGACGGCCGGCATGTCCCCGAGGATCGGGTAGATCTCCTCCGCGCCGACGATCGAGCACGGCACGATCGGGACACCGGCGCGCAGGGCGGCCGAGACGAACCCACCACGGCCGAAGCGCTGGAGCTTGTAGCGCTCGCTGAAGGGCTTGCCGACGCCCTTGAAGCCCTCCGGCCAGACCCCCACGAGGTGACCGCTGGAGAGCAGCCGCTCGGCGTCGGTGTTCGCGGCGATCGTCGAGCCCGACCGGCGCGCCATCGTGCCGACGAACGGCATCGTGAAGACGAGGTCGGCACCGAGCATCCGCAGGTGCCGACCGGCCGGGTGCTCGTCGTGCACGGCGACCTGGGTCATCAGGGAGTCCATCGCGACGGTCCCCGAGTGGTTGGCGACGACGAGGGCGCCGCCGACGCTGGGGATGTTCTCGATGCCGCGGACCTCGACGCGGAACCACTTGCGGTAGAGGGGCCGCAGCAGTGGGAGGTGCACGTTGAGGGTGTAGTCCTCGTCGAAGCCGAACTCGTCGACGACGTAGTCGCCGGTCAATCGGCGGCGCAGGTAGGCGAGGCCGTCGGCGACCTGGCGCTCGACGTCCTCGGCCGGCACCCCGGCAGACAGGGCGGCCGCGCGCAGCACGTTGACGGCGAGCTCGACGAGCTCGGCGGGTCCGGGCCGCGACTCCGAGGTGAACTCCGCGGACTCGAGGACCGCACCGACGAGCCGGCCGGCGCGGGACTGCACGCCCGACGTGAGCGCCGTGGCGATCCCCGCTGTGGTCCGCTCCACGGTGGGCTCGCTCCCCGCAGCGGTCTCGAGCTCGTCGGTCGAGGGGTGCGCCACGCCGACGCCGGTATGCCGCTCGGCCGGGTCCTGGAGGGCGGGTGAGTCGGCCGCGGGCACGGCGCGCAGGCGCCCGGGAGCCGTCGAGCTGCGCTGCGCCCGGATCGTGGCCCGGCTGGGGCGCGACCGCGGGGACGCAACGGCCGACACCGGTGGTTCGACCGGGGGTTCGACCGGAGGCGCGATGACCTCGGTGAGCTCGGTGAGCTCGGTGACCTCGGTGACCTCGGTGACCTCGATCTCGCCAATGCCCTCGACCACCCGACGGCGGGCCGCGCTGACCTCGAGCGGCTCGGAGGCGGAGATGAGCGGGGTCCCGCTGCGGCGCCGACGCTCGCCGCTCGCGCGGGCCGCGCCGCTGGCGAACGCCCCCCGAGCGGGGCGGGCCGCCGAGGTGGTGGGCGCCGAGGGAGTGGGGGTGGGCGCCGCGGTCTTCCCGGTCGAGGCCGTCTTCGCGGCGGTGGTCTTCGTCGCCTTCTTCGCGGCGGGGGCCTTCTTCGCCTTCCCCTTGGTGGCGGACGCCTTCTTCGCGGCGACAGCCTTCTTTGCCGTCCCCTTCGTGGTGGACGACGTCTTCGCCGCAGCCCGGGCTCGGGACCCGGCGGCGGTGGGATCGGTCTGCGGCGTCACGGCTGGATCCTGTCGAAGACGCGCCCGAGGGCGGCAGCGGTCGTGCCGGTGACGTCGTGGACGACGTCGGTCATCCCGTCCACGCCGGGGACGGCCGGGCGCAGGTAGCGCGCATAGTCCTCGAACGACTGGCGGGTCGTGAAGTGGGGGTCGAAGCCCATCACCGTGCGCATCCGCGCCGTGTCGATCCCGCGGCCGAAGGCGAGGAAGGTCAGCTGCTCGGAGGAGAAGTCCGCGAGACCACTGCGCTTGATGAGGGTGCCGATCGGGCCCGCCGCGGCGAGCGGCACCGGCAGCATCGGGCGGTGTGCGATCGCCGCGCACTGGGTCACCGTGAGGAAGCCCTCCGCGGCCACGTTGACGATGCCGACCGACGGCCCGGTCGTGGCGAGGATCAGGGCGGCGACGGCGTCGTCCTCGTGGAGCAGCTGGAACCGGGCGTCGAAGCCGAGCGGGACCGGCACGAGCGGCAGGGCGAAGTAG